>NZ_QULD01000017.1:359-65098 GCF_003481425.1 Blautia sp. OM06-15AC | reverse complement strand
TTCAAAAAATATCATTTTAAGGCTTGACTTTTAATAGTTAGTCTTTCGTTTTTCAGACAAACCAGCGTCTTTTCCGCCTTCGTTCCGGAGACGGCTCATACAGAACCGGCCGGTTCTCCAGAATTCTCCTCGGATTTACCTTCAGCAGAAGCTCCGCATACGATTCACCGTACCACTCCGACAGAAATTCCCGGATCGGTCTCATGTCCGGTGTCCGGTAATTGACGCGGTGGGCATCGCTTGCCGCACAGCCTGCCAGACGGTTTTCCAGCAGATACTGTGCTGTCCGCTCTGCTTCTTTTCCAAATCTTCCAAATACACTTCCTTTGTTCATCTGCAGAACTGCGCCCATTTCCCGGAACTCATACAGAAGCTCCGGCGAATCCTGCACGCAGAAATACCGCTCCGGATGTGCCAGCACCGGGATCTTTCCCATGGCCGGAAATTCCATCAGCCGCCTTCTGATCCCGTCCGGTGCCATGTCAAACGGCACCTCGATCAGATAATAGCGGCTTTCATGAAGCGGTATCAGCTTTCTCTCTTTGATTTTTTCGTTAAGCGGCCCGATGCTCATAATTTCCATGCCGCGCACCAGGCTGATCGGGATGTGTTCCTTCCGGATTTCCTGTTCCAGACGGTAAAACAGCTCCAAAAGCTGCTCCGAATCGTAATTGACATACCCATCCTCCACGCCCTCGATTCCCGTCTGGTTTGCATGCGGTGTCACAGCAAGGATACACACTCCGCTCTTTGCCGCAATTTCCGCCATCTCAAGGGATGTGGACAGATTCGGGGAACCGTCGTCAACCCCCGGCAGAATATGTATATGAAGGTCCGTCATGCTTCTTTTCTCCTTCGTACTGATATTCCGGCACCATTCTCTTTACCCTCTCGCAGATGTCCGGACATTCGTTTTCCGCCGCCCGCTCGAGTTCTTTCATCTGTTTTCGGAATACCGTCTCATCAAAAGCAATCTGCCGGCCGATAAAAATGCGGGTGTTTTCTGTCGTCTGCATCCCCTCCTCATTCATCAGCAGCTCCTCATACAGCTTTTCGCCCGGCCGCAGGCCAATGTACTTGATCTCGATTTCCACTCCCGGCTCATACCCGGAAAGGCGGATCATGTTTTTCGCAAGGTCCGCAATTCGGACAGGATCTCCCATGTTCAGGACAAAAATCTGGCCGTTTTTCGCATACGCGCCCGCCTCGAGCACCAGACTGACCGCCTCCGGAATCGTCATAAAATAACGGATGATGTCCGGATGCGTCACCGTCACCGGCCCGCCGTGCTCAATCTGGCGGCGGAACAGCGGAATGACGCTGCCGTTGCTGCCAAGTACATTTCCAAAGCGCACCGCCGCAAACTCCGTGGCGCTGTGTTTTCCAATCATCTGGATCACCATCTCGCAGAGCCGTTTGCTCGCTCCCATGATGTTCGTCGGATTGACCGCCTTGTCTGTCGAAATCAGAATAAATTTTTTTACGTGATACCGGCTTGCCGTGCGCGCCGTCTTTAAGGTTCCGATCACGTTATTTTTGATCGCCTCGTTCGGACTGTCCTCCATCAGGGGCACATGCTTGTGCGCCGCTGCGTGAAAGACGATATCCGGCCGGTAACGGGAAAACATCGACTGCAGCCGCCGTTCATCCCGCACCGAACCGATCAGCACCGTCATGTGAAGCCTCGGGAACTCCCATTCCAGCGATTTCTGGATCTGGTATGCATTGTTTTCATAAATATCAAAAATGATCAGATGACCGACACCGTGGCCAGCTAACTGTCGGCAGATCTCGCTGCCGATGGAGCCTCCTCCTCCCGTCACAAGAACTGCTTTCCCCTGGACATAATCGAGAATCGCATCGAGATCGACGCGGACCGGATCCCTAGGCAGCAAATCCTCAATTTTAATTTTTTTTCTGATCTTTTTTTCTTCCTTCATAGCTCCCGCTCTCATTCTATTCGACATCTTCTCCCGTTTTCAGGCATCCTGCTCCCGCAGACAGTCTTCGAGCAGATACAAAAGCTCCAGCGCCGAACGGAAACCGGCTTTCTGCTTTCCGCAGATCAGAAATCCCTGCAGACTGCAGTGCTGGCGGAACTGAATCTGAATGCTGACCATCCGCTCGGTTCCGGCCGGAAGCGTGGTCTCCTGCCGGTTTTTCATATCCTCCGTAAATTCCCATTCGTCTTTTTCTTCTTCCCGCAGGCTTCGCATACAGCTTCCCGCATCCGGCATACCGAGCAAATCATAAATCCGGTTCATCCGAAGCAGCATTTCCCCGTATCCCGCAAACGGAACATCGTAATGCAGAAGCGGCAGGCGGATCACACCTTTGGAATGGCTTCCGTTCAGCTCCTGAAAACATAAGAATAATGCTGCATCTGCTGTTGTATGTACCTTTTCTCTGATTTCTTCCATTTCTTTCCTCATAATCTTCTCCATCTGCTCTTTGTGTTTCTTTTTATAGTAATGTTATATGTAATATTTATTTTTGGAATATTATACCAAATCTATCTCACATCGTCAATCTGCTTATGCCTCCTTTTCTTTCGATTTTCACTTTCTTTTCTGTGTTTTTTCTACATGGAGTTTACTTTTTTGATCTTTTTCGAGTTCTGGTGTCGCGGTGCGTCACTGTTCGTCGAACGATTTTATCAGAAGTGAGGCCTTTCGGCTTGAATGAAATCCTGTGGATGTGCTAAACTACAGTTTGTAATCGTATGATCGTTTCTGTAATGATTTCATAGTTACAGTATCATGTTTTCCTGCGCCGGACAACCGCTTCGACGTGAACGGCTGCACATCGACGCAAACGGTAAGTAATTCAGAAGGTGGTAATTTTGTATTCAGAGTTGATTTTTCCATTGAATTCCAACGATCCGGTTCTTCTCGAAATTCCGGTCATCATCACACAGGGCGCCTCAGAACGAATCCGGTTTCCGCTGGATGATCTCATCTATGTGGAGGCCTGTCAGCACCGGCTGATTCTGCATACCGTTCAGGGTGACTTTTCAACCCGGTGCACATTTGCCGGCCTGACGGTATGTCTTGCCTCAACCGGCCGTTTTTTCCGCAACGGAAAAGGTCTGCTGATCAATTTCTCCCACGTTGCGCTCGTGCAGGCAACCGGCGAGGTTCTGCTGAAAAACGGACAGACCGTCTTCTGCAGCCGCAGACGGAAGCGTGAAACCCGCGAAGCCTTCCTCGCTTATGCCAGAACACTGTCCCGCCGCTTATAATATGATTTTGATTTTCTATGTCCTGCAGCCTTTGATCCACCGATACAAAGAACAGCAGCCTCTGGTTCTGTTTTCGAACCAACGGCTGCTGTCCTGTTTCTGTTTATTTTTCAGTTTTTCCCTGCCGCTTCCATCCGCGCCGCAAACTGCGCATAGAAATCGGTCTTTGTGTCATACGGAAGCAGATAAAACAGCTTCAGAATTCCCATGCTGATCTGCTGCTGCAGCGCGTCATCCTCTGTCCGGCGCGCCTCGTTCTGTTTTTCTTTCAGATAATAATGCCATTCGTTCGTAAACGCTTCATACTTTCCGAGCTCCGGCGTGTCGAGCCAGCGGCGGACTTTGACTTTTGTCTTATTCTCCTTCGGACATTCGCTGACCTGAAGAAAATAGGAAAACGTTCCGTTCTCATACAGCCGTCCCAGCGGAAACATCCGGCAGAAGCCCGGCCGCGCATCGTGAATGCTGCACCGGCCCTCATCATTTAAGAAACTGCACTGGTCTGACTGCTCCGTCATTTTCAGATGCGGCAGAATCACACCGTCCACTACGCGGAGTGAAATATATCCCGCCGTCAGAATCTCCTCCATCGTTTTGCCGAGTTTTCTCTCGAGCCGGTAAAGATCCATCGGGTCGAGCACAATCGAGTCGCCCATCCCGCGGCAGCAGGCGGAGCATCCGCGGCAGTCGTCGCAGCCCACTTTTACCATGTCATTCGCTCCATATCGTTTTCCATCTGAAATCTTGTCTATATCTACGTTCCGTTCCATACTTTCTTCCTGTCTGTTCTTTATTTTTTATACTCAAAATCCGGAATCTGATGCCATCTCTCCCGGAAATAATGTGCCGCCAGTTTCGGCTTGCGGTCACGGGTGAAGATTCCCTTCTTGTTGCCCTGCACGCGCAGGAGACTCTGGCTCGTCGCAAAGTCCCAGATGCCCGAAAGGTCACTGACAAACCGGGACGGTGTCATACTTGGATATAACATACTTTTGTTTCCTCCTTCTCCATTTTTCTTGTATATCCCCCTGTTTTTCCTGCCGGTTTACGTTCCGGCGCGCTCTGCCCCCACGACATGCAGCACCTGGTCCTTTATCTGGAATTTGATTTCCATTCCCGCAAAGGAAAGCCCGTAAACGCGCTCTTCACTGTTCTGATACGATGGGCGCGGGTCCTGCTCCAGCACTTTTTTCAGTGCCTCCCGGCGGTCCGCCGGAATTTTTTCCAGCAGCTCATCCGGAATTTCAACGGGAATAAAGTATTCCTTCGTCTTTTCCGTAAAGCTGCCAAGTGCCTCCGCATGGCTGTCCACATGCGGCAGATACGGTTTGATGTCCAGAATCGGCGTACCATCCATCAGATCTGCCCCCGACAGATGAAGCACCGGCCCGAGTGCCGGATGCTGCTCCACACGCTCCAGCTTTACCGAAGAAAGCCCGATCGGATTGGGCCGGAACGGAGAGCGCGTTGCAAATACACCGACCCGCTTGTTTCCGCCAAGCCGCGGCGGCCGCACCATCGGTGACCAGGTGTCGCGCACAGCCTCGGAAAACTCCCAGATCAGCCAGAGATGGGAATATTCCTCGATGCCGCGCAGCGCATTCGCATCGCGGAACTCCGGTTCAAAGACGATCGTACTCTTTAATTCTTCAATCAGCCCGCTCTGCCGCGGAATCCCGAACTTTTCCGGGAAATCCGTGTGGATCCGGGCAATCACTTTCACTGCAATTTCTTCTGCCAAAACGTTTTTCTCCTTTATCCTTACCAGACTCTGAATAGGTTTATTCTAACATTTTGCCGGAAAAAAGTCCACCTGCCAGCCGGCGGTTGGCGGAAAAGTGTCAGAAAAGGACGGATTTCTCATAATTTGCAAATCCGTTTTTCTATCCTATGACCGCAAAAAAAGAACAGGAACCGTTTTGCTGTTCCGATTCCTGTTCTCTCCTCTTTATGCTCCAAGTTCCCGCATGCCTTTCAGCAGTCCTTCAATCTGTTCTGCTATTTCTTTTACTTTCGCTTCCAGTCCCAGCAGTTCCTGGCGGTACATCTGATTTTTCTCTGTCGTATCAAAAGTATGTACCGTCTGAACCAGAAACGCTCCCGCCTTCGGCTGAAGTTCATCCGGCAGGTGCGTTTCCTTTAAGCGGATCCGAAAGCTTTCCAGGTCATTCCCTGCAGCCCTTAAATACTGATTCATGTGGATCCCTGTGTGGCGCATCATCGCTCTGCCCTCGCCGCGTACCTTTGCGTACGTTCTCTGGCTTTTGGCTGCGTACAGTGTCATCTGTACATACATCAGACTGGTCAGTGCCTTTTCTCCGGTCATTGCTGTTTCGTATAATTCTTTTTTCACTCTCTCGCTGCTCATACATTCCTCTTTCCGCCACTTTTGTTCCGCTGGCAACGGTTTGGATTGCTCCGGCAGTTCATGTTGTCTTTGGTATTCAGGAGCATAAAAAAAGACTCCTATCATGACGACTGCCACAATAAAAGTCTTGCGTTCTCATTTGATACGGACGTCTCTCGACATCGGCTGACGATTTCAAACCCACCCGGGATGCGTTTTTGTTTCCCGCGGCGTTTCGCTACTCCCTTTTACTTGTTGATGTGTATATTAGCACACTTCCTGTCGAATTGCAAGTATATTTTTTGCATTTTGTCCCTCATTTCATGCAACTTACGTTTTTTCATTTGTGTTTCTTCCTATATAAATGCACCGCCGGAAAGCATACCGCTCCGGCTGCCAGCACGAGAAAAACGATATCTGCATACATCTTCACATATCCCGCCGCCTGCTCCCACGCCACACCGACCGCAGCACCGGTTCCGACGAGAAGAATGTTCCACACCGTGCTTCCGATGATTGTAAACAGCAGAAATTTCGGCATCTCCATCCGTGCCATCCCGGCGGGGACGGAAATGAGGCTTCGGATGATTGGAATGCACCGGCCGAACAGAACGGCCCGCTGGCCTTTCTTCTGAAACCATGTAATCGTTTTCCAGGCATCCTCCGCGTGAAATCCGAGAAACTTCATCGGGCGGCTGTCGAGCAGTTCACTAAGGCTCTCCGGGCTGACAAGCGTTCCCGCTCCATAGAGAACCAGCGCCCCGAGAAGCGATCCTGCCGTGGATGACAGCACAACGCCCGCCGGATGCAGACGGGTGCATGTCGTCAGAAAACCGCCGAACGTCAGAATCACCTCGGAGGGAATCGGCGGAAAGACATTTTCCACGGCAATCAGAATCAGGACGCCGACATATCCAAAACGGTTGACCATATCCAGGATTACGTTCTGCAAGCTTTCTCCGTTCCAGCAGCTCCGCACCGTTTTGAGACCTGCGGCGTTTTCCCGTCTCTGCTCCGCGTCACGGAATCGCTGCTTTTTCCTTCTTCCCCTGCATTCT
The DNA here is from genome assembly GCF_003481425.1 of Blautia sp. OM06-15AC. Classification (NCBI taxonomy): domain Bacteria; kingdom Bacillati; phylum Bacillota; class Clostridia; order Lachnospirales; family Lachnospiraceae; genus Blautia; species Blautia sp. OM06-15AC. Next base: position 58,452 of record NZ_QULD01000017.1, on the reverse strand, counting down.
ATGCACCGCTGCCCCTCTGCATGACCCCTTTTTCCGCCAAAACTTTCCTCTGTTTACGATTCCGTCAGATTTTCTTTGTTTTGTTTTCATCTTCTCTTCAGAAAAGCTTTATCTCATGTACACATTCTGGTCACAATTTTTCCGTATACTAATCTCATCAACAACGAAGGAAACAAACACAAACCTCCATCGTTTTTCTATAAATTTTAACCAGGAGACAGCAAAGCACCCTTGGAAGCATGTCTCCAATGCCAACCTTTCTAATAGATAGATTTCTTTTTCATACCGCCGGGGCCCTAACAAGTCCCGGCCTCTCTCCTTTTTAGGAGATTTTTTTATTTTCAGCTCTTTTTTTCCTTAATTTTCTAAAGTTCCCACGATAATTTTTTCTTGCACAGGACTTTTCCGTATAGTAAAATGAAAACAGTTGTTTTTAACAGACACCATGGATAAAAAGGGAGAAAAATACCATGAAGATTGGATTTGACAATGAGAAGTACCTGAAAATGCAGTCTGAGCATATCCGCGACCGCATCAACCAGTTTGACAACAAGCTGTATCTGGAATTCGGCGGAAAGCTGTTCGACGATTTCCACGCATCCCGCGTTCTTCCGGGCTTTGCACCGGATGCCAAACTGCGCATGCTGATGCAGCTCTCCGACCAGGCTGAGATCGTAATGGCGATTTCCGCAGCCGATATTGAGAAAAACAAAATCCGCGGCGACCTCGGCATCACCTATGACAGCGACGTGCTCCGTCTGATTGATGAGTTCCGCGGACGCGGCCTCTATGTCGGCAGTGTTGTCATCACGCAGTATTCCGGACAGCACAGTGCAGACGCTTTCAAGAAGAGACTGCAGAAGCTCGGCATCCCGGTTTACATTCACTACACGATTCCGGGCTACCCGCATAATGTGCCGCTGATCGTGAGCGATGAGGGATACGGAAAGAACGAGTACATCGAGACAACCCGCCCGCTCGTTGTCGTTACCGCACCGGGACCGGGAAGCGGAAAGATGGCAACCTGCCTTTCCCAGCTTTACCATGAGCACAAACGCGGTGTAAACGCCGGCTATGCAAAATATGAGACCTTCCCGATCTGGAATCTGCCGCTGAAGCACCCGGTCAACCTGGCTTACGAGGCTGCTACCGCCGATCTGAACGATGTCAACATGATCGACCCGTTCCACCTCGAGGCATACGGCGTGACAACCGTCAACTACAACCGTGATGTTGAGATTTTCCCGGTTCTGCGCGCGATCTTCCAGCAGATTTTCGGCGAGAGCCCGTACAAATCCCCGACAGACATGGGTGTCAACATGGCCGGAAACTGCATTATCGATGATGAGGCATGCCGCGAGGCTTCCCGTCAGGAGATCATCCGCCGCTACTACACTGCTGTGGACGGTATCGCAGACGGCTCCCGCTCCGAGACTGAGGCTTACAAAATCGAGCTTCTGATGAAACAGGAAAACATCGTTGCCGCAGACCGTACCACCGTTTCCCCGGCTCTTGTTCGTGCCGAGGCGACCGGCGCACCGGCCGCTGCCATGGAACTTCCGGACGGACGCGTCATCACCGGAAAGACCGGCGATCTGCTCGGATCGAGCGCGGCGCTTCTGCTGAATGCATTAAAAGAGCTCTCCGGCATCGACCATGACGTACATGTTCTCTCACCGGAATCCATCGCTCCGATCCAGACCCTGAAAACCAAATACCTCGGAAGCAAGAACCCGCGTCTTCATACCGACGAGGTTCTGATTGCGCTGTCTGCTACTGCTGCACAGAGCGAGGATGCACAGAAAGCACTCTCCTGCCTGCCGCAGTTAAAGGGCTGCCAGGTGCACTCCAGCGTTATGCTCTCCGATGTGGACCGCAAAATGTTCCAGCGTCTGGGATGCGATCTGACCTGTGAGCCGAAATTTCAGTAAATAATTTTTATATCTTGGACATAAAAAATCCAGGGCATACGGTACTTTCCGTACCTGCCCTGGATTTTTTCTTTTCCGGCTTCTGTTTATAAATTTTCTTTTCCGAATCCCATTGGCAGCAGCTCCTCGAGTGTCATTTCTTTCCAGGAACCGTCGCCCTTGCAGAGAAGGACGAGAAATTCGTTCGGATCAACGAATTCCCGCAGCACCTGACGGCAGACACCGCACGGTGTGCAGAAATCCTCCGGCTCTGCCTCTCCCGGGCCGCCGCAGACGGCGATCGCGTCAAATTCCGTTATGCCCTCGGATACGGCTTTGAAGACCGCGGTGCGCTCCGCGCAGTTTGTCGGTGTATACGCCGCATTTTCAATGTTGCAACCGGTATAAATCGCTCCATTCTTTGCCAGAACCGCCGCGCCTACGCGGAATTTCGAATACGGCACATACGCAAATTTCCGCGCTGCCAGAGCCTGTTTTACCAGCTCCTGTTTTATTTCTGTACTGATTTCCTGTTTCATATCCAGCATCCCCTTTCCAGTATCCCCTTATTTTTTCTTTCTTATTTCTGATCTTCCCGGATCAGAATCCGCAGTGCCTCGATGGCTACCTGAATCGCACCTTCCGTATCGTGCGTAATGTGGTTCTCCATGCCGCGTTTCACTCTCTCCTGATTTCCCATCACAAGAAAATCCGATCCGGCACGGACGCCGCGGGCACTTGCCACGATAAAGAGTGCCGCCGATTCCATCTCTGACGCTTTGCATCCAAGCTTCATCCATGCATCCCATTTTTTCAGCAGCTCATCGCCGACCGGCATCTGCTCCGGGTCGTGCTGGCCGTAGAAGGAATCCTTGCACTGTACCACGCCCGCATGCCATTTTTTCCCAAGATTCTTTGCCGCCTGCACCAGCGCATTCGTCACGGTAAGGTCTGCGACTGCCGGGAACTCGATCGGTGCGTATTCCTTTGACGTTCCCTCCGCACGGATCGCTCCCGTTGCCACCACGATATCGCCGCCCTCTACATCGAGTGCCATACCGCCGCATGTTCCGACGCGGATAAACGTATCGGCGCCGCACTGGATCAGCTCTTCCATCGCGATGGAAGCCGACGGACCGCCGATGCCGGTAGATGTAACGGAAACCTTTACACCGTCCAAAGTACCCGTATAAGTCACAAATTCCCGGCTGTCTGCGACGAGCACCGGGTTCTCAAAGTAAGCTGCAATTTTTTTACACCGTTTGGGATCTCCCGGCAGAATCACGTACCGTCCCACATCGCCTTTTCGGATCTGCAGATGATACTGCAGCCCTTCTTCTCCTGAATAATTCTGCATATGCAAAAACCTCCTTTGTATTTTCGTATTCTCATAGTTCTATTTTACCACAGGCCGTACCGCAAATACAAGGCTTGACACCATTTCACCGCCCCTTTCATTACGGATATAATCACGTTCCGCAGTTGCCTTTTCCCATTCGGGATGCTACAATAGGCACAGAAACCAGAGTTCTTACTTTCATTTTTACAAGGAGGGATTATTTTATGAGTTCCTATGTCATCAGCTGCTGCTCTACAGCAGACCTTACCGAAGAACATTTCTCCAAACGGGAAATCTCATACATCTGTTTCCATTACAAATTAAATGACACCGAGTACGCGGACGATCTCGGCAAGTCCATGCCGTTCGATCAGTTTTATGCCGCCATGGCCGCCGGCGCTTCCACAAAAACATCCCAGGTGAATGCCGATGAATTTGAAGCCTATTTTGAAACATTCCTGCAGGACGGCAAAGACATTCTCCACGTCTGCCTCTCCTCCGGCATTTCCGGTGTCCTGAATTCTGCGATGATCGCCAAAGCCGACCTTGAAGAGCGCTACCCGGAACGGAAAATCCTCATCGTGGATTCCCTCGGCGCTTCCTCCGGCTATGGTCTTCTGATGGACCGCCTTGCCGACCTGCGCGATGAAGGAAAACCGCTGGAAGAGGTTTACGATTTTGCGATGAAAAACCGCCTCAAAGTCCATCACTGGTTCTTCTCCACGGACCTCACCTTCTACGTGCGCGGCGGCCGCATCTCCAAAGCCTCCGGCGCAATCGGCGGCTTTCTCGGCATCTGCCCGCTGCTCAACATGGACAACGAAGGACGGCTGATTCCGCGGTTCAAAATCCGTACGAAGAAAAAAGTCATCAAAAAAATCGTCGACCAGATGGAAGAAAACGCCGAGGGCGGCCTCTCCTACTCCGGCAAATGCTACATTTCCCAGTCCGCCTGCTACGACGATGCGCGGGCCGTTGCGGATCTTATCGAGGAACGCTTTCCCAATCTGAACGGAAAAGTCGAGATCAACAACATCGGAACCACCATCGGCAGCCACACAGGGCCGGGAACCGTGGCATTGTTTTTCTGGGGGAAAGAACGGGTGGATTAACTCTCCTGCACTTCCATCTATAGCAAGACCCGAAAATAATGCAAAAAAGGCAGTGCTGCAGAGCGCGAATTGCAAGGAACAGATTTGAAGGCGTACCGGGGTACGACGAAAATCTGTGACGCAGTAATTCACGCTCTGCGGTGCTGAATTTTTTGCATTATTTTCGGGTCTTGCTATAAAAACAGGGAAGAAAAAAGCTCTGTCCATTTGGGCAGAGCCTTCTTGTTTTCCTTCTATTCTTCTATCTTCCCTCTCCAACATTTCCGCACCAGTGCAAACACCAGATACCCGATGGCTGCTCCAAGCGTATTCGTCACAACATCATCTAACTGGCAGAAGCCGCGCTCTGTTAAAAGCTGCACAGTTTCCAACATCATGCTCGTGGCAAATGCCGCATACACACAGTACCACCATCTCCGAAGAAACGGCACCGCCGCCGGCAGTAATACACCGAACGGCAGAAACAGCAGAATATTTTCCACAAAATACCGGTCCGGCAGACACTGGTTTCCCCAGGTTTCAAACAGCTTCAAATCCACACCGGTTCTCGAACCCGGTTCTCTCGAAAGCAGTGTAATCGAAATCAGCATGGCAAAATAGACGGCTACCAGAAACCACGCCAGAAGCTGCCCGCCGTGCAGCGCACGGTACTGCTCCAGCCGTTTCCGTTTCTTCTGGATCTGCTGATTTTTCCACGCCGCCGCAACCGTCACAAAGCCGACACCGACTGCAACCGCATGCGGCAGATACCGGAATGTATCAAAAATATCCTGTTCAATCGTTGTCAGATAAAGAGGAATTGCCATTTACATCACCTTCCATATTTTCGCGGCTGATCGGAAACACCCGCGAGATAATCGAGACTGCAGTCATACAGCTTTGCCAGCGTAATCAGACAGTCCAACGGAATCTCACGGATGCCTTTTTCATACCGGTTGTAGGTGTCCGGGTGACTGAAAATCTTCCGCGCCGCCTGTGTCATCGAGTAACCGCGTTCCAGACGGAGCTCTTTCAGCCGGATCAGCATTTTCTCCCGCTCCGGCGTTTCTTCTATTTTTCTGTGCATAGAGTTCCTTCTTTTTATTCCGTCTCCGCCGCCGCTTTTTCTGCCTCCGGCACATAGCCCGAATTGTCGTCGTATCCTTCCAGGAAGTTGTGGCGGATGCCGTGCTGCTTATAGCCGACCACCGTATCAATATTGACATTCTCCACACTGCGGAAAATATTGCTCTCGACAAACGGATTCACCTTTTTCAGATTCTTAATCAGTTCCTTGATTTCCACACGTTTCGAGCGGTTCTCTTCGTTATTGCAGGTCGTGCAGGTGTCCGTAAACTTGCAGGCACACTGGATGAAATGCAGACCGTTATAATCTCTCCACGCCTTGATATCATCCTCGCGCACCAGATACAGCGGGCGGATCAGCTCCATGCCCTCGAAGTGGATGCTGTGAAGCTTCGGCATCATCGTCTGCACCTGCGCACCGTAGAGCATTCCCATGAGTATTGTCTCAATGACATCATCGTAATGATGGCCGAGTGCAATCTTGTTGCAGCCGAGCTGCTGTGCAAAATGGTACAGATGGCCGCGGCGCATTCTCGCGCAGAGATAACACGGGGAATTTTCCACATGGTAGACCGAATCGAAAATGTCTGTCTCGAAAATGGTGATCGGAATGTGGAGGCTCTTTGCGTTGTCCTCGATCACTTTGCGGTTCTCCGGGCTGTATCCCGGATCCATGACAACGAATTTTACTTCGAAATCAAATTTATTGTGAAGCTTTAACTCCTGAAAGCATTTCGCCATCAGCATCGAATCTTTTCCGCCGGAAATACAGACAGCAATTTTGTCGCCCGGTTTTACCAGCTCGTACGTATTGATCGCTTTCGTAAATTTGGACCAGATCGCCTTTTTGAACTTCTTGCGGAGACTCTTCTCGACATCCGCTGCCTTGTCCTGCTCCTCCGGCGCGCTCATCACGTCCATCAGCCAGGCGATGTAACCACCCTCCAGGCTCACAGCGTCCCAGCCTTTTCCCTGTAATTCTTTCGCCGCTGCGACACTGAACCGGCCGCGGCTGCAGCAGATGATCGTCTTTTTGCTCCGGTCAATCGCATCACTTGTCTCGATTTCTTCTGTCTTCATCCCAAGCGCTCCCGGAATCGCGCCGTGGGAGATCTCTACCGCATCGCGGATATCGACGATCTGATAGCTTGACGGATCGAGCTCTTTTAGTTCTTTTATTGAAATACTGGTACTCATGTAATTTTTCCTTTTCTAATTTAAAATGCCTTACTTTTCTTCATTCTTTCATTGTATCGTTTTTTCTGTGACTGTCAAGAAAAAACGCGCAAAAACGGGGAGTCTCTGAACATTCGTTTCAAATCCTCCCCCACTTTTTTATTTTTTCCGGATATCCGCCATCGTCTTCAGCAGAAGTTCTTTCTTCCAGAAGACCAGCCCTGCACTTGCGAGCAGAATCGCGTAACGCAGGATTCTGTACGGGAAAATAAGATTGCAGATGATGCTTGCTCCAATCAGAAAAACGGAGCACGCCACAAGAAATCCTGGACTCATCAGATTTTCCTGGATTCCTTCGTTCACCAGAATCCGTTTGCTCACAATATAATGGCCGACCGAATACAGCATATAGCATGCCAGCGTCGTGTAACCGGCCGCGATGTAACCGAACAGGCGGATAAAAATAAAGTTCAGCACCACATTCGCTCCAGCCGCCGCCATGGATGCAGCCATCAGAAACTGTGTTTTTTCATAATAAAACTGCGGCATCGAGAGAATATTATAAATGAAGATAAAGAACACACTCGCTGCCACCGGCGGAATGACGTACACCGCCTCGCGGTACTTCGGTGATCCGAAAATCAGCACCAGCTCCGGGCTGATCAGCATCAGCGCCACGGCTATGCCGACCACTACAATGCTCAGCAGCTGCAGCACCTTCCGCATCGAGCGGATGTCGCCCTTTTTGATCTTGCTGTACATCCACGGTGTCAATGCACTGTTCATACCGCTGATGAAAAGCTGCACCAGCATACCAATGCTGTACGCCAGCCCGTACAGCGCAACTTCCGTCTTTCCGACCATCTTGTCAATCATGATGCGGTCGCCCTGATTCAGGATAATACCGGACAGATAATGCGGCACAATCGGAATTCCGATCCGCAGTGCGTAGCCCCAGTATTCCTTCGAAAAGAACTCTTTTCCTTTGCAGAACTGGAACACAATAATCGGCACGCAAATACAGATCTGCACTCCGACGATACCCAGGATCCTCATCATGGCCGTACCGCCGTTGATGCGGATCAGCACCAGGCTTGCAATCGGGTTCATCAGCGCCTGCAGAATCGTCACACAGACCAGAATCCGGTACCGATACTCAAACCGCTGCCGCCCCGACCAGTAAGAAAGCGCCGGACTCAGCAGCGCTTCCAAAAACATCAGCAAAATCATGGATTTCGGCAGATTTAAAATCTTCTCCCAGAAACCCGATGTAAAACAATACAATGCAAAAACCGCACCCGTAATCACAAGCGTCAGTCCCTGCATTGCAGATGTATATTCATCCCGCTGCTTCTCGTACTTTGCCATCGCATTGTCATAAACACCATTAAATAAATACAGCGATGTCATAATCGTCAAAATCTGCAGCCAGGACAGATAAACCGTATAGGTTCCGTACTCCTCGGTGCTCATCAGACGCGTGAAAATCGGAACTGTGATGAACGAAATGCCCTTCTGTAAGAAACTGCAGATCGTAAACCAAAGCGCCGCCTTCGCCTGGACGGAGAGAGAACGGTATTTTGAAGTAATGTTCATGTAAAATAGAACTCCTTGCTGTTGGTTATTTGCGTGTTTTATGTTAACACAAAATGGGGGGGACTGCAAGAGGAACATCCATTAAAATCCCCCATGGTTGAACGCTTCCATTCAACCATGGGGGATTCTCACTGCTTTATGTGTTTCGATTCCCAAATGTCATAGGTATCCCTTCTTATTTTTAAATCTTTAATGGATACCCATTCATTTCCAGCCAGCATCGCTTCTTTCACACGCTTCTCCAGAACCGTATACAATTCATACTCCGTTCCGCTGAACTCATCGCCTTCATCGGCCCCGTATGTATCAATCCCGGACTCATCCTGCTGTGGTTCCATGGGTTTAATATCGCCCGTCGGCAATGTAACATCCTCATTTTCGTCCGCAAACGCCTTTTGCGGCATCACAAAAATGGATGCCGCAAGCAGAAACAAAAATGCTGTCAGTTTAACGATTCTCTTTTTTCTCCTCTCCATGCGCTTTTCCTCCCTGCAATTCTTCTAAATACAGTTTTGCATCTTTTAAGAAGCTGACCGCAATCATCACGATCACAATGCCGATCGGAAATGCCGCTACGATACTGACAGACTGCAGACTGTTCATGGAACTCTCTGCAAAAAGAAGTGCAATCGGAAGCAGGATCAGCAGGATACACCACATCAGCTGAATTCCTTTTGCCGGCTCTTCGCCGTCTTCCAGTTTCCGGTAGCTGTAGCACGATGCCGTCAATGCGATCGAGTCGAACGATGTCGCATAAAATGCAACCATCGTAACTAATACAACAACCATAATCAGCGGTGCACACGGCATGGTTTTGATCATCGACACGATCAGATGATATAAATCTCCATTTTCATTATACTGCGAAATGAAATCAATTGCACCTGAAATCTGCTTTCCCATCGAATAATTTCCAAGAATAATAAAGCTGACAAGCGTGGAACCCACACCAAAACCGTATCCGCCGAGAATCGTCTGGCGCACGGTTCTTCCGCGGGAAATGCTGCCAATAAAGAACGGTGCTGCCACACACCATACCATCCAGTATGCCCAGTAATAAATGGTCCAGTTCTGTGGGAAGTTTGTCGTACGCATCGGGTCCGTATACGTTGATAAGCCGATAAAGTTCTGAATCATTTTTCCAAGAGAAGAAAATCCAGTTTCAATAATATACCGCGTCTCTCCCCCAAACAGCAGGACGAAGGCAAGAAGTCCGAAAAACAGATAAATGCACACCTTGGCCAGAATGCTGATTCCTTTGAATCCATGCAGAAGAGAATAGGTATAAACACAGCAGGTGATCAGAAGAATGATAATATTAATCACAGTTCTGCTGACTTCCATATGGAACAGCTCACCGATGATTTCCGCCATCAGAGGAGTTGCCACACTAAAAGTGGTAGCAGTTCCGGCCAGCAGTGCAAAGACAGCCAGAAGGTCAATCAGACGGCCGCCAATTCCATCTGTCTGTTTTCCCAGAATCGGACGGCACGCCTCGCTGTATTTCTGACGGTTTCGTTTTCTTACATGAAGCATAAATCCAAACGCAACAGCCAGTACCAGATAGAATCCCCACGGGATAAAGCTCCAGTGAAACAGTGGAAATACGCCTGCCCAGTCCTGAATGCTGCCAAGTTCTGCGATGTGAGGATCTGTTGCGTACAAAATCCACTCAGAGAACGAATAAAACAGAATATCTGCTGCCAGACCGCAGGTAAACATCATACAGCCCCATGCAAAAAAGGAATATTTTGGCTTTTCATCCGGCTTTCCAAGCACAATATTTCCGTATTTGGAGCCTGCCAGAAACAGAGACAGAAAGAAAATGCCAAGTCCGATGACCAGGTAATACGTTCCAAAGGTGTCTCCAAACAGAAATCGAATCTGGCCAAGTACCTGATTCGACTGCTCCGGTGCAAAGAAAAATACGATACATAGAGCAACGATCAGCGCCAGAGGCACCAGCGTGATCATCCAGTCGATTTCTTTTTTCTTCTGTTGGTTTTTACTGTTCATTTTCTTCCCTTTCTGCGTAATCCGCATACGATGCATCGAGTGCAACAAGCTCGCTGAAATTGTCTACTTCTATGATATCCTCTGCCTTCATTGGCCGGATGCCAAGCTGATACTCTTTCGGGTAGCAGAACATTGCCACATCGTCCCAGTAAATCTGACGGTTTTTCTTTACTTCAAACTCCTGCTCCAGATGGCCTTTCAGCCGCTTTCCATCTTCTGCTGTCCATCGGGAAATGCTGTATAGCTGCCATCCGCCCTTTCCGCCGGTTCTGCTGCAGCCTGTCACAATGCCGTTTTCCACGGTCTGCAGCCACTCGTCGGTCTCATCATCCGTCCACACGCTGTTGTAACCGGATCGCTCAAACTCCGGTGCCAGAATTTCCGGATGATAGATGATCTGGTCACCGTCAAGAATAATCGCATTTTCCAGATGTTCCCGCGCCACATACAGCGATGCGATGTTGTTGCAGGTATCGTACCACGGATTGTCGATCAGCTTCAGACCCGGGTACTCCTCTTCCAGTGTCTGGAACTGTTCCTTGAGGTAACCGACTACCACGTAAATTTCTGTGATTCCGTTTTTGTGCAGTCCATCGATGACGGTATCAATCATCCGCACACCGTTTACCCGGACCAGCGGTTTTGGTGTTTTTAACGTTACCGGCTTCATCCGGTTTCCGAGGCCTGCCGCCATAATAATGGCACGCTCTACTTTGTACATGTTTCTTTTCCTTCCTCTCCCAGTTCCTGCTGGACTATTTTGTAATAATCTTTTGCATAGCGGTACTGCCGCAGGGAATATTCTCCGAATTCCACGCCTAATTTCCGTTTATATTCGCACCAGTTGCTCCAGAGCAGACCGCAGACTGCGATGTAGCAGTAGATTTTTATGCGTGTTCTGTCGTCACAGTTTCCTTCAAAATAAAGATCAATCAGATGGTCCACCTGCTCTTTTTTGTAAAGAGAATAGATACAGAACATCGCAATATCCACATGCGGATCCTGCATTCCGGCGTATTCCCAGTCGATCAGGCGGATCTCCTCTTTTCCGTTTTCTTCCACAAACAGAAAATTGTCCGGCACAGCATCAATGTGAGTGAGCACCCACTCTCCGGCATTTGCTTCGATGTAATCCTTTAACTGAAGCACATGCGCTTTCGTCTTTTCGTAATCTTTATATGCTGACGGAGTTCCTTCCCAGAGGCTTTCATAGTATTCCATCTGTCCGAACAGGTCGAAGGAATGGTCTACTCTTAATTTCTGCCCGTGAAACTCCCGCAGTTTCTTCATGCATTTCTGAAGATCTTCCTCATTTTCTGCATCGCAGACCCGCGCACCTTCGAGATATTCTGTGATTTTGTAGCCGTTCTCCGGGTTAATATAGGCAATCTCATCACAGATCCTGCGGCCGGCGATCGTCTGATATACAGCGGCTTCCTGCCTGCGGTTGATCAACTGATCGGTTCCCTCTCCCGGAATTCGCATAATGTATTTTTTATCTTTACAGGAGAATAAAAAGGATCGGTTTGTCATTCCTTTTTTCAGAACTGTAATGTTTGTCACTTCGTTCTGCTGTGCTCCAAGTGCTTCACAGATTACCTGAATCGCATCCGTCTGCAGCTGGCTGGAATCGCTGTCAATCTCACGCAGCTGCTCATAGGTATTGATTTCTACGGCATCGGCAGCATGTACAACACGGGCCGTCACAATCATTCTGTCTTTCCGGTATAAGGTTTCCTCCCAGAACGCTCCGTCGTATCGGGAATCTCTTCCCAGTTCTTCCAGACGCTCCCGCACGATCTCCGCTTCTGTTTCCAGCAGATAACAGATGCCGATCATCGCGTTTCCGCCTGCCTGTTCTTTCTGTACGACCAGCTCCTGCTTCCGGTTTACGCGGACGGTACTGTCATCATCCACCAGATCGCTGACCATGTACCAGGAATATAATTCGTTTCTGCTGTATGGATTCTTTTCACACCAGATATCACAGGGAATGATGTAGCTGTTTGATAAATGGGCTGCCGCCGTTTTCAGGGAATGCAGATTGTTTTTCGACACATAGTCCGGAGCGACGATCAATTCTACGCCGTATTCATCGATCAGATATTCATACTGCTCTTTCATAAATCCGACAACGACGTAAATCTCTGTAATGCCGACTTCATGAAGCTGACGGATTGTGCGCTCTATCAGCCGCTCTCCCTTGATTTCCAGAAGTCCTTTCGGTGTCTCTGTATTAATCGGAACCATCCGCATACCAAATCCGGCGGCAAGGATAATGGCGTTTTTCGGCGCTTTCTCTTTTGCCTCACGCAGTGTCTTTTCCGTCGGACGGATCTCTTCATCCAGGTAACCTTCTGAAATCAGTTCCTTGATCGAACGATTGACGATTCCAAGCGAATGGCCGGTCTGTGCGGCAAGGATACGCTGATTGATGAAGGGTTCTTTTATCAGGTTGTTCAATATATCTTGTTTTGAGTTGTTCATATACTTCCTTCTTCCATTTTTCATGAACTTTTGTTTTCGATTATACCATAACTTTATGACTTTTTCAATCCCCTGTGTGTTAGGATAGTTGTCAGTGAAAGATAATTACTTTTGTGGTAGTATATATGTGAACTTCCTATAAAATTAACTCTCATAAAATTCCTTTTAAAGTATGCTACAACTGGCTTAAAGCAAGAACATGTCGAAACGAGAGTTAATATTTCAGGAAGTTCACATAAAAAGGTCCAAATAATTAACATTATTTGGACCACCTGTCAAAGGAAGCCTTTTTCCTTTTCGCCGTCATCAGGACTTCTTTGCGCTTCCATTCATAAATTTTTCTTAAAATTTACCTTTATTTTACCACACTACTCCCAAAACTACAATATATCTCCATTTTTCATTTTTTTTACATAGAACCTTTCTGGCCTAATACAATCAGTACAGTTTTAAACAAAATCTTAATATCCAGCATAAAGGACCATTCTGAAATGTACTTCGTATCCAGTTTTACAACCTCTTCAAAATCTGTAATCTCGCTTCGTCCGCTTACCTGCCACATACCAGTCAGTCCCGGCTTGATTGCCAGTCTTGCTCTGTGATGGAGCTCATATTTCTCCCACTCATCCACTGTCGGCGGACGGGTTCCTACAAGGCTCATGTCGCCTTTTAACACATTGAAGAACTGCGGGAATTCATCCAGCGAGGTTTTGCGGATAAAGTTTCCGATTCCTTTGCCTGGTCCTTTTTCGCTTCCGATGACACGCGGGTCATTCTCCATTTTGAACATCAGACCATCGCTGACGCGGTTCTGTTTCATCAGTTCTTTTTTCCGCTCTTCCGCATCCATGTACATGCTACGGAACTTGTAAATTTTGAATTTTCTTCCGTTCTTTCCGACACGGTACTGTGAGAAGAAGATCGGGCCCGGAGACTTGATATAAATCGCAGGGGCAACGAACAGGAAGATGATTCCGGTCAGAATACATCCGGCAAGACCGCCGCAGATGTCCATGATTCGTTTCAGCACAAGCTGTCCTGCGCTTGCCATATTGATGCAGGTGGTGACCACGGTATAGTTGCCCATGCGCTCTACAGTCTGATTTTTTCCCTGCATTTCGTTCACGTCCGCAATTTTTACGTGGATCGTAATGCCCATCTCGGCGAATGCGTCGAATACTTTCTGCGGGATTTCTCTGCCTTCCGGCAGAACGATCAGCACTTCGTCGAACCACTCACGGCAGACATACTCAGCTGCATCTGCAAGGTTCGATACCACCGGTACGCCGTGGATTTTGTGTCCGGTTCTGTCCTGGTCTACGAGAACAACGCCAGTCGGACGAACGCCGATGTAATCGAAATCCAGCATGCTCTTTACAACGGACTGTGACTGTTTTTCGGTCGTGATGATCAGAAGCGAACGGCCGCTGTGTTCCCCGCTGCTGCGTTTCTTTACCACAGCCTTCCATCCGATGCGCATCAGATAGGAAAGCATTCCGTACAGAGCACCGGTCAGCATAATGGTTGCTCTGGAGAACTGATCTCCCTCCTGAATCAGGAACAGGTAGAATACACCAAGAACGATGATGTATACCATATTTTTTACAGTCATTCCGATTTCCACGAGGTATCCGCGCTTCATGACGTTTTTGAAGGAATCGTCAAAAAACATGATCATCAGCTGGATCAGAGCGAATACGATAGCCTCATTTCGGTAAATTGGGCTTCCATATGGCTTAAAACTGTGATGTCTTAAGAAATAACCCATGACGAAAGCCAGCTGAAGACAGATAATATCAAGAACCATAAAATCCAGATGCTTCAGCCATCCTGTGGATGATTTTTTGTACATACCTTTCTCCCCTGTCGTATTTTTTTCGCCGTACTCGTAACATTCTCTTGTTTCGCATAGTTTTTCTAGCTTTTATATTACCATTTTCACTAAAACCTTCTCATTTTTTCTGGTACTATGCATTTGCAATATCTTCTGTGACGAATACAGAACCATTTTTTTCTTTATTCCAAATATTCTATCCCATTTCTACTTATTTGTAAAGGTGTGGACACACTTTTGGACATAATTATTTCACATTTTTGCAAATTATTACATTTTATATTATTTCATCACATCCAGAATCTGTAATGTTTTCATCTTCTTTTCGACATAGCGATGGAGATATGCACGCAGCAATCGTTCCAGTTCGTCCAGGATCTCTTCATTTACGGTAAAACCATACAGCTTCGCGAGCGGTGCCGCAATGATATAGCGGCATGCCAGCACGGTGCCCGGCTGCAGCGGCCATGGATCTCTGATGGTTTTTCCACAGTTTGGGCAGTAGATGGCGCTGTCGCGCAGGGAGAAAACGGTCAGATTCTCTTTCGTGCCGCACTCCATGCAGGAGAACATCTGCGGTGCTTCTCCGCTGATTGTGATCGTCCGCAGTTCGAAGATGCACCGGATCAGGCGGAGGTCCTGTTTTCCGCTGCGGATGGCGTTCATCGTCACGTACAGAAGGTTCAGCATCTGGGTTTCATCGTTTCCTTCCTGGCCGAAATATTCGGCCAGTTCCAGAAAATAAAAGCCGTAATAAACGCCGGGCTGCATCTGCGCCAGGTCGAGGAAGTATTCTTTAATGTTTGCGCCGGAGAGGGTGTAGCTGTCACGGCCCTCGTAAACCTGAAACTCGCCGAAGACGAACGGATTGGAGACGGCCATCAGCGGGCTTTTCATGCGGCGGGCGCCGCGCGCGAAGGCGGTGATTTTGCCGAGCTCCCGGGTCAGGATCACGACGCGCTTGTCATACTCTCCGACCGGGGAGGCGGATAATACCATTCCGCTTACATTGATTGGTTCTCGCATGTTTCTTCCTTATTATAATGCAATATTATAAATCGAGTTTCTTTTTATCATATCCGAAGTTCTTCACGAGGAAATCGCTGTCGCGCCAGTCTTTTTTGACTTTGACCCAGAGCTTCAGGTTGACTTTCTGCTCCAGCATCTGCTCCAGCTCATACCGCGCGTTGCTTCCGATCTTCTTGAGCATCGCGCCCTGTTTTCCGATGATGATGCCCTTGTGGGAATCGCGCTCGCAGATGATGGTCGCATCAATATCAACGATTTTTCCGTTCGGGCGGTCTTTCATCTGGTCGATCACAACGGCGATGCCGTGCGGGATCTCTTCGTTTAAGGCGTACAGTGCTTTCTCGCGGATGATCTCAGCCACGATCTGGCGCATCGGCTGATCGGTGATGGTGTCCTCATCGTAGAACTGCGGGCCGTACGGCAGATATTTGAAGATGCTCGGAATGATGTCATCGGTGTTCTGATGGCGGAGTGCCGAGCACGGAATGATCTCGGCAAACTGGAACAGCTTGCGGTACGTATCGATGAATTCCAGGATTTTGTCTTTCTCCACGGTATCGGTCTTGTTGATAATGAGGAGGACCGGCGCATTGACTTTCTCCAGGATCTCTGCGATATGGCGCTCTCCTGCTCCGATGAAGTTGCTCGGCTCTACCAGCCAGAGAATCACATCGACTTCTTTTAACGTTTTCTCGGCTACATCAACCATGTACTCGCCGAGCTTATTTTTCGCCTTGTGGATACCCGGTGTGTCGAGGAACACGATCTGTCCCTCGTCACACGTATAAACGGTCTGGATGCGGTTGCGGGTGGTCTGCGGTTTCTTGGATGTAATCGCAATCTTCTGTCCGATCAGGTGGTTCATCAGCGTGGATTTTCCCACGTTCGGACGGCCGATCAGGGCTACAAAGCCGGATTTATAATTTGCATTGTTTTCCATTGCTGTCTCTTCTCCTCATTTATAAGTTCTCTACGTTCTTAAACAGTTCTTTCTCTTTCTGAATGGCTGCTTCGCTTCCGACAACGCAGATGTTGTTCTGTTTTAAGGCTGCATCTACAAGGTCTGCCAGTGCATGAATGTCATCCAGGGTTGCATCGAGGATCTGATCTCTCTCCTGCTGGAAGTCTGCTTCGGTGATGCCGTTGAACCATGCGCTCTCGGAGGTCTGGCCTTTTGCGGACGGGTTCATCGGGACGTCGAGTTCGCTGATCGTTCCGATGATGTATTTGGTCATCTGGCGCTCGTCTGCTTCGAAATTGCGCACGTAATCGCCGATACCGCGGTATACTTCAAGGGTTCTTCCGACGTTCGGGTCACGGTAGGAAGAAATGCACGCGTTTCCGCCTCTTCCGAAAGCTCCGCCGCAGCCGTAAGCGCCGCCTTTGACACGGATGTTGATCCACAGATAGTCATAGCTCAGCATGACACGCAGGATGCGCAGGGCTCCTGTGTAGTCGTAGCCTTCGCGCTCGAAGTTTCCACAGAGTGCCACGTACTGTACCTGGCCGGAGGTCTGGAAGGCTTCGTTTTTCTGTTCAAAGTCATACACAATGCTGCCCGGCTCCACTTCGTCGGTGTACAGATTCTCTTTGAATGCTGCGATTTTTTCTTCCAGCGGTGCGTAGCCTGTCTCGTCTGCGGTATAGGAGACGGTCAGATTCTCTTTGCGGAAGATGTATTTCATCAGGGTCTGCAGATTTTTAATCAGTTCTGCTTTTTTCTCATCGAAGTTCTCGTCCAGATCTTTTAAGAGCTGGTAGAAGCCGATGCCTGCGATGCGGTCCTGGAAATTGCTCATCGGGGAGTAATAGGAAGCTGCACGCATCACAGCCGTTGCATTTCCGGCGGAAGACAGGCGGTTCTGCAGGCCGGATTTCATGCTGGAGATGATCTCGTGAAGACGTTTCTCGTCACCCAGGCGGGAGGTGTTCAGGATTTCCTCGATCATTTTCATGACGAAATCCAGTTTGTCGTACAGGAATTTCGCGCGGATGCCGAACATTCTGCGGCAGTCGTCATCATTTTCCGGAATGCGGAATACCTGCAGTCCGCAGTTGATGCCGCCGGTCTGTGCATTGATCTCGTTGAACAGTTCGCCGTAGGTGTAGTGTTCGGTGTCCACATAGCCGAGAACGGATTTTAATACGCCCATGTACGGGATCAGATCGTTCGGCACATTTTTCGTATCAAACAGCAAGCTTAAGTAACCGATGCCGTTCGTGAATACGTTGTGATGAAGAACCGTCGTTCCATCGACTTCATGCTCGTCATTGTAAAGTTTGACAGACTCACGTTTGATATCGCTTCGTTTCAGGAGCGGAATCGTCTCGAGTGCTTCCTCGCTCTCCTCTTCTTCCTGATATGCTGCCAGCTCTTTGGTGTCAGCAATGATTTTCTCGATCTCTTCTTTTGACAGGCTCTCTTTGTATTTCTGCAGTTTTTCTGCGGTCTTTGCATCATTTTCTGCGGCAAGACCGGTCTTTGGAATGAGGGTCACGATGGAGGCATGGGTGTTGTCCAGCAGATACGTCTGGATCAGGTTTTCGAAATAGCCTTCTTTTGCCAGTTTTTTCAGCTCATCGTAGATCGCAAGCTGCTGCAGGTAGGCGAACGGTTTGTTCTCGTCGTACAGCCAGCTGTCGAAGACGTCGATGCCGTACATCAGGCCCTTTGGGAAGCTGGAGAAGTCCGCCTCACGGAAACGGAATTCGAAATAGTTGATGCCTGCCTCGATGGCTTTCTGATCCATGCCGTTTTTCACGATATCCTCGAGGGTGCCGCGGATGATGGACAGGAATTTCTCTTTCTCATTTTCATCAGCGTTCTTGGCTACGATGGAGAAGAATGGCTGCAGGATGCCGTCCTCGTAGGAACCGTAAACATCTTTTCCGATGTGTGCGTCAAGGAGTGCCTGTTTGACCGGGGCTCCCGGTGCGTCAAGGAGTGCATACTCCAGAACGGAAAATGCCACGTTTAATTTTACATCCAGACCGCTGCCGATGACCATGTTGTAGGACAGGTACGCATTGTTTTCAAGCGGATCGCCATCGAGTACCGGGTACTCGTGTACAATGTCGAGGGTCTCTGCAAATGGTTTCTGATACGGAATTTCGGATTTTACTTCTTTTGCATTAAAATGGGACAGGTATTTTTCATCCATCCATGCCAGTTTTTCTTCCATATCCATGTTTCCGTACAGGTAGATATAGCTGTTGGACGGATGGTAATAGGTCTGATGGAAATTCAGGAAGTTTTCGTAGGTCAGGTTCGGGATGCAGGACGGATCTCCGCCGGATTCTACGCCGTACGGAGTGTCCGGGAACAGGGTGTTGAAGGTTTCACGCTCCAGGACATCGTCTGCGGAGGAGAAGGCTCCTTTCATCTCGTTGTATACAACACCGTTGTAGGTCAGCGGGCCGTCTTCGCTTTCCAGATGATAGCTCCAGCCTTCCTGCCGGAAGATTTCGTCGTGTTTGTAAATGTTCGGGTAGAATACGGCGTCCATGTAGACATGCATCAGGTTCTGGAAGTCGGCATCGTTGGTGCTGGCTACCGGGTACATGGTTTTATCCGGGTAGGTCATAGCATTTAAGAAGGTGTTCAGGGATCCTTTGACGAGTTCTACGAAGGGATCCTTTAACGGGAATTCGCGGGAGCCGCAGAGGACGCTGTGCTCGAGGATGTGGGCTACGCCGGTGCTGTCGGCCGGCGGGGTACGGAACGCGATGTTGAATACTTTGTTGTCATCCTCCGTCTCGAGAAGCAGCACGCGGGCTCCGCTTTTGTTGTGGCGAAGGAGGTAGCCATGTGCGTGGATATCATCAATCTGCTGTTCCTGCAGCAGGGTATAGGCTTTGCAATGTTCTGCGTTCATTTTTGTATATCCTTTCTTGTTTTTCTTTATTATTTCCGGTTTTATGCAGTCAAAAACGGACCGCAGTGCCCGTTTACTGGGATTTTCTGCGGCCCTGTCGGTTTTTATTCTTCGTGGTCTGTTTCTGCGTCGGTAGTTTCCGCCTCATCCACATGATCTTTTACTTCGTCATTTGCAGCATTGTTCTGCGCATTTCTCTGCGCCTGAGCTGCGGCAGCCTGTGCCATCATCGCCTCGAGATTCGGGCGGACACTCTGCGCCTGGGCTCCCATGATTCTCTGGAGCTGTTCTCTGGTCAACAGAAGGTTGAAGCCGGACGGGTTGATGACGAAGCCTTTGGCCTGTTTCATCAGGTACGGCAGAAGGTGCTGGAACGGGATGGCTGCCAGACGGAGTTTTGCCTGCGGATCCGGACGGAATTTCTGGAATTCACCAATATCGGAAAACAGCGGCTGAAAGATGTCTTCGTTCTGGTTTTTGATGTACGGGATGCGCACGTCTGGTCCCGGGTTGGCCGGATCGAATTCGCCCTGTACCTGGGAGATGTCGATGGCAAGGATGAATTTGCTTCGCATCAGGTTGACAAGCATTTCTTCTTCGAGTTCACGCAGGTGCTGCATGCGCTCGGCATCGTCTCTTCTCTGATTTGGTTTGCGGAGCTCCTGCAGGAAATAAACTACAGTGAGCTGTACGCCAGGGTTGAGGACTGGAAGATGCTGTTTGTTCATTTTTTCCATGTCCGGTTTCGGGAAGATCTGCTCCAGCTCGATGCGGCGGGTCTGATCGCCTTCGTGGAAGATGACCATGTTGACACCTTCTGCGTAGAGGCCCATATAGAAGTTCGGCATCTGCTTGCGCAGTACTTTTACGGTAAGCAGCGGGGTATTCTTCTCTACATAGGATTTTGCAAATTCTTTAGCTGCTTCTTCTTCGGTAAACATATATACCTGATCGTCAAAGGTTTCCGGATCGCACTCTACGTATGGGAGTTTCGTGATCTGGGAAAATGTGACATAGATGATTTCCATGCTCTGAAATTTCTTCATTGTGAAGCTGTTGTCTACTGTCATTTGTGGTTGAGTCCTTTCTTCGCTCTTAGAGGATATGGTATCCCCAAAATATCTATGTGACATTATATCATACTTTTGGTGGGTTGCCAAAGGTTTTCTTTGGGGGTAACGGACCGCGCAGACCAAAGCTGTCGAAACGGGGCCTGACTTTGCATGACGGAGGGAGAGGGCTTTTCGTAGTCTGTAATTGGGGCGTGCAGACTACGGAATTGTTTTTTAACACATTCTAGTTAATCGCTTTGGCATTGGGGTAGATTTTTTCCATTCGGGCGTCCGGGAAATGGGCATCTATGGTCTGCTCGATGGCATTAGCAGCGGGCTTTTGGTGGGCGCGTTCGTCGTATCGGGCGAGAGCAAGGGTAGATACGAGCATGTTGGCCACCATGAACACAATCAGGATCCAAGTGATGATTTTTCCGAATTTCATCGGGATTTTTTCAATCCAGCGCGAAATGACAGGATAGAATTTTTTGAGCCAGACGACGGCGGCTATTCCCCAGAAGAAACAGTACAGGAGGTTGATACGGCCTCCGAGGTTGAAGGGAATGTCGCTGTAGTCCCAGAAGACTTTTCCGAATACGATTTCGGTGAACACACTGCAGATGTATTCGTAGGCTCCGCCGAGGAAGGTACCAAAGGCAAACAGGAATCCATCGGAGCGGTCGCGGTAGTTGTAGAGGAACCAGGTAGCGAGGGCGATGGCCAGGCCCCAGACGATGCTGAACGGGCCCCATACAAGGCTGCTGCGGCTCATCCAGACACCGGCGGTGATGCGACAGAATATGGTTTCTGTAATATCGCCCAAAAATGCGCCGATGATGAAGAGAAGAACGATTTTGTAAAAGCTGCATCCTTCGGCAAATACGCCGGTTTCTGTTTTCTCTTTTTTCTCCGAAACTGGCTGTACGGCCGGATAGGCACGTTCCACACGACGCTCCAGATAGCGGTAAACACGGACAGAAAGGCGTCTGGTGAAGGCGTCGATCTGATCGTTCATAGCGCTGATCCGCGGCATTTTTTTCGTGATGTGGTGCAGAACAGCATAGGAACCGACGGCATCTACTATCAATATACCAAAGAGAATCCAGGATGTGATATGCAGAAAACCGGCCGGAATTGAATGAAGAACTGTAAAGCAGAGGCGATTGCCGATTTTCATGGCAAGCAGTCCTAAAATTCCCCATAGTACAGAATACTGAAGGCAGATATAGCCGTCCATGTTCCATTTTTTATTGGAATAGTCCCACCATTTGCCATGGCCAATGCGTTCCAGTGCGTGACCGGCCAGCCACTCGACTGCGGTAGCGATAATCATACAGCCAAGGAACAAAAAGACGGGGCTTGACTGCAGTTCATACAGATAACGTGTCATAAAGACAGCTGTGATTCCATAGATGGCGCAGAGCGGACCATTTAAGAATCCTCTGTTTACCATATGTTTTTTCCGGATCGCGGCCACAGAAGTTTCCAGAAGCCATCCAAGGAAGGCGTAAAAGAAAAACAGGCCGAGATAGTCATAAATTGTATAGTTCATGTTCTTCTCTCTATTCTTTCATTATTTTTGCTATTTTAAGGATTTTATTTTCCACTGAATCCCTTGTATACTCTCCAGTATTTTGTTTTTATTTTTATCCTGCAAATAAGATGGATTTAATTTTGCTTTTTTATACTGCAAATATGTTCCTTCTGTTTTCTGAATCAGCAATTTTGTAAAATATTGTTCCCAGCTAAAAAACTCTGTGCTGTCGATATAATCTTCTGGATTTTCCAGAATTTTACGAACCTCTTTGTCCTGTAAAAGATCTGAATTTAAAATCAGCCATTCAAAAGACTCCGGTAAATATAAATGTACGTTCTGTTTTTCCTCTATTTTATTGCTGAGAAGATTCATTTCTGCTCCAATTGCAGCACCGTCCGCAATAATACAGGTTTCTTCTGTTCCTGCCTTGCCGATCATTTCCGGTATTTTTGTTTTTCCACCAGCGCTTTCACATGTAATATTCCTTTCTGCACATACATTTTCAAAAAATTGATACCCAGAATTGGAATCTTCCGTAATTATTTTTTGTACTCTAACAGGAAGCCGTGCTGTTTTGGGATAGATCTGATACATTTTCTGATATATTTTTCTGGTATCTCTGTATTTTCCGGAAACATGCAATCCATAAATCTCTTCTACACTATACGGCAAATTATATAAGTTTTCTCTCGTAATCAATACAAAATAATTTTCTGAACCCCGTATGGCAGAAGCAAATTCTTCTGTTTTTATAAAATAATTCTCCTCGTCTATGAAAAAGATGCTTTCCCGGCTGTTTTCCAAAATAATTTTCCAATTAACACCTTCCAGCACTCTGCACGGTACTTCACAGGAAACGTTGATTCCGCTGGACTCCCCTAAATTTTCTGCCTGCCGGATCATATTTACCAGTGTTGTTTTTCCTGATGCACTATCCCCCTGGATGATTGTAATATTACGCTTTATCACAAATTCATAATGAACTCTGTTATTTTGAATAATAACTCTTTTCTTTCCCTTCATACATCCACCTATACATAAGCCTCGGCAACATCTACAAATTCGGACATATTCCGCACAATAGTCCCTGTATTTAAAATCAGGATTTCAAAAGGATCTTTGCCAAACCGCATCACATGACGCAGATTAATCGTCAGATCCTTTTGCTCTCCTAATTTTAAAATCCATTTTGCACAATTATCTCCACATACGGAGGCATTAAAGATCTTTCCGTCTGTATCGTATGCCATCAGCAGCAACGTTTTGATTCCTCCGGATAAATCTTTCGGTGGAATCGGACCAAGCACCGGGCTGTCAATCAGATGCGCACTGATTACCTCCGAGCGATCCACATCGCGGATCATTTCTTTTGCCAGTGGCGTGGTCAGCCATTCATCTTCATAACAATTATCAAAATAGGTTGGCGGATGATAGATTGCACCTTTCATTTCTCCAAGATATATTTTCAACATAATAAAATTCCTCTCGCTAACGCTCATTATATCGTGATACGCACATTATACCATATCTCAAAGCCTTCTTGCGCAAAAATGTATCGTTTGTCAACATTTTCCGGGATAAAAATGTTGACAAACGATACAAAACTATTGCCAAATGTCGCTAATTCATTTTTTCTCCCAAAAAGAAAGAAGCCATACTCTCTCAAGTATGACTTCTCTCCTTTTTCAAATTCTTTTTAAGGAAAAAGAATTACTCTTCTTCTGCGCCGTACAGTTTTACGAGTTTGTTCAGGTAAGTGTAACGGTCTTTTGCTTCCTGCTCGTTCTTGCCGAACAGTCTTTCTGCTTTCGCCGGGTTTGCACGTTTCAAAGAGTTGTAACGTACCTCGCCGTTCAGGAATTCCTGATAATCTCCTGACGGAGCCTTGGAATCCAGCGTGAATGCGCTCTTGCCTTCTGCAGCGAGTGCCGGGTTGAAGCGGAAGCAATGCCAGTATCCGGTCTGAACAGCGAGCTGCTCCTCGGTCTGTGCTTTGCTCATACCTTTCTTGATACCATGGTTGATACATGGAGCGTAAGCGATAATGAGGGATGGTCCCGGATATGCCTCAGCCTCTGCGATTGCTTTGACTGCCTGATTGTAATCAGCGCCCATAGCGATCTGTGCTACGTATACATAGCCATAGCTCATTGCGATGCTTGCCATATCTTTCTTCTTGGTCTCTTTACCACCTGCTGCGAACTGTGCTACTGCACCAGTCGGAGTAGCTTTGGAGGACTGTCCGCCTGTGTTGGAGTAAACCTCGGTATCGAACACCATTACGTTGATATCTTTTCCGCTGGCAAGTACGTGGTCTACGCCGCCGAATCCGATATCGTAAGCCCATCCGTCGCCACCGAAGATCCACTGGGATTTCTTAGCGAGGAAGTCTTTGTTCTTAACGATGTCTCTGCAAACGTCGCAGTCAGCGTCTTTGATTGCTTCTACAAGTTTCTCGGTTGCAGTTCCGTTGGTAGCGCCGCAGTCAAAGGTATCCAGATACTCTTTGCATGCTGCTTTTACTTCTTCCGGAGCTTTCTCGGAGTTCATAACATCCTCAACTTTGGCTTTCAGGCCGCCGCGGATTGCTTTCTGAGCGAGAAGCATACCATAACCGAACTCTGCGTTGTCCTCGAACAGGGAGTTGGACCATGCCGGGCCCTGTCCTTTCTCGTTTACAGTGTAAGGAGTGGACGGTGAGGAGTTACCCCAGATAGAGGAGCATCCTGTTGCGTTTGCGATGTACATTCTGTCACCGAACAGCTGGGTGATCAGTTTTGCGTAAGGAGTCTCGCCGCAGCCTGCGCATGCGCCGGAGAACTCAAGCAGCGGTTTCTTGAACTGGCTGCCCTTTACGGTATTCTCTTTGAATTTTGCTACAACGTCTGTCTTCTCTGGAAGAGCTGCTGCATAATCGAAGTATTTCTGCTCTGCTTCGTGTGCTGCAAGGCTTTCCATAGCCAGTGCTTTCACACCCTTCTTGCCCGGGCATACGTTTGCACAGGAACCACATCCGGTACAGTCAAGCTGGGAAATAGCCATTGTGAAGGTGTAGTCCGGCATACCGGTCATCGGCATGGTCTGGATGCCTTCCGGAGCTGCTGCTGCTTCTTCTGCGTTCATGGCAACCGGACGGATAACAGCGTGCGGGCAGACGAAGGAACATCTGTTACACTGGATACAGTTTTCCGGATTCCATACAGGTACGTTTACGGCGATACCACGTTTCTCGTATGCGGATGTGCCGGACGGAGTTGTTCCGTCTACGTAGTCTGCAAATGCGGATACAGGCAGGTTGTTTCCTTCCTGGGAAGTTACTTTTGCCTGGATGGTATTTACGAATTTAACAGCGTCAGCGCGGCCGCTCTCTGCGTGGGTTGTGGTCAGACCTTCGTCTGCTGCATTTTTCCAGCTTTCCGGAACTGCAACTTCTTTGATCTGTTTTGCACCCTCATCGATTGCTGCCCAGTTCTTTGCTACGACATCATCACCTTTACGGCCATAGGTAGCTTTTGCTGCTGCTTTCATGAGTTCGATGGCTTTTTCTTCCGGAATGATCTTCGCAAGCTTGAAGAATGCAGACTGAAGAATGGTGTTGATACGGGTCGGTCCCATGCCGGTCTCGATACCGATCTTAACGCCGTCGATCACATAGAATTTAATGTTGTGGTTTGCGATGAATGCTTTTACCTGTCCCGGCAGATGCTCTTCCAGGCCTGCTTCATCCCATGGGCAGTTCAGAAGGAAGGTTCCTCCGTCTACCAGCTCTTCTACCATGTGATATTTGTTCACATAGGAAGGATTGTGGCATGCAACAAAGTTTGCTTTGTGGATCAGGTATGTAGATTTGATCGGTTTCTTTCCGAAACGCAGGTGAGACATGGTTACACCGCCGGACTTTTTGGAGTCATAGTCGAAGTAAGCCTGTGCGTACATGTCTGTGTTGTCACCGATGATCTTGATGGAGTTCTTGTTCGCACCTACGGTACCGTCTGCGCCAAGTCCCCAGAATTTGCAGTTGATGGTTCCTTCCGGAGTTGTTACCAGAGGAGCGCCAACCGGCAGAGACAGATTGGTAACATCGTCTACGATACCAATGGTAAATCTCTGTTTTTCTGTATTTTCATATACAGCAACGATCTGAGCCGGTGTGGTGTCCTTGGAACCAAGTCCGTAACGGCCTGTGAATACCGGTGTGCTCTCGAATCTGCTGCCTTTTAATGCTGCTACTACGTCCAGGTACAGAGGCTCGCCAAGAGATCCCGGCTCTTTTGTTCTGTCCAGAACGGAAATCTGTTTTACAGTCTCCGGAATTGCATTGATGAGTGCTTCTGCGGAGAACGGACGGTACAGACGTACCTTTACAACGCCGACTTTCTTGCCTGCTGCTACGAGGTAATCGATGGTTTCCTCGATGGTATCGCAGACAGAACCCATAGCGATGATTACATGCTCAGCGTCTGCTGCTCCATAGTAGTTGAACAGTTTGTAATCGGTTCCGATTTTCTCGTTTACTTTGTCCATGTACTCCTGTACGATTGCCGGAAGAGCATCGTAGTACGGGTTACATGCTTCTCTTGCCTGGAAGAAGATATCCGGGTTCTGTGCGGATCCTCTCTGGCACGGATGGTTCGGGTTCAGGGCATGTTTACGGAATGCATCTACTGCATCCATATCTACCATGTCTTTCAGATCTTCGTAATCCCATGTCTCGATTTTCTGGATCTCGTGGGATGTACGGAATCCGTCGAAGAAGTTGATAAATGGAACTTTGCCTTTCAGTGCTGCACAGTGTGCAACCGGTGTCAAGTCCATAACCTCCTGTACGCTGGATTCGCAGAGCATTGCGACTCCGGTCTGACGACAGGCGTAAACGTCTGAATGATCTCCGAAGATGGAAAGTGCGTGGCTTGCAAGGGCACGAGCGGATACGTTGAATACGCCCGGGAGCTGCTCGCCGGCAATTTTATAAAGGTTCGGGATCATAAGAAGAAGTCCCTGGGATGCGGTGTAGGTTGTGGTAAGAGCTCCGGCTGCCAGTGATCCGTGTACTGCACCTGCTGCTCCTGCCTCAGACTGCATCTCAGTTACCTGAACTTCCTGTCCGAAAATGTTCTTTCTTCCCTGGGTTGCCCACTCATCGGTATGCTCCGCCATAACGGATGAAGGGGTAATTGGGTAAATAGCTGCTACGTCGGTATACGCATAAGACGCATGTGCTGCAGCCTGGTTACCATCCATGGTTTTCATCTTTCTAGCCATTTGATTTTATCCTCCTTAAAAAATGATGACCAAAAATTACTTTGGCTTTTCTCAGGTTGGTGTTCTGCCGGGTTTCGGTTGCCTCCGCGCTTCGAAAAACCCGGATAAGGGCATGGCAATGCCACTATGTCCAGTGTCTGAATTATAACACCGATTGGGCATTCTGTCCAGATTTTCTGTGGGTGTTCAGGGAAAAATACAAGTTTTTTACAACTTCTGGTAATTCCGCGTCGAATTTCTCGATAAAAAAAGGAGGAACGGCCCGCATATTTTTTTCTCTTCTGCGGACAGTTCCTTTGCTTCTTTTATTTCTGATTCTGCGCCTCAATCTGTTCTGCGAGGTCGGTGAGATAAATCCATCTCTCGGTTTTTTCTTCCAGAGCAGCTTCGGTCTTCTCTTTTTCCGCCATCAGTTCGGCGAGCTTTGCAGAGTTGGTGGCGTTTTTGAGCATCTGATCGTCAAGCGATGCAATCTTTTCCTCGAGTACAGCGATATCGTCATCGATGGTCTCGTACTCGCGCTGTTCTTTGAACGTAAATTTCAGGCGGGTCGGACGGTTCTGCTTCCAGTCATTGTTCTTTGACTTTGCAGGTTCGTCCGCGGACGTTTTGGACGGCGCTGCTTTTGCCGTTTCTTCCGCACTTCCGCCGAAACGGCGTTCTTTTGCTTCGAGGTAATCGGTGTAGCCGCCCTCGTACTGCAGAAGATTTCCGTTTCCGTCGAATTCGAAGATGCGGTCCACGACGTTATCCAGGAAATAGCGGTCGTGGGAAACGGTGATGACGATGCCGACGAACGTGTTCAGGAAATCCTCAAGCACGGTCAGGGTCGGGATATCAACGTTGTTGGACGGCTCGTCGAGGATCAGAACATTGGCGCCGCTCACTAAGACGGATAAGAGATACAGTCTCCGTTTTTCGCCTCCGGAGAGTTTGGAAATCGGGGTGTACTGCATATCCGGTGTGAACAGGAAGCGTTCGAGCATCTGCGATGCGCTGATGCGGCCGTCACGGGTCTGGACATACTCAGCGATATCTTTCACGTAGTCGATCACGCGCTGATTCGTATCCATGTCCGGCTCTTCCTGTGCCAGATAGCCGATGCGGATCGTGTCGCCGATTTCGATGGTTCCCGCATCCGGCAGGACTTCTCCGGTGATCATCCGCAGCATTGTGGATTTTCCGCAGCCGTTCGGGCCAATGATGCCGACACTCTGGTTCCGCAGGAAGATGTATTCGAAATCTTTCATCAGCGTTTTATCGCCGAAGGCTTTGCTGACGTTATGGAATTCAATCGTTTTCTTTCCCATGCGGGTCTCGACAGCATCCATCTCCACGACAGCGTCTGCGGTCGGTGCCGTGCCATTTTTGAGTACTTCGAGACGTTCGAGTCTTGCGCGCTGTTTTGTGCTTCTTGCGCGGCAGCCGCGTTTCGCCCATTCGAGTTCCATGCGCAGGATGCTCTGGCGTTTCCGTTCAGAGGCGAGTTCCATCTCCTCGCGCTCAGCTTTCAGTTCCAGAAAACGGGAATAGTTGGAATCGTAGCTGTACATTTTTCCGTGGCTGATTTCGAGGATGCGGTTCGACACTTTATCCAGGAAATAACGGTCATGGGTGACCATAAAGACGGTTCCGCGGTAATTTTTCAGGTAATCCTCGAGCCAGGAGAGCATCGCATTGTCGAGATGGTTTGTCGGCTCGTCGAGGATCAGGACGTCAAAATCGGACGCAAGCACTTTTGCCAGGGCAACCTTGCGGCGCTGGCCGCCCGAGAGGGTGTCGATTTTTGCGTCGTATTCGGTGATACCGAGCTGTACAAGGTTGCTCTGCACCTGCCAGTCCTCCTCATCGCCGGAAAGGGCGTAGGACAGCACGGTGGCATCCTTTGGAAATTCCGGTGTCTGCGGAAGATAGGCCATTTTGAGGTTGTTCTGGCGGATAATCTGGCCGGAATCCGGGGTCTCATCTCCTGCTACTATGCGCAGCAGCGTGGATTTTCCGGTTCCGTTGATTCCGACGATGCCGACCTTGTCGCCCTCCTGCAGGCCGAAGGAAGCATCGTCAAAAATCAGTTTATCGCCGAACAGTTTGCTGATGTGTTCGATGTTGATGATATTCATTTGCACAGTTCTGCAACGGTCTGGTTGATGACTTTTCCGTCTGCTTTACCTTTCATATCTGCCATAACGGCCTTCATGATGGCACCTTTGCTCTTGGTTGCCAGAACGTCTGCGAATTTCTCCTTGATGTAGGCTTTGACTTCGTCTGCACTCATCTGTTTCGGTGCATACTCGCTGATGACGTCATAGCGGAACTGATACTCTGCTTTTAAGTCCTCACGGGATGCCGGGCAGGTATCGATCTGCTCTTTTACGGTCTTCAGCTCTTTTAAGATGACGCGGTCTACCAGCTCCGGTTTGATGTCATCGCGGCAGCCCTCGTCGATGGCTACTTTCTTTGCTGCGGAGATCAGGGAAGAGATGGCCTCTTTTCTCGCTTTGTCTTTGGCTTTCATTGCTGCTATCATATCACTTCTTAAAGTTTCTAATTCCATGGTGTTGTTCCTCCTGTACTAAATTTTGTCCGGTTTCAAGTATAACACTTCTCTTTTTGCTTTTCCAGTCACTTTGTAGGATAGCTCCCTTATTTTTCCCACGGCAGACGGTGTTTCTTTACCTGGATTGCCTGATGCGGGCACATTTCCTGACAGCAGAAACAGCGGATGCACTTTTTATAATCGTAGACCGGCGGATTTCTGCGGCCGTTATCAAAGCGGACGGCTTTCCCTTCCACCGGGCAGCTCTCGACGCAGACGCCGCATTTTTTACATTTTTCTTCTATGATATAGGGGCGGCTCTGGAAGACCCCGAGGATCTCGAGCAGGTCGAGGGCTCCTTTTTTGCGGGCTTTGCGGCGGTCGACGTTGAAGTTTGGATTTCCGTACTTTCTTTTCAGTTCTTTCTCGGATATGGTGCCATCCGCTGTCACGATTTCGATGCGGTCGTCGTGCCACGTTCCAAGGCCGAGCGTTTCCCCGTAGAGATTTGTCGGCACATACGACGGATCGAGGTTCACCAGATGGCAGAACACGGTATCCAGTGCGATCGGATCGGTGGACATAAGAAGAACTCCCATCGAAACCGGGTCGCCGGAAGTCGGACCATTGCCTTCCATTGCTACGATGCCGTCGCAGATATAGAGGCGCGGGGCGACTTTCTGGTTCAGCTCGATCAGCATGTGTGCGAAGCTCTCAGCGTTCGGATACTGCGTGTGGCCGAGTTTTTTGTAGACGCCGCTGATGCAGCCGTACTGGTTCTTGACAGCTCCGGTGATGCGTTCCAGCGCGTGGGTTTTCATTTTGCTGACGCTGATGAGGGCGTCGCAGTCGAGTGCATCTTTCGCAATCATCAGAAATTTGCCATCGGCGGTTTCTACGCGCTCGCTCGTAAGGAAATCCTTCAGCGGAACGTTGTGTTTTTCCAGCACCTCTTTCAGCCCGGCTTCCTTTGCAATGCCCTCCGGGGTGCCAAGGCCGCAGGAATCGCCGCAGGAAATATTCTCATAGCCATTTTCCTGCAAAATCGTGATCAGGGCATCCATGACTTCCGGGTCGGTCACGACGGCGCGTTCGCGTTTTGCGGAGCGGACGAGGTTTGGTTTTAATAAGATATTCTCTTCTTTTCCGATCAGAGATTCCAGGCCGCCAATTGCTTCCAATCCCTTTTGCAGGCTTTCCTTTACGTGCGCCGGCTCATAGTCGGGACAGGCAACCACTGCCACTTTGCTTTTTTTCATATTCACCTCATGTTTTTCTATATTTCAAAAGAAGCTGCGATCCCCTTACCGGTTCTCACAGCTTCTTCGTATATTCACACAGAATATGTTTTTACTTATGCTACTTTGCTTTTTGCAAGCTCAGCCAGTGTTGCAAATCCTTCTGCATCGTTAACTGCCATGTCAGCCAGAACTTTACGGTTCAGCTCAACGCCTGCCAGTTTCAGACCATACATAAATTTGCTGTAGGACAGACCGTTCATTCTTGCTGCTGCGTTGATACGAGCGATCCACAGCTGACGGAACTGACGTTTTTTCTGTTTTCTTCCTGCGTAGGAGCTGGTCAGTGCGCGCATTACGGACTGTTTTGCTACTCTATACTGTTTGCTTCTGGCTCCTCTGTAACCTTTAGCCAGTTTTAATACTCTGTTATGTTTTTTCTTAGCGTTCATGCCGCCTTTAATTCTTGCCATTTCTTATTTTCCTCCTTGATCTGTTGGGCGTAACTCTACCTTGCAAAAATTACATGTAAGGTAAGATTTTCTTCATGTTCTTTACGTTTGTTGCATCAACAGTAGTCTGTTTTCTCAGGTTTCTTTTTCTCTTCTGAGATTTCTTGGTTAAGATATGGCTCTTGTAAGCTTTATTTCTTACTAATTTTCCTGTTCCTGTTGTTTTAAAACGCTTTGCAGCTGCTCTGCTTGTTTTTACCTTTGGCATTTTAATTTCCTCCTTGATATTGATTCAAATGTATTTTAACGTTTAGCCGTCAAAAACATGGTCATGCTTCTGCCTTCCACCTTCGGCGCTTTGTCAACCGTTGCAATATCGGACAGACTCTCTGCAAATTCATCGAGGATGTATTTGCTGCTGTTCATATGTGCCATCTCACGGCCGCGGAAACGAAGTGTTACTTTTACTTTGTCGCCCTTTGTAATGAACTTGCGGGCTGCACCTACTTTGGTATTAAGATCATTGGTGTCAATGTTTGGAGAAAGGCGAACTTCCTTGATTTCAATTGTTTTCTGTTTTTTCTTTGCTTCTTTTTCCTTGCGGGCCAGTTCATATCTGTACTTTCCGTAGTCGATAATTTTGCAAACCGGCGGTTTCGCTGTCGGAGCAATTTTCACAAGATCCAGACCTGCTTCCTGTGCTTTCAGGTACGCATCTCTGGCAGACATAATTCCAAGCTGTTCTCCGTTCTGACCGATCAGACGAATTTCTCTGTCTCTGATCTGCTCATTAATCATTAATTCGCTAATTGTAGTGCACCTCCATCATTATAAAAGACTGTGTTCCCGCTTTTGCGGTGTAACGAAATCAAACTCGGCTCACCGGACCGGATTTGACTGATAACGCAAGAAAAGTGGATAGACAGACTATCCACTTAACATTGTACATAAATCTCTACACAAAGAGAACTTAAGATCAATATTGGACCGTAGTCGCGTGTTTGCGCTAGGGTGAGAGTGGATACTCTACTTTCTTTTTCTCAGACTATTGCAGTATAGCACTCTCCCATCCTGTTGTCAATACTGATTTTCGCATTTTTTCGTATTTATTTCCCGCAGCCACAGCGGAAGGAGCTGCACTCGGTTTCCTGGCAGCTGCATGCGCTGTCTCCGGCGATATGGATATCTCCGGCTTCGCATTTACAGTTGTCGTTAAAGGTACAGTTCTGCGCCTTGCAGTCGACACCGATTTTCGTACAGCCGCAGCCGGTGGAGTTGGACATCGTGCCCTCACCGCGCTCCTTGAAGCTCTCGCAGCACGTTTCCATGGAGCTTTTGGCTCCGCTTCCGCCTACGCGGATATCTCCTTTGGAACAGAGCTCGTTCTGGTTGTAAACACAGGTCATAGCGGAACAACTTAATGCTGGCATAATAAATTACCTCCTGAAATTTAGTTTTCTGCGGTTTCGCCCGCATAGAAACCATTATTTCCAAGAGGTAATTTTTTATGCTTTATTTATTTGATAATACCAGTGTCCAAAGTTTGGAAATCCGACGCAAGCAAAGCTTGCACGAGGATTTTTAAATTTTGGACACGCCAAAACATGAGTAAGTAGCCATTTTTCGAAGAAAAATGAGCGGAGTACGAATGTTTTGAAGATTGCGGGAGTACGAAGTACGGAGCAATCTGGTATCATAGGTGTCAATTTTTTTGACACCTACCTTATTTATTTTCTTTTGTTTCAACAGTAACCGGGCGGTTAACGCGGCCTGCGATTTCTTCTTTGATATCTGCGATAAACTGCTCCAGGCTTCTCTGGCCTTCATCACCTGCAAAACGGCTTCTGACAGATACAAGACCTGCCTCTTCCTCTTTTGCTCCGGCGATCAGCATGTATGGAATCTTCTGTCCCTGTGCCTCACGGATCTTATATCCGATCTTCTCGGAACGGGTATCCATCTCTGCGCGGATGCCTGCCTCGTGAAGGGCGTCCAGAACCTTCTTGCCGTAATCTGCGTATTTGTCGGAGATTGGCAGAACCTTTACCTGTACCGGTGCAAGCCAGGTTGGGAATGCACCTGCAAAATGCTCGATCAGGATACCGATGAAACGCTCAACAGAACCGTAAACAACACGGTGGATCATAATCGGACGATGTTTCTCGCCGTCTGCTCCTGTGTATTCCAGTTCGAATCTCTGCGGCAGCTGGAAGTCAAGCTGGATGGTACCGCACTGCCACGTTCTTCCGATGGAGTCTTCCAGATGGAAGTCGATCTTCGGGCCATAGAATGCGCCGTCGCCTTCGTTGACTACATAGTCAAGGCCAAGATCATCGAGTGCGCCACGGAGACCTTCGGTTGCTACCTCCCAGTCCTCATCGCTTCCCATGCTGTTTTCCGGACGGGTGGACAGCTCTACGTGATATTTGAATCCGAACAGTTTGTAAACCTGGTCAATCAGGTTTGCAACGCCTTTGATTTCATCTTTGATCTGCTCCGGTGTCATGAAGATATGGGCATCGTCCTGGTTGAAGCAGCGTACACGCATCAGGCCGTGCAGCTGGCCGGATTTCTCATGACGATGTACCAGGCCAACCTCTGCCAGACGCAGCGGCAGATCACGGTAGGAACGAGGCTCGGATTTGTAAACGAGAACGCCGCCCGGGCAGTTCATCGGTTTGATTGCATAATCTTCATCGTCGATGACGGTGGTATACATGTTTTCTTTGTAGTGATCCCAATGACCGGAGGTCTCCCACAGGCGACGGTTCAGGATGATCGGTGTGGAGATTTCTACGTATCCTGCTTTTCTGTGGATTTCACGCCAGTAATCCATCAGTGCATTTTTCAGATCCATTCCTTTTGGAAGGAAGAACGGGAATCCCGGGCCGTCCTCACTCATCATAAACAGGCCGAGCTCTTTTCCGAGTTTTCTGTGGTCACGTTTCTTTGCTTCCTCGATCATGTGGAGGTACTCTTCGAGCTCTGCTTTCTTTGTGAATGCAGTTCCGTAGATTCTCTGCAGCATCTTGTTTTTCTCGCTGCCTCTCCAGTATGCACCTGCAAGGCTGGTCAGTTTGAAGGCTTTGACCGGCTTTGTGCTCATCAGATGAGGGCCTGCGCACAGGTCCGTGAATTCACCCTGGCGATAGAAGCTGATGACTGCGTCTTCCGGCAGATCTTCGATCAGTTCTACTTTATATGGCTCTTCTTTTTCTTTCATGAAGGCGATGGCTTCTGCTCTCGGCAGCTCAAAACGCTCCAGTTTCAGATCCTCTTTTACAATTTTCTTCATTTCTGCTTCGATTTTTTCAAGGTCTTCGCTGGTGAGTGGAGTATCTCTGTCTACATCGTAGTAGAATCCGTCTGCGATGGACGGTCCGATTGCAAGCTTGGTCTCCGGGTACAGTCTCTTGATTGCCTGTGCCATGATATGGGATGTGGTGTGACGGAATGCTGCTTTTCCGCCTTCATCGTTAAAGGTCAGAATGGAAAGATTGCAGTCCTTGTCGATGACGGTACGAAGATCTTCTACTTCACCGTTTACTTCACCTGCACAGGCCATTCTTGCAAGGCCTTCGCTGATGTCTGTTGCGATCTCAATGATGGATTTCGGTTCGGAGTACTCTTTGGTACTTCCATCTTTCAGTGTGATGATCATTTGCTTTACCTCTTTCTTTGTATATTTTTCGCAAACGTGTTTCAGAATTTTTATACTTTTTACAGCAACAAAAAAGTCCCTTCTGACACGCTTATGCTGTCAAAAGGGACGATGTATTTTCATTCACCGCGGTTCCACCCATTTTGTTTTTTCAAACCACTTCATTTGACGATAACGGAATCACCGGGCCGGATTGGGGCCGCTCAGAGCTGGTCTTCGATCACGTTCCTGTTAAAACCCTTGCACCACAAAACGGGGTTTCTCTCTGTCACATTCACTGTGATTTACTCGTCTCTTCTACGCTTTGTTTTTTGTGTTCGGTGCTTTTTGGCTCCCGATAGTTTTAGATTATATCACCCAATGCGTGGTTGTCAAGACCTGCATGGGCGAAAAATTTATTTTTCCGGCGATTTTTGTCCTGCTGTCTGCAGAGCAATTTTTTCTTTTGCTTTTTCCGGCATTTCCAGCAGGGCAAACTCGTAAAAGATGCCGTAAATATACGTGATTCCACGGATATCGCCCAGCGCTTTCGGGCGCTCGACAACCGGTCTTTCGCTCTCCTGCTGTAATTCCAGCACTTTCTGATATGCACTCCGGACGGAGCTCCAGACAAGACTTTTGCTTTTTTCTCTGCGGTTGATCCAGAGCTCTTTTGTATAGGTGCCGCTTCTGCCGTATTTCATATGGTAGGAATACGGCAGACCGGAATACGTATGGAACTCAAAATCCTGATACGCAGTAACACAGTCCCACAGGGCTTCTTCTGTCCGCTCCCTGCGGAGCCGCTGCAAGGCCTGTTCTCTTTTTCGCTGTAAGCTTTCCTGTGTTTCTTTCGTTTCTTCCATCTTGTTTGTCTTCTCCATCCTGTTTTTAATCCACCAGAAATTTATCCAGCTCCGCCGTCACGACCGGATTACGTTTTACCTGCGGATGGTCGATTCTTCCGGGACAATCGCCGTGATGTTTTCTCCCTCCGTCAGGATTGTAAGAACGGTCTGGACCTGCATCTCTTTCGTTCCGTTTAAAATTTTTCCGTTTTTGTAGGCATATTTCATACTCGATTCCCTCTTTCTGCCGAACGTATTATGGTTTATTTTATCACTCCTAAGAGAGATTCGCGATAGAAAATCTCAGATTTTTGAAATATTTTCCTCATCTGAGAGGCCAGGATATGCACAGATGGTTTCTGCATCCTTTTATTCCTCCTGCAATGCCGCCAGATATCCCAGAATTCGTTCCTTTTTTCTGTCGGGCAAATTACGAAAGCCTTCCAGAATCATTTTCTCCTCTGTGTTTGCCGCGCACATTTCGAGATCCACTGCTTTCCGTTCGATCTCATTTTCTCCTAAAAGCTCATACGGCGTAACCTTCAGCACTTCGCAGATTTTCAGTATCTTATCCGCCGACGGATTCGTCCCCTTTCTTTTCCAGTCGCTGATGGTGCTCTGTGAAATTCCGGTTTCTTCAGAGAATTCTTTCTGGGTCACCCCGTTTCGAAGAATTAATTCAAAAATTTTTTCACTGATCATTTTGTATTTCACCTTTTCACTCAGATTTTGTTTTACTATATCACAAAATTCCCTGTCCGTCACTTCCTCCAATGCTGAAAAAACGCCTCTTCCTGCCCTGTGCGGATTCCGTATTTTCTTCTTGCGATCTAACAAAAAAAGAAATGGTAATGCCTGGGAAAAGATGCGCCATGCAAAAAAACAGCCTGAGTTCCCGTTTTTACACCGAAACTCAGACTGTTTTTATGCGTTCTGTTCCGCTTCCACTTCCCGGTTGATCTCATCCTCGCTGTCGGCCATTGCCTGCAGGGTCATAGTCAGTAATTTTTCCAGCGGCCAGCCAAGCTGATCGGCGCCCCTCTCAATGACCTCTCTCGAACATCCTGTTGCAAAGCCTTTGCTCTTATATTTCTTCTTTAAGGATTTCAGTTCCATGTCTTTTGTGCTCTTCGAAGGCCGCATCAGCGCAGCTGCCCAGATCAGTCCCGTCAGCTCATCTGCTGCAAACAGAACTTTTTCCATCTCATGCACCGGCTCCACATCCAGTGTGACGCCACACTCAATGGTAATGCCGCAGCCATGGGAAACGACACCATGAATGATATCTTCCGACACGCCGCCTTCCCGCAGAAGCTCCGGTGCTTTCAGGCAGTGCTCTGCCGGATACAGCTCAAAATCAATGTCATGCAGCAGTCCGACAATACCCCAGTGCTCCTCTTCTGCCCCATAGCCAAGCTCTCTTGCATACCATTTCATCACGGCCTCTACGGTAAGCGCATGCTGAATATGGAAGGGATCTTTGTTGTATTTTTTTAATAACGTAAATGCCTCATCTCTTGTAATTTCACTCATGCTTGATTTTCTCCTTCCCTTTTCTCTTTCCAGAATCACCTGGATTAGATTTGAATTATAATTTCGTCCATTATAATCCTATATTCATAGCAATTCAATAGGTTTATCAAGACTTTTTTTGTACATCATATAAAAAGGCGCCGTTCCCTCACCTTTCAGAGAGAGGGCACAGCGCTTTTCTTATTTTTCAAATTCTACGCTTTACAGCAGTTCCGGTTTCAGCCGCACATCGAAGCTGATTTCGGTTTCTTTCAGCTGATATTTTTCCAGCAGCATCGGTCCGCAGCTTGCCGATCCGATCCCGGCCTGGCGGTAGTCGATGCAGAAAACAGTGCTTCCGCACGGCCGAAGCTCATAGTTGTGGGCTTTCGCGGTCAGCTCCTCCTGCGTGTAAATAGATGCCTGGAATGAGAAGGTTTTCTCACCCACTGCCGTCAATACCGCACGATCACTGGCAAGACTTGCATAATCGCAGTCGTAGTGGCTGCCGTTCTCCTGCGGGCGGATGTAGTCCTCCTGCTGTTCTGCCGGTGTGCTGTGGAAAACGCCGTGATAGCTTGCCTGGTGCTTATCCACGTAGCTCTCCACCGGGCCGAGGCCGCAGTAGGTCAGTTTTGCAAACGATTCCGGCAGGAACAGGCGCAGGCCAAAACGCGGCAGAACCGGGAATACCGGGTCTTTCTTTGCTTCTACATGGACATCGGTCGTTCCGTCGCTGTAAATTGTCCATTTGATCACACCTGCAAGGATCCGCTGCAGAGCCGGAGACGAAATCGAATAGCTTGTCTCGATCTCCACGCAGCCGTTTTCTTCTTTTGCCGTTGTCTCATACGCCCGCGTCACGGTACGGTCATACTGCGCACGCATCCAGGTATTCTTGATATTGCGGTCATTGTCTGTCGGCGCACGCCAGATGTTCAGCTCCATCGGGCGGTCGAGCAGATTCTGGTTGGCATAGCACATTCCCTCGAACAGGCCGGTGAACTTATTATAGGTATAGCTGAACTGTTCCGTCGATACCGTCAGATAATGATCGTCCTCTTTCCATCCAAACGAAGCCGTTCCCTCCGGGCGCTTCATCATCTCTTTTGCCTTCTGGTTCTGATTGTCTTTCGTTTTCACCGGAACTTCTTCAAATCCCAGTTCGAACTGCTCCGGCAGCACCTCAGTGGCCTGTTTCTGATACCAGGTAACCTTCAGCGCACATTTTCCCTGCTCCGGCACGGAAATGGCAAGCGGAATCGTCTTCTCACAGCCTGCCGCAAGCTCCAGCAGTGCTTCATCTGTAATCTTGCCGCTCTCCGTCACTTCGCCGTCCACAAGCACCTCATAGCCGAGCACAGCGTAATCTTTCAGATTCACAAAATTCATATAGTTTTTGATGGTCAGTGTACCCTTTTCGGCATCATATCCCGTCACGCGCACCGGACGATACACGTTTTTAAATTCCATCAGTCCCGTATGCGGTGTGCGGTCCGGATAAACAAGTCCGTCCATGCAGAAGTTGCCGTCGTGCGGATACTCGTTGTGGTCGCCGCCGTACGCGTACATCTTCTTTCCCTCGATCGTTTTTCCCATATCAATCGCGTGGTCGCACCACTCCCAGATAAAGCCGCCGCACATCTTCTCCTCGCTGTGGATCAGTTCAAAGTAGTCTTCAAGATCTCCCGGGCCGTTGCCCATCGCATGGCAGTATTCGCACATGATATACGGCTTATCCCCGTACTCCACCAGCTCTTTTTTGATCTCCTCGAGTGATGGATACATGCGGCTGTAGAGGTCGAGGTTGCTGTAATCGTATTTCTTCGGATCATCCACATACCGTGCCGACTCATAGTGCGTCAGACGCGTCGGATCAAATTCCTTCGTCCACTTTAAGGCCGCCTCGAAGGTACAGCCGTATGCGCACTCATTTCCCATCGACCAGATGACAACGCTCGGGCGGTTTTTATCGCGCTCCACGCAACGCTGTGTGCGGTCTACGGTTGCCTCGGTAAATACCGGATTGTTCGCAATTAGTTTATTCCAGTTCTTCGCATACTCTTCCCAGCCCGTGTAATCCGCATAAATTGCCTCTGTGCCGTGGCTCTCATTGTCCGCCTCATCGATGACATAAAAACCGAGACGGTCATAAAGCTGATAACAGTACGGCGCATTCGGGTAATGGCTGGTCCGGATCGCATTGATGTTGTGCTCTTTCATTACCTTCAGATCTTTTTTGATCTGTGCAAGGCTGATTGCAAATCCCGTCACCGGATCGCTGTCGTGGCGGTTTGTTCCGTGGAATTTGATCTTCACGCCGTTCAGGTACAGCACACCGTCCTTCGCGTGGATCTCACGGATGCCGACATGATCAGTGATCACCTCACCCGCCGTCTCCAGCACCAGCGTATACAGATACGGCTCCTCGGCATTCCACAGATGTGCATCTTTTACATGCATCTGAACCGTATCGCCGCCAAACGCTGCCTCTGCCACAAGATGATTTTCTGCATCAAACAGCTTTGCCGTTCCTTCCTGCGGTTCCCCGTCATTCCAGGTAATCGCAATCGAAACTTCTCCATTCTGGTACGATGCGTCCGGCGCTGCCTTTACAAAGTAATCGCGGATGCCTTTTTCTGGTCTTGCAAGCAGATAAACATCGCGGAAAATGCCGCTCATGCGGAATTTGTCCTGATCCTCGAGATAGCTTCCATCGCACCATTTCAGCACCAGTACGGCGATGATGTTGGTGCCATCTTTTAAGAAGTCTGTTACATCAAATTCACTCGTAGAATGAGACACCTGGCTGTAGCCGACGAAGCTGCCGTTCATCCACACGTAGAAACAGGAATCCACGCCCTCAAAATTCAGGAATTCCCTCGGTGCTTCCTCCTGTTTTTTCCACTCGAACGTTCTCACGTACGCACCGCACGGGTTCTCATACGGCACATACGGCGGATCCACCGGGAACGGGTAGCGGACATTCGTATACTGATGGTGGTCATGGCCATAATTCTGCCAGACGGACGGCACCGGAATCGTCTCGAATGCAGAAGTGTCGTATCCTTCTGCGAAAAACTCCTCTTTTACATCGTAAACACTGGTAAAATAGCGGAATTTCCAGTCGCCGGAAAGCAGGAAAAAGCGGTCCGACGCCTCCCGGTTCTCCACCAGATCCTCCATGCGGCGGGATGCCGGAATGTAGTAGGCACGGTTCGGCATGGTATTCACATGCAGGTGATCGAAATCTTCGAAATATTTTGGAACAATCATCTCTTTTTAAGTCCTCCTTATTCTGTCTTTTGTTTCCAATATCGGCACCGAAACACACGCGGTCCCGGTGCCGATCAGGTTTTCTGTTATTCTTTTACTTTTTCCATGCAGGAAGAACGCCTTCGTAATTCATGCCATAACCGTAGTCATAGTTATGTCCTTCGCTGTCAATATAGGTTTCCATATCCAACGCACGGTCCTCGCTCTGCTCCTCAACCGCATCCATATCCTTCGGCATCTGGATCGGCAGACGGCCGGTCGGGTTGTAACCGCCGAAGACAACGTCGAGCACAGCGGCTCTCGAAACACCGAACTCTGCGACGATCGCATCGGCTTCGGCTTCAAATTCATGCATCACCATCGGGTTGTTGACGGTTGCGCAGACGATCACCGGCTTGTCGCCCATCGCGCGGCGGCATTCGAGAATATTGTCGAGATCAGCCTCGTTGTAGGCAGTGTTTGTCTTTCCAAGATAGCTGCGGTTCGTGAAATTCTCGCGGAAATCACCGCCGGCAATGCTCACCTCACGCGCTTTTTTCGCCGTATACGGGCGGTACTGCAGTGTAATCGGCAGATAGCCGTTGCCGCCGTTCGCAAGATCTTCGGTGGAATACGGGTTGCATGCCGGGCTTTCGATAAATACCAGCGCCACATCGGCCTCCTCCGGTGATGCCACGCGTGTACCGTACTTGGACGGCAGTCCATCCGGCAGCGGATCTTCGGTTTTTGCCGGCAGATCGATGCGGAAGAACGCTTTGGACGGTCCGATCTTTCTCTCCGGAATATAAACCTTCAAACCTTTCTTCAGCGGCAGCACACCCTTCTGTCCTTCCGGTGCGCGTTTCGCACTGTTTTTCAGCAGGACGATGGATTTCTGCTGTGCCTCATAGCCATGGCGGCAGAACTCTTCGCATCCTACAATCTTTGCGGATTCTTCCGGATCAAGATACGGGTCCTCAAACAAGCCGCAGTGGAAAATGTTGATCAGAAGACGTTTGGCGGACAGCTCCATGCGCTCACGCATCGCTTTCTCGCCGTATTTCTCACAGCCGATCTTATATGCCTCGACAATCGGACCGGACTCGCTGTTTCCGCCGAACTGGTCAACGCCGTTTGTGATCGCCAGCAGACACCGTTCTGCCTCGGTCATATCCTGCACGCCGTAGCAGCGGCTTCCAAATCCCTCAATCGTCTTCTCCGGATCCTGGGTAATGCCCCAGTCGGTGCAGACAATGCCTTTAAATTCATATTTTCCGCGCAGCAGATCCTTGATCAGGTACTCGCTGTAGGAGTTTCCGACGTTCTTGCCGTTTTTCTTGTCCACGCCGTAGGATACGGTGTAGTACGGCATAACCGCGGATGCGCAGTCGGTCGGTCCGTCCAGGTGGAAGGCTGCCTCGGTAAACGGTTTTAAATGCTCCTCAAAATTTCCGGTCGGATAAACGGCAAACTGTCCGAATGCATAGTGTGCATCGCGTCCGGCCTCTCCGGTGCCGCCGCCCGGCCAGTGTTTGACCATCGTGTTGACGCTGTCTTTTCCCCAGCCGTCTGCTTCCCCTTCCGTTGTCTGCATACCGTCACAGTACGCTTTGGTAAGCTTTTTGGACATCTCCACTTCTTCGCCTAACGTATCGACAAACCGCATCCATCTCGGCTCGGTACAGAGATCAATCTGCGGTCCGAGTGCCGTTGTGATACCGAGTGCCCGATATTCGCGGGAAGCATCTTTTGCAAACTGTCCGGCTACTTCCGGATCGAAGCAGGCTGCAAAACCAACGCCCTCCGGCCATTTGCTGATCTCGCTTCCGCCGCTCTTGAACTCCGCGCCGGAATCCTTTGCTCCGTTCCGCGGATCGGAGGAGAGGTTGACCGGAATACCGTACGGCAGTGTTTCCGCTCTTTTCTGCAGCTCATTGCTCCACTTTGCGGAGATTTCCGGGCTTTCTACATTCGTCAGCAGAATATGACGGATGTGTTCGTCCTCCAGAAATTCCTTCTGCTGGTCAGAAATGGCATACGGCTCTTTGCCGGATTCGAGATACGTTTTTCCGTCAAACGTTCCCTGGAATGGTCCGCCCGGCATCGGCGGTACCGCCTGGTGCGGCGAGTACAGCATAAGGCCTGCAATCTCTTCAATCGAAAGACGACCCGCAAGGTCTGCCGCTCTCTCCTCATCGGAAAGACGCCAGTCCTCGTACGGCAGCAGTTCGCCGGTTTTTGCAAGATCTTTAAAGTAATATCCATCTTTTTCCAATACCTTTACACCGGACTCCTCCGCCCAGGCAATCGTTTTTCCGCCTGCCTGTGTGATGCGGTGGATTCCGTTTTTCGTTGTTTTCTCCATAAGTTTTCTCCTTTTTCCTGCTGCATTTATTTCAGTGTAAATACCGCACTGTTTTCCGTCGTGCTGCTGTCACCGACAAATACGGTAAACGTTCCAGGCTCGCTTCCAAAGGTTCCGTCGAGACGGTAGTAGCGCAGATCTTCTTCGGTAATATAGAAGGTCACTTCCTGCTCTTTGCCCGGAGCAAGCTCTACTCTTCGGAAGCCTTTCAGCTCTCGCACCGGACGAACCACATCGGAATAATCATCACGGATGTACAGCTGTACAACATCACAGCCAGCCGTATCACCTGTATTTTTCACGGTCACATGCGCTGCAATTCTGCCGTTTTTATCCATCTCGTTCTGATCCAGTGTTACCGCGGAAATATCAAACGTGGTATAGGAAAGTCCGTAACCAAACGGATACAGCGGTGCGTTCGGAATATCGAGATATTTGGAGCGGAACCGCTCTTTCATGCCCGGCAGATTCGGTCTTCCGGTGGAATACTCGTTGTAGCTGACCGGTGCCTGGCCCACGCAGTACGGGAAGCTCATCGGCAGATGGCCGGACGGATTTTTCTTTCCGGTCAGAACATCCACAACAGCGCTTCCGCCCTCGGTTCCCGGGAACCATACCTCGAGAATGGCTTTTGCTTTTGCACTGATCTCACGCAGATCGAGCGGACGGCCATTGAACAGAACAACAACAACATTCGGGTTAACGGCCAGCACTTTTCGGAACAACTCCATCTGGATCTCCGGCACATCGATCATGGCACGGCTTGTCGCTTCACCGCTCTGCAGATAATGCTCGCCAAGCGGCATGACCACGAGATCTGCCTCTTTTGCAGCCTTAAGTGCGCTCTGCTCCATGACAGCAAGCTCCTCCCCGCTGTATTTTTTCGGCGTTGTCTCGGTAAATCCAATCAGCTCCACATCATTTCCGATCACCGGGCATCCCTCATCATAAGATGTGCGGGACGCATCGAATACCTTTTCCGCTGCTTCCCGGATCGTCACACAGTCTTTGCTGTCACCGGTAAAAGACCAGCTGCTCTTGATTTCATGATTATCGGTATACGGTCCGACAAAGGCAATTTTTTTCGTCGTATCGAGCGGCAGAATGCCGTCGTTTTTCAGCAGAACGAAGGATTCCTCTGCCGCTTTTTTCGCCAGTGCGCGGTGCTCCGGGCAGAGATTGTACTCTTTTTCTTTCTCTGCATCCGCATCTTTATACGGATTTTCAAACAGTCCCAGCTTGTTTTTCAGTTCCAGAATACGCAGGCAACACTCGTCGATCAGGCGTTCTTCTACTTCGCCATCCTCGACCATCCGGCACAGGTTTGCCGCATAAACGGACGTCATCATA
This sequence comes from Blautia sp. OM06-15AC, assembly GCF_003481425.1. Lineage (NCBI taxonomy): Bacteria > Bacillati > Bacillota > Clostridia > Lachnospirales > Lachnospiraceae > Blautia > Blautia sp. OM06-15AC. The sequence continues at coordinate 13,966 of NZ_QULD01000017.1, read as the reverse complement.
TCAATATCCACGCCTGCCTCCAGCGCTTTTTTCGCTGCATCGGCGGCATCTTTCGAGCTTCTGTGGGCAACGGTTTCCAGAATGGCTGCAAAGTCAGAAATCAGCACGCCGTCAAATCCCATCTCGCCGCGCAGGATATCGCGCATCAGCCATTTGTTGGTGCTCGCCGGAACGCCGTTGATCGTGTTGAATGATGTCATCACCATCGCTGCGCCCGCATCAATGCCTGCTTTGTATGCCGGAAGATAGAATTCACGGAAGGTATGCTCTGAGAGCTCTACGGTGTTGTAATCTCTTCCTGCGACTGCTCCGCCGTAGCCTGCAAAGTGTTTGATGCAGGAGGCAACTTTTCCCGGTGTTTTTAAATCATCGCCCTGGAAGCCTTTTACGATCGCCTCGGAAAAGCGGCTGTTCAGGTACGGATCTTCGCCTGTGGATTCCACAACGCGGCCCCATCTCGCATCGCGCACAAGGTCAACCATCGGAGAAAAGGTAACGTGAAGTCCGGCCGCGGATGCTTCTTTTGCGGCTGCAGACGCGCACTCGCCGGAGAGCTCCGGATCAAAAGTGGCTCCCTGCGCCAGCGGCGCCGGGAAAATGGTCTTCATGCCGTGAATGACATCCATCATGAACAGCATCGGGATGTGATGCGGCTGTTTTGCCATATAGTCGTCCTGCAGTTTTTTCATCGTATCGGCGCCTGCTGCTCCCAGAATGGAGCCTGCCATCTCCAGATCCTCTTTTCCGATTCCCATATCGTTTGCCGGACCGGTCAGGACGCTGTTTTCATCTCCCAGATAAAATGCTCCGCTTAACTGAAGCATCTGGTCCACTTTCTCTTTCAGCGACATATCCGCCAGCAGCTTTTCCAAATCTGTCTGTTTCATTGAAAAACCTCCTGTTTTTTATTTTCAGAATTTTTGGTTTTCTATCCCATTTGTTTCTATTTTACGGCATAACTCTGCATAAAACAATCTATTTTTTTGACTCTTTTCTCTACGATTTTAACAAAAGAAGCGCGCCTGCCATCGCTTTTTCCGTTCTGGCAGACACGCTCCGTTTTTTATAATTTGATTCCTTTTAATGCCGCGGCAAATGCATTGTTTACCGGCTCTTCGGCCTCTTTTTTCTGTTTCTTCATATAAGCTGCCACATCGCGCTTCGTCACGCCTCCGCCCTCTTTTTTGCGGCGCTCCTGGAATTTTGTCATGCGCTCCTTGTGCCCGCAGGAGCAGACAAACGTCGCATCCTCGCCCTTTCCGATCATCTCCATGCGCTTATGGCAGACCGGGCATCTCGCATTCGTCGTGCGGGAAACCGTCTCGCGGTAGCCGCACTCTCTGTCCTGGCAGACGAGCATCTTTGCATTCTTTCCATTGACTGCCAGCAGCCGTTTTCCGCAGTTCGGGCATTTCTTGTTTGTCAGGTTATCGTGGCGGAATGTTCCCTCTTCCGTTTTGATCTCCTCAATCAGTTCCACCGTGTAGCTCCGGATCTCTTTCATAAAGGCATCGCGCCGCTTCTTTCCCTTTGCGATTTCGTTTAACTGCATCTCCCAGCTTGCCGTCAGCTCCGGCTTTTTGAGATCCGCCGGAACCAGCTTCAGAAGCTGGCGTGCTTTCGAGGTCAGATAGATCTCATTGCCTTTTTTCTCCAGCAGAAAGCTGCGGAACAGCTTCTCGATGATATCCGCACGGGTCGCAACCGTTCCAAGGCCGCCCGCCTCACCGATCGTTTTTACCAGGCTGCTGTCGCGGTTTTCCATGTAGCGGACCGGATTTTCCATCGCGGAGAGCAGCGTGCCTTCCGTGAAGCGTGCCGGAGGTTTTGTCTTTCCTTCGCGGAGACTGATCTTCGGCTGCCCGATCTTCATGCCTGCCTCCAGAAGCGGCAGATTCTGCTCCCGCACCTCTTCTTTCGCCTCATCCTCTTCGTCGTACCGGTTATCCTCGTACGCCTCCTGCCAGCCTTTCTCGACCATGCGCTTTCCGCGCGCAGTAAAGCATTCCTTTTCGATGGAAGCCTGGATCACCGTCTCTTCATATACACACGGCGGCAGCAGTACCGCAAGAAAACGGCGCACCACGAGATCATAAATGCGGCGTTCCTCATTGGAAAGTGCAGAAAGCTGCACATACTGCTCCGTCGGGATAATGGCGTGGTGGTCGGAAACCTTTGCATCATTCACAAAACCTGGCTTTTCCTTCAGCGGACGGCGCTTCGCCTGCTGTGCCAGCGTCTTGTACGGCCCGATACTCACGGCATCGAGGCGCTCTTTTAAAGTCGGTACAATATCCTTTGTCAGATACCGCGAATCCGTCCGCGGATACGTGAGGACCTTGTGCGTCTCATAGAGGCTCTGCATCAGATTCAGGGTCTGTTTTGCCGAATAACCGAACCGTGCACTGGCATCGCGCTGCAGCTCCGTCAGATCGTAGAGCAGCGGCGCCTCTTTCTGTTTTTTCTTCTTTCCTACTTTTTGCAGGACAAGCGGATACCGTTTTGCTTTTTCTGCGATCTGCTTTGCCTTTTCCGGATCAGAAATCCGTGTTCCGCCCGATTTTTCATCCTTCCAGGTGTATACTGCGCCGCCTGCTGCTGCCGTTACGGTGTAGTACGGCTTCGGGACAAATTCTCGGATTTCCTGCTCGCGCTGTGCAATCATGGCGAGCGTCGGTGTCTGCACACGGCCGCAGGAAAGCTGTGCATTGTATTTGCATGTCAGTGCCCGCGTTGCGTTAATGCCGACAAGCCAGTCCGCCTCTGCACGGGAAACAGCAGCCCGGTAGAGATTATCGTACTCTTTCGCATCTTTCAGGCTGGCAAATCCCTCACGGATTGCCTTGTCGGTAACGGACGAAATCCAGAGACGCTTACACGGCTTCTGATTGTGCGCCTTGTCAAGAATCCACCGCGCCACCAGCTCGCCTTCACGGCCGGCATCTGTCGCAATGACCACCTCACCGACATCTTTCCGCGCAAGCTGTGTCGTCACAGCGTGATACTGTTTTCCCGTCTGCGGAATGACCTTGATCTGCAGTTTCTCCGGCATCATCGGCAGAACTGCCATATTCCATTCCTTATACTTTTTATCATAGTCCTCCGGGTCTTTTAAGGTCACGAGGTGGCCGAGCGCCCAGGTCACAATATACTGGTTTCCTTCCAGTGCTCCGTTTTCTTTTTTCGCACATCCGAGCACGCGTGCAATATCGCGTGCCACAGATGGTTTTTCTGCAATTACCAGAGTTTTCATGAAATGTCTGCTCCTTTTATAGCTCTTTATACTGTTTTATAATTTCATCCCGGTCTTTTCCGAGAATAAAGTAATAATCGATCTGTCCGTCCCCGGCGGTATGAAGATACGTTCCAAACGTCCGCACATTGCACAGCAGTGCCGTTCTGGAAGCGGCGGCTGCAATACCATAGCCGCGGTTTGAGACGACAAGCGGCATCCGCGCCTGCTTTCCGCCAAACGAGACGTAGCGCGCCTTCGCGGTCAGATCCAGCCACTCTGTCGAGAGAATGCCCTTGGCTTTCAGCTTTTCGGAACCGCTCCAGTCAAAGAATGTCCATGTCATGCCGCCGTCGATCATGCGCGGCTCGTCTCGTTTCTCGGAAAGAACCAGTTTGTGATCCGGCGTAAAGAACTGCACCGCGCCGTCCTTTTTTTCCACCATGACACGCAGCTTCTCTGTCTCAACAAGAACCGCCGTCTTCGATTCCTTTGCACTCCAGGGGAACGAGGTATCCGCCTTTGGCTTCCAGTACGTGTCCTGGACTTTTGCCGTCACACCTTTTACGAAGCTGATGCGGATGACCTCCGGCGTAATCGGCGTGATGCGCAGAATGCCGTACATGCTCGCCATCTCAACCGCTGCTTTTCCTTTCTTTGCCCATTTCACCGCGCACTTGATCCTCGAATGCCCCTTCATGCGCAGCAGTTCATTTTCCGGAATTGCCCCAAAAGCGTAGGGCGATGTATTCATGTGCTCTGGCTGTTCAGCTTTTTCTGACTGTATTCCTGCAGTCGCCGGTCTGCTGCCCGGTGCTTTGCCGCCTGTCTTTCCACGGTAGGCGGCACCGGCAAAGACAGCAGAAACTCCTTCCGGCGCACGCTGCTGCATCGTCTTTGCGGCAATTTCTTTTCCTGTTTCTGCCGCTGCTTTCCGCATGCCCGTACTGCTTTTTGGCATCACCGCTGTTCCCGTCGTGCTTGTATTTCCAGGCGCCCTTCCCGGTATCTGCTCCGGCTTAATTACAATCCTTTTTGGTCCGTGGCTGTTCCGCTCGTCCATCTCCTGGATGCCGATCGCGCGGTTCTCCTCACGCGTCTCTTTTTGCGTCAGCGAAACCTTCTCATACTCCTTCGCCTTCGTCAGCGTCTCCATGGCAAATTCCTGGTTGTGACGGCCCTTTGGCGCTTTCTTTGCAAGGATTCCTGTGAGTTTTCCCGTATACAGCACTGCCAGTTCATGCAGCGCACGCGTTGCCGCTACATAAAGCAGCTTTACCTGTCCGTCATTCTCCGGATATTTTTCTTCTGTCGGATCAAGAAGCAGCACCGCGTCAAACTCGAGTCCCTTCGTATACGCAACCGGAAGCACCATCACGCCCTCGCCAAATTCTGCCGTCTCGAGATTCTCCTCCACAACCGGCACATATTTTTTCAGCTTCCGCGCCGTCGCAGCCGCTTCTGCCTCATCCCGGCATACAACGGCAATTGTCTCATATCCCTGCTCCTGCCACGCTTTGATCTTCTGCACTCCAGCTGCCAGGAGCGTAGCCTCATCCGCAAACGCTTCCTTTTGCACCGCCGTTCCGTGCCGCAGCACCGGCTCCACCGGATAGATCGCAAAGTCCCCATGCCGCAGAATCTCGTTTGCAAAATCGGAGATCTCCACCGTATTCCGGTAACTCTTCCGCAGAACGCCGAACGCATCGTACGTGCCGGTCAGAATCAGCTTTTTCAGCTCCTCCCAGTCGTTCAGGCCGTAGGAAAAATGGATATTCTGCGACGTATCTCCCATAATGGTATACGTACAGTCACGCAGACAGTAATGAAGCACCTGGTACGCCATCATCCCGAAATCCTGCGCCTCATCGATGACCACATGGCTCGCCTCACGCACCGGATCGTTCTCCTTGATCCGCTTGTAGAGGTACGCCAGCGCCGCCAGATCATAGACATCAAAGGAGTTTTCCGGCATTTCCACTGCTTTTCCTTTTTCCGCCTGCTGTTCCAGAAACTGCGAATAGAGATCAAAAATGGATCCCTTCCATTTTCCATCCCCGAAATATTTCTCATATTTCCGCTTCAGCGCTTTTTTCTCGCGCGCCGGAAACGTCACTTCTTTTCCCGAAACCTCGTTCTCAAATTTTGCCAGCAGGATCTCGTTCAGCATGCACATCTTTCCTTCCATGGAAAGTGTGGACTGCTCCCTGCAATAGTTATCAATATACTCGGCGTCCAGAAGCAATGTTCCCGTTTTTTCCAGCCGCACCGGCTCCCGCGGAATCTGCTCTGCCTCGTACGTACGGCAGAAATTTTCCAGATCGAAAAACCAGCCGCTTCCGCCCTTTATGCTGTTTTTCTCATCCGCGCGGTCGATGGTGTGTACCATGTACTTTTCTTCGTCCCAGTCCTCATACAGAAGCCGGATGAAAAGCTGCTCCATCGTCATCTGACGGATGCCGTACACATCGAGTTCCGGCAGAACGCTGGTAATGTAGTTCAGCAGAATGCGGTTGCTTCCAATGATATAGAAATCCTCCGGCCGGAAGTCCTCCTCGTAATTATAGAGGATGTACGAAATCCGGTGCATCGCCACCGTCGTCTTTCCGGAGCCAGCCACGCCCTGTACGATCAGATTCGTCTTCGGGGATCTGCGGATAATGAGGTTCTGCTCCTGCTGGATCGTCGCAATGATCTCACCGAGCACCGCTTTTTTGTTCTTCGCCAGATACTTTGTCAGCAGCTCATCGTTCGCTACCACATCGGAATCAAAAAAGTCTTTCAGATGGTCATTTTCAATCTCATACGTCCGCTTTCTTTTCAGATCAATCGAAAAAGTACCCTCTGAACTCACCGTATAGCTGCACGGCCCGGTGCTGTTCTCATAATAGACGGAAGAAATCGGCGCCCGCCAGTCCAGCACAACCGGTTCCGCCTTCTCATCGGAAATGCCGACGCGCCCGATGTAATAGGACTCTAAAAACGAAAGCCGCGGATCCTGAAAATCAATCCGCCCGAAATACGGCTTCTTTCTCGCTTTTTCCAGCCGCGCCATGCCGTGCTGGTACGCATTCAGCTTCGCCGTCGCGTTGTTCCAGAGCGCCAGGCCTTCCGCCTCTTTTGCGTCGTACGTCTCCATCAGATCCGCTAGGTCCTCATTCGCCAGCCGGATATCCGCCTTCGCCTGTTCCAGATTCTGCTCGGCAATCCCGATCACCTTCGCAAGCTGTGCTTCCTCCTCTTCCCTCGTAAGTCCGGGAATCTCTGATTTTCTGATGCTTCTTTCCAGTTTCTCTTCTTCCACTTTGTGCCTCCTTTTTTACGAAAAACTTCTTCTACATCAGCCCGTTCTTTTGATTCTCTTATTTCCATCCCAATAGACTTTATTTTACCATGCACACGTCTCCCCGGCAAGATACTTCACCCGCTTTTTCGTGCATCAAAAAAGACACCATGCATCTTACACACAGTGCCTTTCCGACTTTTTTTCTTACTGAAGGTAATCCTTAAATTTCTTTTTAAATGCTTCGATATCGTTCGTATGGGCTTCCACAACCGCATCCGGGTTTCCGGCGATCATCAGGACACTCATCAGGGATTTCGCATCAAAGACGCATCGTCCTATTTTTACGTCAACGTCGTAATCCAGGCGTTTCACCATATTTACAAATTCTTCTACACTCTCTACTTCATCAAACTTTAACGGTAACGAAATCATATTTTCTGCATCCTTTCTGCTTTTTGGTCTTTTTTTCATGATTTTGAATTCTTTCTTTTATTTCCTTCAAAATCGGTCAAAAGCTTACACGATATTCCTTTTTTGCTGTTTTTTCTGAAAGTAGTAATGAAATCGCCTTCATTTTCGACTGACACTAAAATAGCATACATCTGTCTCACTGCAAATATCCGTTTTAGACAAAATTCGACGTAGTTTTACAGCAATTTGCTCATATGTTCCGTCTGATTCGTTAAGTTGTTTCTTTTCCGGCACTTTTTTCGTCTGATCTGACGGGCCGGAAGGCCTTACTTGAGAATCACTCTCATGAAAAGTTATTCGCTGAAAATAATATTTCGGATCTTCCGGGACAGGGTGTACGTTCCGGCATCTTTTTTCTGGGTCATCATCAGAAATGTCATATTCTGCTCCGGCACGACTTCCATGTAGCATCCAAGCCAGCCGTCCCAGCCGAACTCACCCTTGCTTCCCAGCGTTACCGCACGCGTCGGATCTACCAGAACACGCATCAGATTTCCGTAGGAAAATCCTTCCAGACCGATCCAGTTATCAAAGCCTGCCTGCTGTACCGCGCTTAATGTGTGGCCTCCCAGAAATTTTACCGTCGCCGGACGGAGAATCTGTACACCGTTGTAGGTGCCGCCGTTCAGCAGCATCTGCGTAAATTTCGCATAATCGTCGATGGTAGATGCAAGGCCTGCTCCGCCTGCCTCATATGCCGGGCGGTACGCCATATCGTTCTGAATGCCAAGGTTATTATCCAGATAACAGACGGACGGCTGTCCCTCCCTGCAGTCATACACCTTCGCCAGACGATCCTGCTTTTCTGCCGGAACCCAGAAATCGGTATCGTTCATGCCGAGCGGCTCGAAAATTTCTTTTTTCAGAAAATCCCCAAAGCGCATGCCGCTTGCCACCTCAATCACCGCACCTACGGCATCCGCCGACGTTCCATAACTCCAGGACTGGCCCGGCTGATACAGAAGCGGGACTTTTCCAAGACGGTTTGCAAATTCTACTGTACTGATCGTTCCGCCGTTTTCTTCCTTAAGTCCGTGGATCACCTCCTGAAAAAGTGCATCGGTCTGCCGTCCCGTCTCATCCGTTCCGCCGTACGTCAGCCCGGATGTCATATTCATAATATCCTCCAGAAGGATCTCCCTCTCCGCTTTTTCTATCTTCCCATCCGCTGTACATACAACCGGGTTCCGGAAGCCCGGCAGATACTTGCTGACCGGATCCGCCAGATCGACGATTCCGCGCTCTACCAGAATCATCATGGCCGTCGCGGTAATCGGCTTGCTCATGGAGTAGAGACGGAAAATATTATCGCGGGAAACCGGCTTTTTCGCTTCGATATCCGCATATCCGCTCTCCAGATAAACCTGCTCTTCTCCGTCTTTGATCACCATCAGAAGACAGCCCGGTGTCTCTCCTTTTGCAACGGACGCATCCATCACCTGCTGCAGTCTTTTCTTTATCACCTGTTCCATGGTATGTCCTAACCTCCATCTAAATTTCATTGTTTTTTCCTATTTTACCTCTCTTTTTGCCCCCTGTCATCTTTTATCTTGCTTTTCTTCTTCTATCCTCATTGTCTTTTTTTTCTGAAATCTTACAACTTTTCTGAAATTAAGAAAAACCATCAAAAACCATCATTGCCCTATTCCGAAAAATATGCTATTCTATATGTATATATATTTATGAATCTTCAGCTATTTAGAAAAACGAGGTGAACATCTTGCTGAAAACGAACGAATCCGCAGAAAATTATTTGGAAACTATTTTAGTCTTAAGTCAGAAAAAACCCGTTGTACGCGGTGTTGATATTGCAGAAGAACTTGGCTTTAAAAAATCAAGTGTCAGCGTTGCCATGAAAAACTTAAGAGAAAAAGAGCAGATCCGCGTAACGCCGGAAGGCTACATCTACCTGACCGACAGCGGACGCGCGATCGCAGAGATGATCTATGAGCGCCACCAGCTCCTCTCCCGCGGCCTGATGAGCCTTGGTGTTGATGAGCAGACCGCCACGGAAGATGCCTGCCGCATCGAGCATGTCATCAGCCAGGAAAGCTTTGAAGCGATCAAACGTCATCTGCACATGACTGCCGAAAAATAAACATGACAAAGAAAACGCTGCCGGAGTTCTCTTCTCTCCGACAGCGTTTCTCTTTCCGCCCGAAAGTCTCCCATTTCTTTGCCGGAGCCTTTCGGGTTTTCTTTTTACAGCATAAAAGTATACGTTCCGCTTCCCAGTTCCACGGTATCCGCCGGATCCTGCGTGTTTTTAAACAGGGTTGCCGTTGTATTGACCGGAATCGTAACCTGATACTCTATTTTGTCACCTTTCCGCTCCCATCCGGCAGAAATCACGCCGTACGGGCTGTCTACGGAACCTTTCATAAACTCGAGCGGGCCCGGCTGCGGTTTCAGCAGAATGTGCTGATAACCCGGTTTTGTCTCGTCTCTCTGGATACCAAGTCCCGTGTGATACAGCCAGGAAAGAACGCTTCCGAGAGAATAATGATTGAACGAGTTCATCGCATTCTGTCCGCCGAAGCCTTTTTCCTTCGTGTAGGAATCCCAGTGCTCCCAGATCGTCGTCGCTCCCTGGGTCACCGGATACAGCCACGACGGGAATGCCGTCTGCAGCATCATCTTCCAGGCATCCTCCACAGCGCCCTGCTCGGTCAGCATCTGGTTCAGAATACCCGTTCCAAAGAATCCCGTTCCGACCGTATGGCCGATCGCTCTCGTCTTTCGGATCAGATGCTCTCCTATTCCCTTTCTGTCTTCTGCCACACCATAAGACAGTGCAATTGCATACGAGCACTGCGTATCACACAGCGTTCCGTCCGCATTGCAGGTCTTTCCGGAATCCGGAAGTACAAATGTCTCATTCCAGAATTTCTTCACCTTCGCAGCAAGCGCCTCATACTGATGCTGCTCCTCTGTTCTTCCGAGCGCACCGGCAATCCGGCTCATCAGATCGGCTTCTTTATAATAGAATGCATTCCATAAAAGCAGCAGATCCGTCTCTTCCGGTGCCAGCCAGTCGCCAAGCGGTCCGATCGCCGGATTTACCTTCGTTCCCGGCAGACCCTTATCCTTCATATAGTCCATATATTTCTGCATGCCAGGATAAAATTTCTCCAGTGTGCGGATATCCCCATACTGCTCATACAGTTCCCACGCCATAAAAATACTCGCACACTCATACGTAATGCCGCCGAATCCGCCGCCCACCGGTGCAATCTCCGGGTACTGGCCTTCCGGTGTCTGCAGATCACGCATCGCCTGCAGGTTCCGCTCATAGAATTTCTTCAGGCTGCTGTTGTTGAGCGCCGTATGGCAGAAAATATGCGTATCGCCCGCCCAGCCCATGCGCTCATTTCTCTGCGGGCAGTCGGTCGGAATGTTGATAAAGTTGCATTTCTGTGACCAGGAAACATTCTCGGCAAACCGATTCAGCAGTTTATGGCTACTCGTAAGGCTTCCATGGAATTCCGTCACAGAAGAATACTGAAGACTCTCTACTTCTTCCAGCTCCGGCGCATGCTCCACACCGCTGATCTCAATATAGCGGTAGCCGTGGAAGGTAAACTTCGGCTGGAACACCTCTTCCCCGCCGCGGCAGATATAAACATCCGTACTCGTCGCATCCCGGTAATTTTCCAGCATCATCGTGCCTTCTTTTCCGGCATACTCCGGCAGATCCGGATAAAGCACCTCCGCATAGCGGATGATGATCTTTGTGCCCGCCTTCTCATGCAGTGTAATCCGCGGTACACCGGCCATCTCCTGTTCCAGATCGTAGAGATACACACCCGGGAACAGCTCTTTTCTCGTCTTTGCCGTTCTCCGGTCCACAATCCGCACCGGCGCATCGTACTCACCGATATATTCCGGCTTCTGCTCATGAACCGCCGGCCAGGACCGTCCAAAGCCCGGCATCGTGCAGAACTCTTCGATCATGACGGTATCCACAACAACTGGCTTTTCCCAGGTGCTGTCATCAAACTCCGGCAGAGAATAAGTTTCGTAAACCTCTGCCCGGCGCGCATCGTACTGCTCTCCGGCAAAGTAGCTGGAAAACAGGTAAGGACCTTCTCCGAAATACTTCCAATCCTCGGTATTTGTTCCAAAGACCTCGCGGCTGCCGTCCTCGTACTTCATGACAACCTTGGCAAGCAGACTCTCCTTGTCTCCAAAGTAATTGAAGTTCTTCACCACAAAGGTCTGTGCCTCGCTCCACCAGCCCGATGCCAGCGCCACGCCGATTCCGTTTCGGCCCGGTTTCATCAGCCCTGTGATATCGTATGTCTGATAGTTCATTCTGTGGTCATACTGTGTCAGACCCGGACGCAGCAGATCTTCCGTGATCTCCTGTCCGTTGATCCGGCAGTCGTAGATACCGCGCGCAGTAATATAAAGGCGTGCCGATGCCAGTTTTTTCTCTTTCTGGCAGGAAATACACGACCGCAGCATTGGAATTGAATGATGGGACGGATCTGCCGTAATCTGGCTGTCTTCTACTTTAAAGTATCCGTTTTCCACCGGAATCTGATCCGCAAAGATACTTTTTCCCCCATCCAGCCGTCCTTCCGGCGTCTCACGAACAATTTCCGCGGATGGTTTTCTTACGTTTCTTACAGTCAGATTCTTAAAATATCCTGTCGTCCCTTTTCCTGCATAAAATCCGATCTCATTCAGTCTCGGATACGGCAGCACATCGTTATTTCCTCTCGGATTCAGCTGGCGGCCTGATACTTTCGTTCCAAAAAATCCATGCTCTTCAATGGCATCCACGAGGATGCCGTCGACATAGGCGTATGCCACATTGCCGTCAACCTCTACGGTCAGCTTATGAAAGGCATTGGCATTCTCTGGTGTCAGGATTTCCTGTGTTTTCTCTTTCCAGTTGACCAGTTTCGTAACGGCAAACGGTTTTTCCGCTGTATCCTCCGGCGCATAGCCCACGCGGTAAATTTCGAGGCGTGCATCTCCCTCCTCAAGGCACACAGCATAACGGATATAGTTCTCCCCTTCCATGCCAAGCTCATTTTTCGTATGATCGTTCAGACGGAAGTCATTGGCTCCAAAGACGATACCCGCTTCTCCCTTCCCGCCTTCCATCCGAAATTCACTCTCGATCGTAAAAACACCGCGGTTTTCCGCGCATACCGTCGCATGCGGTGCGCCGATCCACTCAGCTCCCTCCCATGCTGCATACAAAGAATCCATAAGGCCTGTCTCGAAGGAACTTTCTGCTTCTGCTTTTCCGCCGTGGTTATCCCACACCTCTGCTTTTACCTCATATTTGGTACAGGGCTGCAGTGCTTCTCCTTCATAACCAATCCCTGTTGATACGCCGGTTTCCATTTTTCCGCTGTCCCACACAGTATCTTCTCCGGTGCGCACAACGATCCGGCATGCGCTCTGCATCAGATTCTGTTCTCCTTCTTCTGCCGTCAGCAGCCAGGAAAATGCCGGTTTTTTCTCATCCAGCCCGATCGGTGCCATCTGATCTTCAATCAGAATTCTCTCTATCTCCATTTGGTAACCTCCCATTGCAAGTTTTGCCTTCTTTGCTGATTGTATTATACCGTCCAGCAGCTATTTCTGTTAAGATCAGTTTTTGCCCAAAAAAGCGTCTTTATTTGCATCTTTTCCGGTGTTATAATAAAGAAAATTACGAAAGAGAGGTACCATCAAATGAAAGTATTATTAATCAACGGAAGTCCTCACGCAAAAGGCAGCACTTATACTGCCCTGCACGAAATGGAAAAAGTCTTTACAGAAAATGGTATTGAGGCGGAAATCGTACATATCGGAAATAAAGATATCCGCGGCTGTGTTGCCTGCGGTGCCTGTTCCAAGCTCGGAAAATGTGCTTTTTCCGATATGGTAAATGAGGTTGCTCCGAAATTTGAAGAGGCTGACGGCCTTGTTGTCGGAAGTCCGGTTTATTATGCATCTGCAAATGCAACACTTATTGCTTTTCTTGACCGGCTGTTCTACAGCACACACTTTGACAAGACCATGAAAGTCGGCGCTTCGGTTGTCTCTGCACGCCGCGGCGGTCTTTCCGCTACCTTTGATGAGCTGAACAAATACTTCACCATCTCCGGCATGCCGGTTGCTTCCGGCCAGTATTGGAACAGTATCCATGGAAATAATGCGGACGAGGCGCAGCAAGATCTCGAAGGCCTGCAGATCATGCGTACCCTTGCACGGAATATGAGTTTTCTGATGAAGAGCATCCAGCTCGGAAAAGAATCCTTTGGTCTTCCGGAAAAGGAACCGCACGTCGGCACAAACTTTATCCGTTAATTTATCTGTTAAGCAAGATGCCGTCTTTCAGACTTTTTTCTATGTCTGGAATACGGCATCTTTTATAGCTGGAAGAAATTTTATACACGAAAAAAGCCTGCTTCCGCAGACTTTTTAAAGCGACCCGGATCGGGATCGAACCGACGACCTCCGCCGTGACAGGGCGGCGCTCTAACCAGCTGAGCCACCGGGCCAGACATATACAGAATATAAAATATAGAACTAAAGTGGACCTTCAGGGACTCGAACCCGGGACCGACCGGTTATGAGCCGGTTGCTCTAACCAACTGAGCTAAAGGTCCAAAG
>NZ_QULD01000017.1:0-349 GCF_003481425.1 Blautia sp. OM06-15AC | reverse complement strand
GGACCTTCAGGGACTCGAACCCGGGACCGACCGGTTATGAGCCGGTTGCTCTAACCAACTGAGCTAAAGGTCCAAAGAGCCGATGATCGGACTCGAACCGATAACCTGCTGATTACAAATCAGCTGCTCTGCCAATTGAGCCACATCGGCATACATAACAAATATTTTATATTCAGTGACTCCGACGGGAATCGAACCCGTGTTACCGCCGTGAAAGGGCGATGTCTTAACCGCTTGACCACGGAGCCATATTTACTTTTTGAAAGAACTGACCTGTAAGAAACTCTTACAGGTCGCATTCACTCCCCGAGTTGGGCTCGAACCAACAACCCTTCGGTTAACAGCCGAA
>NZ_QULD01000016.1:0-71565 GCF_003481425.1 Blautia sp. OM06-15AC | reverse complement strand
TTCAAAAAATATCATTTTAAGGCTTGACTTTTAATAGTTAGTCTTTCGTTTTTTTGATCCCGCTTTTTGAACTCCATGTAAAATTTATTTGCTGCTTTGATCATACTATATCTACATGCTCTTTTCTATATCTCTTTTTCCGTTTTACTTTATTTTTTCTTTCTTGCCGATAGTATTTTTTCTCAATTTTTGTTATACTGAAAATGTATGCGTATCAAACTCCGGCATTGCTCTTTCAAGCTGCCGACACATACATAAACTTCATAAAAGGGGGTATCTTTTTCATGGATACGTATGTCATTTTAAAAGACCTGGCAATCATTATCGTATTCGCAAAATTGTTTGGTATTCTTGCCAGAAAATGCAAGGCTCCGCAGGTTGTGGGCGAGCTGATTGCCGGTATTGTCCTTGGACCCAGTGTGCTGGGACTCGTTCAGCAGTCTGACTTTCTCGCACAAATGGCGGAGATCGGTGTCATTTTGCTGATGTTCTCCGCAGGTCTTGGCACCAGCCTGAAGGATCTGCTCCGCACCGGAGTGAAATCCCTGCTGATCGCCTGTGCCGGTGTTTTTGTTCCTCTCGTTCTTGGAGCCATCTTATACATGAGCTTTTATGGCTTCTCTGCTGTCGGAACGGAAGAATTTTACCACGCTGTTTTTATCGGTGTTATTCTGACTGCGACATCGGTCAGCATCACCGTACAGGCCTTGAAAGAACTCGGCAAGCTGAAAACAGAGGTTGGAACAACCATCTTAAATGCAGCCATCATCGACGATGTCATTGGTATCATTGTGCTGACTGTTGTCATCGGTTTTAAAGATCCGACATCCAATCCGCTGAAAGTAGCAGCCTCCACCATTCTGTTTTTTGCCCTTGCGATTGTGCTCGGTTTTCTCTGCTTTAAGCTGTTCAACCGTATGAACTCCGTATTTCCGCACACCCGCCGTCTCCCGATTCTGGGTCTTGCACTCTGCTTCGGACTGTCCTACATTTCCGAAAAATATTTCGGCATCGCCGATATTACCGGTGCATACGTTGCGGGCGTTATCCTGTGTTCCCTCGATTCTTCCGATTACATCGAAGAAAAAATGGATATCAGCTCCTATATGATTTTCGGACCGATTTTCTTTGCAAGTATCGGACTCAAAACAACGCTCAGCGGCATGAACGAGAAATTCGTACTCTTTGCCATCTGTTTCGTCATCGTCGGCCTTGTCGCAAAAATTATCGGCTGTGGCCTGATGTCAAAGGGATGCGGCTTTACCTGGGGCGACAGCCTGAAAATCGGTGTCGGTATGATGACCCGCGGTGAAGTCTGTCTGATCGTCGCGCAAAAGGGTCTGAATGCAGGCTTTTTATCCGGCGATTTCTTCAGTGCCGTGATTCTGCTGATTCTCTTCTCGAGTGTTGCAACACCGATTATACTGAAAATCTTATACGCGAAAATGCCGACGGCAAAAGATTCTGCAAAGGCATCCTGACTTTCCTTTTACCAAAACAGGGCGCTGTGCCATTTCCTGCACAGCGCCCTGTTTTTTTCATATCAACCGGTAAGTTCTGATTTCTTCTACCACAGAATCTTCTCTGCCTCAGCTCCATCCGCAAACGGTCCCGGCATTGCTGCCACGCCGCGGTGCTCGCCAAGATAGTCCTGATCGAAGATAATCGTGCTTCCGTCCGGATCTTCGAATCTCTGCTCCGGCTCGAAGGCGTATCCTAAAATATCACTGTTGATAATTCCCGTCCGGAAATCCTTCAGGAACTCATACACGTTCGTCTTGATGGAATAGTGGCCGTCTTTTTCCACAAGTTCCACCTTAACCTGGTTCTCGTTATCCATAAGATTCTCTTTTTCATTCACACACGCCTTTGCTCCGTTAAAGTAAGCGTTTCCGTTTACCCAAACCGGCAGATGGCACTTGTTGTGATACGGCTCCAGCTTGCTCATGTCGGCCGGTTTATCCAGCTCAAAGTGGCTGATCCACTCGTCATAGGTCGGATACTCGTCGAACACATGCGTTCCGACCTCCTGGTTATCCTCCATCTTGAAGCCCATGTCCTCAACCGTTTCTGTTTCCTCAACCGGGTAATTCTGGATAAAGATGTTGTTGTAGAACCGGTCATCGCCATGCAGGAATGTCATGAATCCGGCAACCTCGGTACGGTGACGGATGTGATACGGCGTGTAACGGTCTCCTGTTCCGCCGCCAACTGCAGTTAATGAGCCAAGCATCAGATTGTGTACGCAGGCAATACCATCGGTCGCCATACGAACGCTGACCGGTGAGAGCATAATGTTGTTATCGATCAGGGTCGGACCATGGCCAACCTCGATGAAAATATCCTGACTCATCATTGCGCCCTCTGCCTTTGGTGTTCCCTCCGGCGGGCAGTTGTCGTGCAGCAGGTTCTGGGTCAGGCGTGTTCCCTGTGCCTCCCAGTCGCACCAGATGCCCATCGTACAATGATGAATATGATTTCTTCTCATCACAACATCGATCGCTGCATGCATCTTGATACCGGAAATCTCGGCTCCGCCAAGCTGCTGCATATTGTTGATGTTGTGAATGTGGTTGTCCTCAATGATACTGAACACACCGCCCATCCGTCCGACAATACCGGTCTGCTCACAGTGATGGATGTGGCAGCGGCGGATGATATGGCTTCCGATGTTCTCCTTCGTCCAGCCGTGATACTGGCCGCGGCACACAGCATCACGCTCCATCTGGGTCGGGCTTTTTACGTGTTTTCTGGTAAAGTAATGGTCGTTCTCCGGATCGTAATATTTTCCGAGCGAAATACCGCAGCACTTGCTGTTGCTGACCTCACAGTCCTCAATAATCCATCCCTTCGACCAGTGCGGACCGATCATACCGTCCTGATAAGCAGCCGGCGGCGCCCATGTCGTTGCTGCCTTGCTGACATCAAATCCACTGAACGTAATGTAATTTACGCCTGTTTTCGACGGCATAAAGCAGTTCCGGCGCACGTTGATTTCTACTTTTTCCTCCGTCGGGTTTTTACCCTGGAAGTTTGCGTAGATGACCGTCTGATTTTTCTCTTTGTCCTGCTCGGTATACCATTTGTAAACCGACCACTCCGGCTCCCAGGACGGCGCATAAACCTCGCCCTTGATACACTCCTCGAGCGTCTCTGTCTCGTATAACTGGCGGTCATTCAGATAAACCGCGCCGGTATGGCGTACCACCGGTGCAAAATACCAGTCACCGCCGACCATTGTCGTGTATGGGTTATAATTGCCAAAAACTCCGTTGTCTACACGGCATACCCACACATTATCTTTGTAATGCTCCCAGTCATTCATCGTTTCCGCACCGGTGATCTTTGCGCCGAGCGGCTTCTCACTCTTATAGACGATTCTCGCATCCTCGGTTCCGCCGTTGACCGGATCAACATATTCATGGTAAATACCAGGTGCAACCAGAACTTCATCTCCTGCCTTTGCAATTTTTGCCGCATCGTTGATGAACTTGAACGGCATCTCTTTTGTTCCGTTTCCATTCTTCGGAGCGGAATTATTGACATAGTAAATCATTTCTCTATACTCCTTTTTGTTATAGTAAAACCCGAAAACACTGCAAAAAAGGCTGTGACGCAATCATTCACTCTCTGCGGCGCTGAATTTTTTACGCTATTTTTTTGCGGGTCTATAGAATTTCTTTATGATAATGCTTCTTCCGCAGCCTCTTTTGATGCAAACGGGCCCGGCAGCGGATGAATGCCCTGACGGTTTCCGAAGTAGTCATATCGGAACACGATCGGCGTTCCATCCGGATTCTCATATTTCTGTTCCGGCTCAAATGCCATGCCAAGCGTCTCCGTTGAGATCACTGCACAGGCATTCTGCGGCAGATAATCGTAAACATTGGTCTCCAGTTTCCATTTTCCGTTCTCTTCTTTTACACCGATGGTGATTTCATGCTCGGTATCCACTACAGCGTCCTGTTCCTGCTCTGCCGGCTTCGCCCCATTGAAGTAAACGTTGCCGCCAAGCCATACCGGCAGCTTCTCGTAATACAGATCCGGTGACTTTCCGGAGCCCATTCCGCAATAGCCCTCAAATCTTGCCACGTACTCCTCCAATGTCGGATATCCGCTGTACGGTGCGGTTCCTGCTGTCAGATTTCCGTCATCCCACTCATTATCTCCGGTCAGTTTACGGATTTCTTCCATTCCCGCACGAACCGGCTTCTGGATGAAGATATTATTGTAGAACCGGCAGTCACCGTGAAGAACCGTCATAAATCCGTTGATCTCCGTGCGATGCGGCACATGGTACGGTGTGTAGCGTGGCGACGGCAGCTTTTCGGAGCCATTGTTGACACCGCGGCCGACAGCAGTAAACGATCCCGCGATCAGGTTATGTACTACCGCAACACCCTGCGTTGCCAGCTTCATCGCGCGGTCCGAAAGCAGTACGTTATTGTCCACCAGTGTCGGTCCGTGGGAAATTTCAATAAAGATATCCTCGCCGATACCGTCCATACCTTCTGGATTTGCATTTTCCTCGTTCGGCAGCGTATTGTCATGGAACAGGTTCTGCGTAACACGTGTGCCCTGTGCCTGCCAGTCGAGCCAGAGGCCTCTCGTACAGTGATGGAAATGGTTTCTTCGAATGATCACATCGATTGCTGCATGCATCTTGATGCCGCCGATCTCCGCACCCGCAAGGTTCTGTTTATTATTGATATGGTGAATGTGGTTATCCTCAATGATCGAGAACACACCACCTAAGTGGCCTACAATACCCGTCTGTCCACAGTCATGGATGTTGCACCGGCGGATGATGTGGCTTCCGATGTTTTCCTTTGTCCATCCCTCCCGCTGCGCCTGGCAGATACAGTCACGCTCCGTCTGTGTGCCATCTTTGAATTTCCATTTGAGCCATTTATTGTCATTGTTCGGCTGTCTGTATTTTCCAAGTGAAATGCCCGAGCACTTCGAATCTGAAATCTCACAATCCTCGATGATCCATCCCTTTGACCAGTGCGGGCCGACCATTCCTTCCTGATATGCCGTCGGCGGAGCCCACTGGGTTGCCGCCTGTTTTACAACAAAGCCGGACAGCGTGATATAACCAATGCCCTCCTTCGATGGATAAAAGCAATTCTCGCGCACATTAATTTCCACCGTTTCCTCATTCGGGTTTTTCCCCTGGAAATTCACATAGAAAACGGTCTCATTCTTCTCTTCGTCCTGCTCCACATACCAGGTGTAAACCGTGAATGCCTGATCCCAGGATTTTTTATAGATCTCCGGCTTTTTCACCTGATCCAGACTTGTCACCTCATACATAGATTTTCCATTCAGATACACTTCTCCGGTGTGTGCCGTGTAGGATGCGATAAACCAGTCACCGCTGACCAGTGTCGTATATGGATTGTAATCCCCAAACAATCCGTTCGAAACGCGCGCTGTCCACACATCACCTTCCAAATGCTCCCAGTTATCCACAATTTCCGCACCGGTAATCACAGCTTTTCCCGGTTCCACAGAACGGTACACAATTCTTGCATCCTCACATCCCGCATTCGCCGGATCTACATATTCCCGATATACGCCAGGCGCTACAAGCACCTCGTCGCCGGGCATTGCAATTTTTGCCGCCTCGGAAATCGTCTGAAATGGATATTCCTTCTGCCCATTTCCGCTTCGCACAGCATTTCCATCTACATAAATCTGCATTTTTCGCTTACCTCTCACTTCTTCACTTTTCATAAACTTTTATTGTGAATTTTCGCCAAAATCACATCACTCTTTTTCCGATTTCTGCCGTTCTTCACAATTTTCATATCTTAACCATAATACAGATCCTCGTAAAACACTACTTATATATTGCCGATCATTGCCCAGATGTTTCGATTTTTTCTATATTTTTTCTCTCTTCTGTTGTATAATACCGTTTATCAGATACGGAGGATTCTTTTGCCATGAAAAACGATTCGACTTCTTTTTTCGAAAACAATCATTTTGCTAACAGCTATGTTTACGATATCTCTATTTCGCATGTCCCCGCCTATTTCGGTCTGCACTGGCATCACTATATCGAAATTGTGCTTGCACAGGATAACGGCATTATCTATGAAGTAAATGGAGAAACCTTTCCGCTAAAGCCCGGTGATCTTCTTTTTATCTGGCCCGGCGAGCTGCACGCTGTTTCCACAACCAACAAAGAACATCGCCTGATCATGCTTCAGCTCGATGCAGATTTTCTGGAAAAACGCGTGGATTTCCAGTCTGTTGCTTATCTTTTTTATCAGATCCGTCTTCTGAATCAGAACAACTTCCCGGAAATCGAAAAGCTTCGCGGATTTCTGACAGAGCTGCGCAGGCTCTCCCTCTCCGGTATCAGTTTTTCCGAACTGCGCGGATGCGTTCTGCTATATCAGTTTTTTATTCTGCTCGGCGAAAATCTCTCCGTGCCGACCGAAACTGCCGCACCGCAAAAAACAGGCCATTCCGCACAGGTACACCGCCAGATGGTTGCTGCATGTACCTGGATCTCAAGTCACTGCACCGAACCGGTTTCCCTGGAAGAAGCATCAAAAGTCGCCGGATTCTCCCGCTGCCATTTTTCCAAGCTGTTCCGCGCATACACCGGCCTCTCCTTCACGGATTTCGTCACCAGGGAACGGCTCCATATCGCCGAAAACCTGTTAAAAAAACCGGATCTCACGATCACCGAAGTGTCGCTCGAATCCGGTTTTAACAGTATTTCTACGTTTAACAGAGTCTTTTTGAAATCAAAAAATGTAAGCCCTACCGACTTCCGTCAGATGTACCTGCAATCCTATCAGAAATAGGCTATGAATTCGGCATGGCCTCCACACATTCCAGCCGTGTCCTCCCCGCTAAACAAATATAACACTATTTCCCCATTCATGATCACTGCTGTTTCCAATGCTAATGCGAAGCTTCATCTGGCTGCAGACGATTTCCATATTTTCATCGTAATAAGAAAATTCTTCCCGATCTATAGAGAAATCTACCGTTTTCTTTTCTCCCGGTTCCAGGAATACCCTCTGAAAGCGAACAAGCTCTTTTCTCGGACGTACTACAGATGAACATAACGTTTCATAATAACATTGCACTACCTCTGCCCCCGCAACCTTACCTGTATTACTTACCTTACAATGTACATGAACTCTTTTATCCGGTCCTGCCTGTACCTCAATATCCGAAATATTAAATTCTGTATAAGACAGTCCAAAGCCAAACGGATATAACGGAGTATTGGGAATGTCCATATATCTGCTGCTGAAACGGTTCTCCGGATGATCGGCATCATAAATATGTCCTGTTTTTATATCCCAGTAGCTCACCGGCACCTGTCCCACACACCATGGAATACTTACAGCCAGTTTTCCGGAAGGATTGGTTCTTCCGTATACAATGTCTACCACTGCTTCCGCTCCCATAGTTCCGGGTCTCCATGCCATAATAACAGCCCTGGATTTTTCGGATATTCTTCGCAGATCCAGCGGTCTTCCTGTAATTACCACGGTTACAATATTTCTGGTGCGCTTTGCTATTTTTTCAAAAAACAGCTGCTGTTCTTCCGGCAGGGTCAGAAACGCTCTGCTGGCCGCTTCTCCCGACTGAGACTCATGTTCCCCCAACACACATACAACCGTATCCTCCCCGGTTATCGTTTCCAGCCACCGTTCATTCCCTGGCTCATCAAACCACTCCGGTTCCACCTGCCATATCTTACACTCTTCATCCGAAAGCATCCTGCAGCCCGGCATACATTCCGCCTTTATCTGCTTCTTTTGAAGAATATCCTCTATGGTTTCAACTGCCTCGTGTTCACCAAAAATTGACCAGCGACTCAAAAAATCTTTTGATGTCACATAAGGTCCGGCCCAGATCACTCTCTGTTTCTGGCACAGAGGCAATATTTTTTCATTTTTTAAAAGGACGCAGCTTTCGCTGGTCAGTTCATATGCTTTTGCCCGATGATACGGGGTGAGTTTTTCACTCTTTCCAAGTCCTGCAAACGGATTTTCAAAAAGTCCCAGCTGATTTTTCATTATCAGAACCCGGAATGCACTCTCATCAATAAGCGATTCCGGAATCTGTCCGTTTTCCACCAGCTTTTCCAGCCAAAACATATAAGCAGGACTCATCATATCAATATCCACACCGGCTTCTGCAGCCTGAACCGCAGCTTCTTCCAGATCAGCTGCCACTCCCTGTTCTTCCAGCTGTCCGATCGATCCCCAGTCTGAAATAACAGTTCCCTCAAAACCTTCTTTATCCCGCAAAAACTCCCTGAGAAGTTTTTTATTTCCACTGATCGGTTTTCTATCTATTGCATGAAATGCAGTCATAACCATAGCAGGCTTTGCCTTTAATGCCATACAAAAAGGCTTTACGTACTGCTCCAGAAATGTCCGTTGGGATATTTCAACATCATTGTATTCCCGCCCTGCATTCACTGCTCCGTAACCTGCAAAATGCTTCAGGCACGCTGCTACTCCCTGATCGCTTTTCTGCTGATAGCCATCTACCATTGCTTTTCCCATGATTCCGTTCATATACGGGTCTTCTCCAAAAGACTCCATCATTCTTCCCCAACGCGGATCTCTTGAAACATCAATCATAGGAGAAAATGTTGCTTTAAGCCCTTCAGAAGAGGCTTCCGAGGCAGCTATCGACGCAGCCTCGGAAACCAGCTCCGGATGAAAGGAACAGGCCTGTCCCAACGGAATCGGAAAAATTGTCCGGCATCCATGGATCACATCCGCCATAAAGATAAGAGGAATATGATGTGGGTGTTGTTCCATATATTTGCTCTGAATGTCATATATTTTTTCTTTGCCAATCACCCCCAGCACAGAACCCGCATACCGGATTATCCATTCCGGCGGTAATTGTTCTCCGACAACACCGGTCAGTACCGCATCCTTATCAAAATATGCACCGGTCAGCTGCACCATTTGTCCTATTTTTTCCTGTAAAGACATTTCCGACAGCAATTGCTGTAATTTATATATTTCCATAAATACTCCTTATTTTTACTGCTCTTTTTCCGGTACCGGCAGTGCCGCCGGTCTCTCGCAGGTGGACGGAACCTTCTCAAATGCGCCCGATTTTGCGCTCTTCATAATCTGATCAATCACATCCAGTACATGGTATGCCATTTTGGCATTCGCACGGTTTAGTCTGCCCTCTGCAATTGCTTCTGCCATCTCGGACGGACCGAGGCCGCGGCTGTTTTCGCTGTAGGCAAAGCCATAATCCAGCACTTCCGGAACTGCCTGCTGTGTCCAGTCCTTCACGCCCGGAATGTAGACGATATCGCCGCCGAAATTGTTCGGGTCCACCAGCTTTAAAATACCTTTTTTGCCGTAAATTGTGAATACCGCCTGATCGTTGATGGTGCTGTCGCCATTGACACAGAATGTGCCGGTCACGCCGTTTTTCATTTCCAGAATCGTGAAAGCCTGGCTCTCGTTGCTGTAGTCAAATTCCTGGCCGTATTCCGGGCTGTCCGGGACGACATTGACGCGCTTCGGCGCAAGGTTGCGCACGGAGGAAACGACACGGTCCACCGGGCCGAAAAGGCTGACGATGGCGGTCAGATAATAAACACCGAAATCGTAGCAGATACCGCCGCCCGGCATCCGCAGAAAACGGAAGATGCTCGCCAGCAAATCAAGATCGCGGTTTGCGCATGCTTCGAAAGATGTCACCTCGCCGATCAGCCCGTCGTCGATCGCTTTTCTTGCGGTCTGCAGTGCCGATCCAAGGAAGGTGTCCGGTGCGGAACCGAGATAGAGATGTTTCTCCTCTGCCAGCTCGATCAGTTTCGCTGCCGTTTCCGGTGCGAGGGTCATTGTTTTTTCAGTGTAAACGTGTTTTCCGGCTTCCAGTGCCTGACGGATCAGCCCCTCGTGGGTCGGTGCCGGTGTCAGAATGACTACCATTTCAATCGACGGGTCTGCCAGAATTTCCTCGTAGGTACAGCCCTTGATGCCATACTGCTCTGCTTTCTTTTTCGCATGTTCAAGATGGCCTGCGCAGCATGCTGCTACCTCAAGATTCTCAAAGTTATGAATCATGTTCGTCAGATAAATATCACTGATCGCTCCGCAGCCGACAACGCCGACTCTCATTTTTTTCGTTTCTGTTGTTCCCATTTGTAAAAATCCCCTTTACTCTTTGTTTTTTGATTCTGTTCTAATAAAAACCCTTATTTTTTTTATACAACGAAATGTCTGAAAAAACAAGCATTCCGGCTCATATTTCACTTTCAAAATGAAAAAACCACCCACGGTTTCTGCAGATTCTCTGCATCACCGCGGACGGCCTTTTTCTGTTGTTTACTCCACGCTTTTCAGCGATTCAATCATATCAATTTTTCTTAACCGGTAGAACATCATAAAATTGACGAACAGAGCAAACGCCAGGGTAATCAGGGCGCTCCAGCCGTAGCTCCGCGGGAACACGTTTCGTCCGAACATCATCATATCGACCTCGACGGTCTGAATTACGCAATGATGTAAAAACGTTCCAATTCCCATGCCCGCGATAACGCCGAACAGTGTCAGCACCATGTTTTCCCGGTACACGTACGATGCCACCTCGCCGTCGAAGAAGCCGAGCACTTTCAGCGTTGCCAGCTCTCTCTGTCGTTCGGTGATGTTGATGTTGTTCAGGTTGTACAGCACCACAAACGCCAGCAGGCCCGCCGATACGATCAGCACCACGATGACGATGTCGAGGGAACGAAGCATGTTGTCAATCTGATCAATCAGGTCGGATGTGAACGAGATTGCCGCTACACCGTCGTACGTCATGATTTTTTCTCCGAGTGCTGTCTCATAATTGCCCGACGTGTCCTGATATTTCATCAGAAGCTGGTTGTAGTCCGGCGCTCCGCCGAACAGCTCCTCGTAGAGATCCGGGGCCAGATACAGGTAATGGCGCACGTAGTTTTCGACGATGATCGAAATCTTTACGTCCACAATATCATCGCCTTTTTTCAGCTGAACCGTGTCGCCTGCTTTTACACCGAGCATCGTTGCTGTCTTTTCGCTGATGGCTGCGCCGCCGTCGGTCGGGAATTCGTAAACTTCTCCGCTTTTCCGGTCTCGGAAGGCATAGAAGTCATTGAAATTCGTCAGTTCTTTCGGCACTTCAAGCACTGCATCCACGGTCTTTTTGTCGGTCTGCAGTTCGATGTTCTGGCAGTACATTTCCAGCAGCTCATCGATGCCGCTGTAGTTTTCCAGATCGGTCTGCAATGCTTCTTTTTCGGATTCATCCACATCTGAATTCAGCACAGCATTCGCCTGATAGGTGAAGAGGCTGACGAACTGGTTTTTCGCAATCGCGGTGATGGAATCCTGAAGGCCGAAACCGACGAGGATCAGACCCATGCATCCGCCGATTCCGATAACGGTCATGAAGAATCGTTTTTTATACCGCACCAGATTCCGCACGGTTGATTTCTGCGTAAAGTTCAGATGTTTCCAGAGTACGCCGATGCGTTCCAGGAAAATCCGTTTGCCGTTTTTCGGTGCTTCCGGCCGCATCAGCTCTGCCGGACCTGCGGCGAGTTCTTTGTAGCATGCCGCGATCGTCGCCACGCCGGTGCAGGCTGCACTCGCCAGAATCGCAAGGCCTCCCTGCTCCCAGTTCAGCGGGGTCATGTAATACGGGAGTCCGGTATACAGCATGCCGTAGGCATTCATAATAACCCAGGGCAGGATTTTTTCTCCAACCACCACGCCCGCGAGAGCGCCGGATACGGTGGAGAGCATCGCGTATGCGAAATATTTAAAGGCGATCACGCCGTCGGAATAGCCGAGGGCTTTTAACGTTCCGATCTGCTGACGCTGTTCCTCGATCATTCGTGTCATCGTCGTCAGGCTGACGAGAGCAGCCACGAGGAAGAAGATAACCGGGAAGAATTTTCCGATATTCGAGATACGGCCGGCATCCTGACCGAAGCTCTCAGTTGACGTTACCTTATTCCGTCCCCAGACGTACCACGTTGGTTTTTTCAGGTCTGCGAGTGTTTTCTCACCGTCCGCAATTTCCTGCTTCGCATCCGCGATTTCTGGTTCGGCGTCGGCTTTTGCTTTTTCATATTCGGCTTTGCCGTCCTCAAGTTCCTTTTCTTTATCGGCAATTTCCTGTTTCGCATCCGCAAGGGAGATTTTTCCGTCGGCGATTTCCTGTTTCGCGTCGGCAAGCTGGGTTTCTCCGTCGGCAATCGTCTGCTTGGCTTCGGCGAGCTGACTTTCTCCATCGGCGATCGTCTGCTTTGCTTCTGCTAACTGGGTTTCGCCGTCGGCGATCGACTGTTTCGCTTCTGCAATTTGACTTTCTCCATTGCTTATCGTTTGTTTTGCGTCCGCCAACTGGCTTTCTCCGTCGGCAATTGTCTTTCTTCCTTCCGCAAGCTGAGCCTCGCCCGACTGAATCGTCTGCTGATATGATGCAATCTGCTGCTCGCCATCCGCGATCTGCGCTCTGGCGGCTGCAAGCTGTGCTTCGCCCTCTTCCAGTTTGCTGCGGTTTGCCTCGATCTGTGCTTCTCCTTCTTCGATCTGCGCTTTCGCTGCATTGAGCTGTGCTTCTCCATCCTCCAGCTGTTTCTGGTAAGCACTTGCCTGCGCTTCTCCATCTGCAATCTGCGCAAGACCGGCTGTAACCTGCGCTTCACCGTTTTCCAGTTCTTCTTTTGCAGCAGCAAGCTCGTCCTCACCGGCGGCGCATTCCTGCTCTTTTTCCGTTAACTGCGCATCTGCCGCTGCAAGCTGATTTTCCGCATCTGTAATCTGTGCCTCTGCTGCTACAAGCTGAGCCTCTGCTTCAGCGCTGGCTGCCTCAAACGCTGCGATGTTTTGTTCCAGAAATGTTTTCTGCTCATGCATCGTGGAAAGCTGCTGTGCTAACTCTGTCTGCTTTGCTTCCAGCGCAGTTTTCTGTTCCAACAGGGATGCATACACTTCATCTTCTTCTGTCAGTCCGTCAAGCTGAGCCGTAATCGCCTCGATCTGCCCTGCCACTTCTGTCTGCGCAGCTTCCACGTCTGAAAGCTGGCCGCCAAGCTGGGCTAACTGATCCTTTGCTGTTTCGTACTGGTTTTTCTGCTCCTCGTACGCTGCTTTCTGCGCTTCATACTGTGCGCGTCCTGCAGCGGTTTCTTCTTTTTTGCTTTCCAGTTCCTCACGCGCGGCGGAAAGCTGTTCCTTCGCAGCATTTAATTCTGTTTCTTTTACGGAAAGCTGTTCTTTTGCCGCATTCAGTTCCGTCTGTTTCTGACTCAGCTCAGTTTTTGCTGCCGAAAGCTGCGCCATTTTTTCTTCTAACTCTGTTTTACCAGATGCAAGTTCTGTTTCTTTCGCTGCGAGCTGTGTCTTTCCGTCAGAAAGTTCTTTTGCTTTCGCTTCCAGTGCTGCCTTTCCGCTTTCCAGCTCTGCTGCTTTCTGATTCAGCGTTGTTTTTCCGCTTTCCAGTTCTGCCGCTTTCTGACTCAGCGTCGCTTTTCCACTTTCCAGCTCTGCCGCCTTTGCTTCCAACGTCGCCTTTCCGCTCGCAAGTTCTGCCTCTTTGTCTTTCAGCGTTGCCTTGCCGGATACCAGTTCCTGTTCTTTATCGGCGATCGTTGCTTTCGCACTGAGAAGTTCCTGCTCTTTTTCTGCAATGGCCTGTTTTCCGTCAAGGAGTTCCTGTTCTTTCTCAGCAATCGTCTGCTTTCCGTCAAGGAGCTCCTGTTCTTTGTCCTTTAACGTCTGCTCACCGTCGAGAAGTTCCTGCTCTTTGTCTGCAATCGTCACTTTCGCGTCGGCAAGCTGCTGTGCGCCGTCATCCAGTTCTGTTTTGGCATCGGCTAATTTCTGCTCTGCATCAACGACCTGCTGTTTTGCATCGTCGATCTTCTCCTGGCCTTCGGTTTTGACTGCCGTATACCGCCGATCGCACGCCGCGTCCTCGAGTGCTTCGATCTTTGTCTGTACAGCCTTCACCGTCTCATCATACGCATCGCTGTAGCTCGCCTCTTCCTGCGCGCCGTCCGCCTGAACATAAATCTCTGTATAGAGATCCGAGGTAAATGCTTCCGGAAGCAGCAGTGCAAAACTGTTGATGCTTCCGTTTCCAATCGAGCCCGTTCCGCGGTTCAGATCCATATAATAAGGGAGCGTCGCCGAACCAACAATCGTAAACGTGTCCCCGGTCAGCGAATCTGAGAGCGGATCCTCCGTTCCGGAAGTGAACGTTACCTGATCCCCGATCTCACAGCCGGAACTTTTCAGAAACTGCGTATCAACAAGAATTTCATCCTCTTTCTCTGGCATCCGTCCCTTGACCACGCGCGGTTCATTCACACTGTCCGTCAGCGCGATCAGTTTCACAACCTGCTCGCTCTCACCGATGTCATGCAGCACTTCCACCGTCTTTCCGCCGTAGACCGCTTTCACGCCGTCTGTCTTCGCGATATCCGCCAGATCATCGTCTGTCAGCCCCAGCGTTCCAAGGACTTTCAAATCCATATAATTTACTTCATCATAATACCGGTCCGCTGAGACTTTCATATCTCCTTCCGCCGACCGGATGCCCGAGAAAAACGCCGCGCCAAGAAGCACGATGAAAAAGACTGACAGAAACCGCCCCTTGTTCTTTGTGATTTCCCGGATAAAGTCTTTTCGAAATGCTCTCATCGTCCACCTACCATTCTATCTCTTCCACCGGCGTCGGGTTCTCATTTGTTTTCATGCCCGCCACTTTTCCGTTTCGAATTTTAATCACGCGGTCCGCCATCGGTGTCAGCGCCGAGTTGTGAGTGATGACAATGACCGTCATCCCCTTCTCCCGGCAGGTATCCTGCAGCAGCTTTAAGATCGCTTTTCCCGTCACATAATCGAGCGCGCCGGTCGGCTCATCGCAGAGCAGCAGTTTCGGATTCTTCGCCAGCGCACGCGCAATCGCCACACGCTGCTGCTCTCCGCCCGAAAGCTGTGCCGGGAAGTTATTCATTCTCTCTTCCAGCCCAACCTCCGCAAGCACCTCCGACGCATCCAGCGGATGCCGGCAGATCTGCATCGCCAGCTCCACGTTTTCAAGTGCCGTCAGGTTCTGCATCAGATTATAAAACTGAAAAACAAATCCAATATCCTCCCGCCGGTACTGGATCAGCTTCTTGCCGCGGTACTTACTGATCTCCGCCCCGTCCACCAACACCTTTCCTGAAGTCGCTGTGTCCATTCCGCCTAAAATATTCAGCACCGTCGTCTTACCCGCACCGCTCGGTCCAACAACAATCACAAACTCACCCTTTTCCACATCAAAGCTGATCCCATCCGCAGCCTTGATGGTAATCTCACCCATTTGATAGGTCTTTGTTACATCCTGAAGACTCACATATCCCGCCATGCCGCCGTGTTCCTCCTATGCAAAAAATCGATATTTCCTATTTCTTTTATTGTATCAATCTACAGCCGCGGCGGCTAGTCCTAAGTGGACGAATTTACTGTTTTTTTATAAATGGCATCCCCCCTTTATTTCAATACTGCCCTGATCATACATCTTATCCCAACCAGAATAATCACCACCTCCTGTAATCTCTGTGCCATCTCCATCGCAGCCATGCCCTCTGCTGCCTTCCCGTTCAAAAATATTTCCAGAACGCATCATCCTCTGTCACTCTCCTCTCAAATCTTAACCACTCCTCCCAGGCCGCCTACCAGACGTGCGAACGCCTCTTCCAATTTGCCACATCTTTTTCCACAGAAACTCACACAAGTTTGACAATTTATGATACACTAAGCTAAGTGACATCAATTCTGAATGTTCTGTGCTCTGCCGCAGATTTTTCGGAACTGAAATTGACTTTTCGATGCATAAACCAAACGATTTGTGGCATACGAAGAAAGGAATTCTTATGAAAATTATCTTTATCCGCCACGGCGAACCGAATTATGAGATTGATTCGCTGACTGAAAAGGGCTGGCGTGAGGCTGAGCTGCTTTCGAAGCGAACGGCGAAATGGAACGTCACCGATTTTTACTGCTCGCCGCTCGGACGTGCGAAGGATACGGCTTCTTTCACACTGAAAAACGCGGATCGCGAAGCCAAAATTCTTCCATGGCTGCGCGAATTTGATGCGCCTGTCATTGACCCGGAAACCGGGAAGCGCCGGATTCCGTGGGATTTTCTGCCGGATGTACTCGACGCAAACCGGGATCTCTATGACAATCATCTCTGGACGAAAAATCCGATCATGCAAACCGGAAATATGGACGAAAATTACCGTTTTGTGACCGACGGACTCGATACGCTGCTTGCACACTACGGCTATGTACGGGACGGCTATCGCTATCATGCCTCTGATGAGACGAACCGCGAGGCTGTCATCGTCTGCTTCTGTCATCTCGGCGTTACCTGCGTGGCACTGTCCCACTTGCTGAATATGACACCAACCCAGCTCTGGCAGGGTATGTTTCTGGCGCCGACTTCTGTCACAATCGTCGGAAGTGAGGAACGCAAACCGGGCGAAGTGTACTTCCGCTGCCAGACTGTTGGCGACGTACACCATCTGCTGACTGCAGGCGAGCCGGTTTCGTACTATGGATCGTTTAACGATCCATTCCAGTTTTAAACTTTACAAAAAGGGAGTTTTTTATCATGAATGAAGCAAAATTAAGAGAATACGCAAAGCTGATCGTAAAAATCGGCGCAAATGTACAGAAAGGACAGCGTGTCCGTCTGCAGGCCGGTGTGGATCAGGTTCTGCTTGCTACCATGGTCACGGAAGAGTGTTACAAAGCCGGTGCAAGCTATGTTGAGCTGATCTGGGAGTGTGGTCCGATTAACAAGCTGAGTTATCAGTACGCCACAGCCGAAACACTCGGTACGGTTCAGAATTGGGAGGAGGAGCGCCTCAAACAGATGACCGTAGATCTTCCGGTCCGCATTTTCATTGACTCCTCCGATCCGGATGAGCTTGCCGGCATCTCTGCCGATCTGCTCTCTACCGTCCGTCAGATGCGCGGGAAAGTAACGAAAAAATACCGCGATCAGCTCGACGGAAAACATCAGTGGCTGATCGTTGCCGCTCCGTCACCGGCATGGGCCAGAAAAGTATTCCCGGGCGAGCCGGAGGATATTGCGGTTGAGAAGCTGTGGAATGCTATTTTTGATTGCCTGTATTTAAAAGAAGGCGAAGATGTTGAAAAAATCTGGCAGGCACACTGTGACCGCATGACCCAAAAAGCCAACTGGCTGAATGAACAGGCGTTCCGCAAACTGCATTATACCAGCAAAAACGGCACCGATTTCACAGTTGAACTGATTCCGGACGCAAAGTGGAGCGGCGCTGGCGATATCAACCATATGAACAATACCTTCTATGTCCCGAATATGCCGACCGAAGAAGTTTTCACCAGCCCGATGCGCGGCAAATGTGAAGGCCGCCTCGTTTCCACCAAACCGTTAAGCTGGTCCGGCCAGGTTATCAACAACTTTACCGTTGATTTTAAGGACGGAAAGGTTGTCGACTGCCACGCAGAACAGGGCGAAGAGGTTCTGAAGAAAATGTTCGCGATGGATGAGGGCGCCGCGATGCTCGGCGAGGTTGCACTCGTTCCGAAGGAGTCCCCGATCAACCAGTCCGGTCTGATGTTCTTTAACACTCTGTTCGACGAGAACGCATGCTGCCACGTTGCCGCCGGCGCCGGCTTTTCCGAGGTGCTGGACGGATTTATGGATATGAGTGATGAAGAAATCCTCGCAAAAGGTATCAACGATTCCCTGATCCACGTTGACTTTATGGTTGGATCGGATGACCTGCATATCGTGGGTATTCACGAAGACGGAAGCGAGACCGATGTCTTTGTAAACGGCACCTGGGCTGAGTAATCTGAATAATCATCGCCCCATTCTTTCCATCACTTTGCAAAACACCACCGCCGCAATCGTACTCGCAGCCGTCGCAGCAAGCGCCGGTCCGACAATTGCTGTTGGGTGGACGCTGCCGTACTGACTGCGGTACGCAATGATGTTGACGGGGATGAGCTGCAGAGAAGAAATATTTAAAATCAAAAACGTACACATTTCCCGGTTTGCGGTTCCTTCTGGAACTGCGGCCGGGTTTCTCATTTTCCGCCGCTCTTCCTCCAGCTCCTCAAACCGCTCCATCGCCGCAAGCCCCGGCGGCGTCGCAGCCGCGCCGAGTCCAAACACATTACAGATCATATTCATCCCCGCCGCCCGCATCGCAGGATGGTCTTCCGGCACTTCCGGAAACAGAAACCGCATCACCGGCCCCATTCGTTTCACCAGCCCGTCAATCACTCCCGCCTTCTTCGCAATCTCCATCAGCCCTGCCCAGAACCCCGTCACCCCAACCAGCGAAACCGCCAGCACCACCGCCTCCCTCGAAGCCTGAATCACCCCATCCGTCACCTCCGGCATCCGTCCCTGCAGCGCGCCATATGCGATTCCGAGAAGCAGCATGGAACTCCATAGAATGTTCATTGCATCACCTGACTAAAAAGATCTTTATAAAAATATGCTGACTTTATATTTTCCATGATTCGAAACTCAAGTATACACCATAATCCCACAAATTTTTATTATGCCGTCGTTTTATAATGCTTTCTAAAATTGATATTTTAGTTTTATACGTATATAATAATAAACATTATAAGGGTGGTGTTTTAAAATGAAGAAATGAGACCTGCATTCAGTGCCTGCTATGAATAATATAATGTGATATATAATTACCGGTCAACACACAGATTTTTCCGTGCATTGGCCGGTAATTTTTTCATTTAAAAATCAGTTTCCTGTCTTCCCTTTTCTCATATAAGGATTTCGATACAGTGAAATCACAAGCTCCGCAGCCATGAAGCACCAGATGATCGGTTCGCACCAGATTACGGCGCTGTAGTGGTAGCGTGGAATGAATACCATGGCAAAGATAATCTTTCCAAACAGCTCAATAAAGCTCGACAGCAACGGCAGAATTTTCTCTCCGAGTGCCTGCAGTGCCAGACGGCTGCAGTTGACAAGACCAAGGGCGAAGAAAAACGGGATGGCTACGCGGAGGTAGCGGGCTCCGTTTCCGAGGACGGTCGGGTCGGATGAACCAGAGATCAGGTGTACCATGGTTGGTGCAAGCGGGGTGACGATTACAATCAGGCACGCGGTTACGCTGAAGCAGAAAATGTAAGCGTAACGGATGCCTTTCCGCACGCGCTCCCAGTTGTCTGCGCCGCGGTTCTGTGCAACGTAAGTGTTGACGGCCTGCGCCATGGAGGAAAGCGGCATCATGGAGAACGAAAACAGCTTTCTCGCAGCGGTATGTCCGGCGATAGTTTCATATCCGAGGCTGTTGATGCCCGGCTGCAGAACGATCGAACCGACATAAATGATACTGCTCATAAATCCCATCGAAAATCCCTGCGCCAGCAGATCTGCGTACAGTCCGCGGTCCAGCGCGAAGTGGCGTTTTTCCGGAAGCAGGATTTTCGCTTTCGTAACAATATAAATCAGGCAGAGCACAACGGAAATGCCCTGTGCAATGACGGTTGCAATCGCGGCACCCCGGACACCCATGCCGAACGTGCGGATAAACAGCAGATCGAGCACGATGTTCACCAGCGATGAAAAGATCAGGAACACAAGCGGCATGAAGCTGTTGCCGATCGCCCGCAGCAGGCCGGAGCACAGGTTGTAGGCGAACATGACGAACAGGAAAATCGAGAGAATCGAAATATAGCTGTAGGATTCCTCAAGAATCTCCGCCGGTGTTTTCAGTAGGCGCAGCAGCGGATGCATGAAGATCGTCGCCAGAATGGTAACTACCAGTGTGACGGCAACGCCGATGACGATACAGGATGCAACCGATTTTTTCATCCGGTCCGTCTCCTGCCGTCCAAAGCAGCGCGCCGTGACGATTGCAAGACCGTTTCCGACGCCGAAGGTAAATCCGGTCATCATCTCATAAATCGACGAGCAGGCACCCATCGCCGCAATCGACGAGTCGCCGAGTGTATAGCCGACGATCAGCGTATCCATCGTGTTGTAAATCTGCTGAAACACGCGGGACGCCATAATCGGCAGGGCAAAAAGCAGCAGAGATTTCAGGATCGAGCCATGAAGCAGATCAACCTGAGAACTCCGCCGGGTTTGTGTCTGTGACATAAAGAAATTCCTCCCTCTGATATAATGCATTGTTACCATTATATCAGAAGAGAGGAATTACCGGGCAGATAAAATACCCAAAACCATAAAAAAATACAATAATACAAAACTTTTACAGATTTTCGTCAATGATCGTGCATGTTCCGCCTTTTTCTTCGAAGTAATCCTGCATCTGCGCCGACAGCACATTCACATCCTCGTACTGCTCCGGCTGCACATGATTCGAAATCCAGGCATCGCCGCCCTCGTACAAGATCTGATACTGACTGTTATAGGAAGCTTCATATACATATGATTCCCCGTCGAGCGTGCATTCATAACGAACCGTGCAAAGCGACGCTTCATCCCGCAGCTGTGATTCCGTGTACACCCGAAGTCCGATCGCCGCTCCAATCAGAACAAAGATCGCCGCAAACACACCAACAAACGCATACCGGATCACTTTCCGTCTCCGCACTGCCTGCTGCACCAGCTGATCATTTAAGACCGCAAGCTGCTGTGCAATCTCATTCAGTTCCGAAGGCTGCTCCTCCTCTACTTCCAGCCCGCCGCCCAGCAGCACACTCACCGGCACCTCAAACAGCTCCGCCATCCGATCCAGCATCACCGCATCCGGAACCGAAATCCCATTTTCCCTTAGTTAAAGATATTGTTGGGTAAAAAAGATGTGTCAGTCGATTTTGCCTATAAAGCGATAGAAAATCTCTACTTCCTGCTCCCGGCTGCCGTCCTCGCCCTTAACCGCTTCATGCACAAAGATTTTTTCAATCAGCGTATTCAGCAGTTCGGCGGTCAGCTCCGTAGGGTTGACATACTGCCTCATCAGCCCTACCCACTTTTCAGCGTCAACGGCGGTCTGCGCAACGGCTTCCATCGCTTCGTGAAGCTGCTGGATTTTCTCGTCCAGCTCCTTTTGTTCGCCCTGATACTTCTCGGACAACATATTGAAGTTGTACTCTGTAATGCGTCCGGCAGCCCAGTCCTCGTACATCTTGGCAAACAGCCCGTCAACCTCTGCTTTTCGCTTCTCGGCTTTTTTCAGTTCGGATGCCTGTTTCTCCCTCGCAGAGCTGCGTTCCTTATCGCTGGCGTTGAGCAGCCTTTTCAGAAGTTTGTCCTCGTCCTGCTGGGCCTGCTGTGACCAGTATTGCAGGCGGGAGAGGACATAGGCGTAAAGCACATCATAGCGGATGTAGTGCATGGAGCATTGGCGCAGTCCCTGTCCGTTCTTGCTGCAATGATAGTAGCCATACGGGGTTTTGTTCTGCTTATTCTCGCCGTATGCCAGCGACCAGCCGCAGTCCGCACACTTTACCAGCCCTGAAAAAATCTGCGTTGTGCCGTCCTTTTGCCGTCTGCGTCTGCTGGCAATCTGCTCCTGCACCTGTCGGAACACATCTTCGGAGATAATCGCTTCGTGGGTATTCTCCACACGATACCATTCCTCTTTCGGCTTGCGTACCTTTTTCTTGTTCTTGAATGAAATGTTGCTCTGCTTATTGTGTACGCTGTGACCGATGTAGGTTTCCTCTTTCAAGATGCTTTTGACCTGCGCTATCGTCCACGCATAGGCTTTTTCCTCCGGCGCTCCGGCATAGATATTGGCGAAAGTGCCGTACCTCTGGAAGTTCAGCCATCCGGGGGTGGGTACTTTTGCTTCCACCAAAATCCGTGTGATGCTGGCCGCCCCTCTGCCATGAACGGCAAGGTCAAAGATCTTTTCGATAATCCACCTTGTTTCCGTGTCAACCAGAAGATGCCCGGTCTTATCCGGGTCTTTGATATAACCCAGCGGGGCGTAGGCTCCGTAGTGTGCGCCGTTTGCAAACCGTGTCCGCATGGCGGCCTTGACCTTTTTGCTGGTCTGGCGGGCGTGCATCTCGTTCAGGATATTCAGGAATGGGGCAAGCTCGCTTTCTCCGTTGAGGGTGTCCACATTGTCGTTGATCGCAATGTAGCGGACGCCTTTGCTTGGGAAGTAGATTTCTGTGTATTGGCCGGTCAGAATGTAGTTTCTGCCTAAGCGGGATAAGTCCTTTGTCACAACGCAGTTGATTTTCCCGTCCTCGATGTCGTCGATCATCCTCTGGAAGCTCGGCCTGTCGAAGTTCGTGCCGCTCCATCCATCGTCAATATACTCGTCTACTACGGTCAATCCATGCTCGGCGGCGTACTGCCGAAGCATCATGCGCTGTGTCTGGATGCTGCCGCTTTCGCCTTGCAGCTCATCGTCACGGCTCAATCTCAAATAAAGTGCGGTGTTATAAACCGTTGTATTGTATGGTTGTTTCATCAAAAATCCTCCTTAAAAAGAAACAACCCACGCTTATACAATACTCGCTGGTACAAGTATATCATAAGCGTGGGATGATTGACAGTCACAAATCTATCTTTTTTCAGGAAGCAGCGGCGGCGTGCTGGATTACATCTTCCAGCAGGCTGTTCAGCGGCTTCCCGTTCTCTGCAAAATGCTCCGATACCTTGATACGAATTTTCCCCATGACAAAATACTGGGTGCCGTCCGCAGCGGTAAGCATAGTGCCGCTGTTGTTGGTGTTATTTTCGCTCTTGGCTTTTACCATAGGCATTTACCTCCATAAATGAAATATGCCCGACAAGGCAATGTCAGGCTATGTGTGGCGTAGACTGCTCCAATGTCAACCAAACCGTGTCAACCGGCACAAAAGACTTTGAAAACAATCCTCAGGCGCTCTATTATTCTATTTTACTTTTTCTTTGATTTCTTGGTTGACATGGTTGACAAAGAGGAGAAGTGCCTGAAATATCAGACTTTTTCCTGTCAACTGAAACGTCAACCAAACTGTCAACCGGGGGCTTTTTCAGAATGGAAGCTCCATCTGCCGGGCTTCTTCCTCTGTGATTTCCCGAAAACCATCCTTGTCTGCTGGGGGCTGGTTGACACGCTCCCAGCCTTTTTGTGAACCGTACTTCTTATATCTCTTAGGGCTTTTGTAGGCTGTCCAGCCCTGTATGCTGCCGTTTGCAATGCCGGTATTCATAATCTCGCAGATTGCCCGTGTTTCCCACTCTGCCGGGGGATTGCAGTTTCCCAGCGCTTCCTCATAAATCTGCTTGGAACATACCCTGTCGCCGGTGTAGTCCTCCAAATAGGCGTAAATCATACCGGCCTGC
This sequence comes from Blautia sp. OM06-15AC, assembly GCF_003481425.1. Lineage (NCBI taxonomy): Bacteria > Bacillati > Bacillota > Clostridia > Lachnospirales > Lachnospiraceae > Blautia > Blautia sp. OM06-15AC. The sequence goes on along the minus strand of NZ_QULD01000016.1, from coordinate 48,228 downwards.
GTGTCCTCCTGCATAAAACCCTGCTGGTGGGCTTTCAGGTAAGCGTTCATTTCCGCGCTGAATGACAGCTTATACTTCCCGCTGCGGTAGATTGTCATGGCTTCCGCCCACATTTGGCTGATATATGTCCTCGCCGCCGCTTCATCGTCCAGTATGTGAACCTCCGCCCGTTCCGGGTACACGGTCACGGGAATAAAGCGCCGGTTGCCGGTGCGGTCACGGGGAAGAAAGTCCTGCCGGTTGGTGGTTCCTCCAAACACGCATTGACGGAGCCGGTCTGCCGGATGGGTTTCATACGGCACTTTATAGGTTTCTTTCTGGCGGCTTAGAAACGACTTGATTTCCTCAATACTTCTGGCGTTGGCGGTGGCGATCATCTCCGACATCTCCATAATCCAATGCCCTTGCAGCTTCCGATACACGTTTTCATCGTCCAGCTTTTTCAAATCGTCTGAAAACCACTCGTCCTTAACTGCAAGCAGTCGGAAAAAGGTGGATTTTCCGGCTCCCTGACCGCCTACCAGACAGAGCATGACTTCAAACTTGCTCCCCGGCTGAAATACCCGCCGGATGGCTCCCATCATAAACAGTTTCAGGGCTTCAAAGGTGTACTCGTCCGTGTCTGCTCCCAGAAAGTGATGCAGAGCATAGCGGATGCGCTCGGTTCCGTCCCATTGCAGACTGTTCAGATAATCCCTGACAGGATGGTAGCGGTTTTCATTGGCTACGATCTGGATTGCATTTTCTACTTTCTTTTCGCTGGTCAGTCCGTAGTGTTCTTCCAGATACAAAAGCAAATATTTCATATCCATATCGGTCAGAGTGGCGCTGGTCCGTTCCCATCCCAGCGGCTTCACAATATCCACCCTTTCGGAAAGAATGTTGTAGCTGACTGCTCCACGCAGCAGCGGGTCACGCTGGAACACTGTCAGACAGTTCTTGATGCTGTTCTTCACGCCGCCTTTCTGCGTCCCCTCCAGCATTTCCCGGATTTCTTCCTGCGTCTGCGCCGGTTCCATTGCGTCCATCGTCCGCATAACTGCCTCCTGCGCTGCTGGCGGTAAGTTCTGAAATTCGCTGCTCAAGCCGCACCACCTCCTTTCCCTGTTCGGCAATCAGCGCCGCTTTTTCTTCCATTTCTCCAAACAACAAAATATCCAGCAGATATTCTACATAGCTGTTTTTTTGCAATGCTTCCACGAAAAGAGGATGCCAGGCGGCATCCTGTGGCTGTGGAGCATATTCGATTTTCCAGCGTTCCAATAGATGCAGATAGTCACATAGCACTTTGAAGCAATGCTGTTCCGCCTGCCGTAACCTCTGCTCCGGCGTAGGCTTGGGCGGCGTTCTCTTTGCTGCCGGTGTGCGGATGGCTCCGTCATAGGGGATTGAAAAATCCTCTGCCAGTCTGACCGCCGCATCCCGTTTTCCCAAACCATGCAGGGAAGCGGCAAAGTCGATCACATCCCCGGAAGCGCCGCAGCCGAAGCAATAGTAGCGGCTGTCCACTTTCATGCTGGGCGTTCTGTCATTGTGAAATGGACAGCAGGCCATGCCATTTCTCCCTACCCGTATTCCATAGTAAGAAGCAGCCTGCCGGGTAGTGACGGACTGCTTCACCGCTTCAAACACATTCAAATGCTTCCTCCCGTAAATGTCATAGTTCTATATCCTGTTTCTTTTTCGGCGCTTCCTGTTCTGGCTGCCGCCGCTGCAATACCCGGTCAACGCAGTACTGTACTCGGCGCATTTTCATTAAATCCTCCCGAAGCGGCTTATACTGCGGGGACAGCTTGGCATACTCCGCTTGCAGCCGGTCATATTCCTGTTTCCATGCGGCCAGGGTGATGGGCTTCCTGTCCAGCTTCTCTTTCAAAATCCGGCGGGCCGTATAAAACAGCCGCAGATCAGCGTCATGGGCGGTTTCAAATTTCTCCCGCTGTTTTTTCCACTTGATACCGTTCAGCTCGTCATACACCGGCTTCAGCCGCTTGTAGTTCTCGGCCTGCCGTATCAACTCCTGCAATTCTTTCATCCGGGCTGACTTCGCTTTCATAGTGTCGCTCAATGTGTCAAACTCTGTGCTGACAGCAGACAGGCGGGATTCCAACGCTTCCAGCGTCAGCAGCTTGTTTTCCATCAGGTAGTTGACCGCTTCCGCAAATTCTTTCAGGTTCTTGCCCTTAGCTTTCTGGCTCCATGCCCCGGCGTTTCTGTCCTGATAATAGGAGATCAGCAGGTCGGCAAGGCTCGGTGTCTTAGGCTTGGAAAGTTCCTCTTTGACTTCTGAAATCCAGCCGAACAGGGATTTAATTTTCTTTTTTATGTCCAGCATCAGCCGGTTAGTCGCCTTAATCCAGCGGTTCAGTTCGCCCTTGTCGGTACGGATGCCCTTTGCTTCCATCTGCCGGACAGTCGGCCCCTCATGGACGGTGGGGATCAAGTCAATCCCCTGCCGCACATAGGAGCGGTGGTCAATACGAACATCCAGCCCCTTTTTCGCAAACTTTTCATTGACCATCCGGCACCATGCTTCCCGCCATTCTTCCAGCGTTTCCGGGCTGCCCCAGTCGGTAGTGGGTACGGCGTTGAACATGGGCTTGCCGTTCCTATCCAGCACCCGGTTTCCCTCATCATCCAGCACATATTCCCGGCGCTGCTTCTGTCCCCATGTGCCGTCTGGATTGATGGGGCGCATGGTCGTCATCACATGGAAGTGCGGGTTGGGGATGCCTCCGTCCTCCTTGTCCGGGGCATGGACGGCAAAATCGGCAACCATTCCTTTGTCCACCAGACAGCGCTGCACAAACTCCCTCGCCAGCGCAATGTTTTCTTCCATCGAAAGTTCATTCTGCAAAGCAATATCAAAGCTGTAAGCAAGCTGCGCTTTCTTGTGTTTCTCTACTTGTTCCACCGTATTCCACAAGGTCGCCCGGTCCTGGTATTCCAGCGGGGCATGGGGCGGCAACAAAATTTCGGAACAGATCACGCCGCCCTTGCGGGTGTAGTCACTGTACTCGCCGTAGTAATCACTGTAAAGACACTCCCCGGCCCGGTAAGCTGCGGCGGCAATGGCGCTCTGTCCGGCGCTGCGTCTGATCTGGCTGACCGTTAAATGATAAAGCGCCATCGTCAGTTACCATCCTGCGGCTGGCTGTGATTTTCAACCGCAAGCCGTACCATGTTCTGAACCGGCTGCCATTCGGCAATGCGCTCCATCAGGGAATAAAATTCCTGCTCGGTCAGTATCTTCACTTCCGGCATGACGCTCTCAATCGCCGCCCCACGGGTAATCAGCCGATGGCTGCGCTGTTTGCGGGAACCGCTGTCCAGATAGGATTTTCGGTTTTCCAGTCGGCGCAACTTTCGTTTTTCCTGTTCCAGTTTGACGGTGTTTTCCTCGTACTCTCTCTGCAATTCTTCCAAAGATTTGCTCATGTTCTCACTCCTTTGCTCTGAAATAAAAATGACCGTATGGATAACGGTCAGGGTGTCGGTATTCGTCTATCAAACCCGATGAAAAGATGCAGACGCAAAGCGGGTGTATCTTTTCATCGGGTGCGCAGGGATAGCCGCTTTAGCGGCGCAAGGGGTGCAGCCCCTTGTACGGAACGAAGTGACGCAGGCCCCCGGATTGCTGATGCTGTCAGCGGTCAGGGGGCGGCTCCGCAGGACGCACGATACATGGTCGTCAGACTATGTATAGAAGTGCGCCCTTTGTTCCAAAGGGATTTCTGCCGTTTCCGGCTCTGCTCCGTTTTCCCTCTTTTTTTCCGCTCCTTTGCGGGAACGCTTGGAAAGATACTTCGGACATTCGATCACGACTGCCCGGAAGCTCTGCTTGCAGTCACGGCGGCATCTGCGGCATAGCTCGTTATAAGTGACACGGCTGCGGTCATTTAAGAAGAAAGACCACTCCAACCGGCGCTTCTTGCTCATTCTCGGCGTAATTGGCTCCTTTCCCCGTTTCTATCCGACATACGCAGATAGACGGTTTTGGTGTAGCGTTTCGGTGTCATTTTCAAGATTTTTCCCCTCTGTATGCGCCTTTGAAAAGGGCGGCAGTATTCCAGATAGGGAAAGATACCATGCGCTCATTTGTTGCCTTTCGGTACGGTTTCCGTACCCTTTTCCATCCAGTCAAAGAACGCCTTTTTACTGACCTTAATCAGCCTGCCGCTTCTGAACGCCGGAAAACCGGGGGTGTGAACCAGCTCATAGGCGCTCACTCTGGAAATTCCCATAATGCGCCGGATGTCCGCCACGTCCAGCACCAGCGGAAGATCATCATAATTTTTTAATCTCTTGTTATCGCTCATTTAGTTCCTCCCATATTAAAATCAATTCTCTTGCTTCCTGTTGCCGTTCTACCCAAAAGCCGTTATCCTGCCCCATTCCTGCGGCGTTTCCTTGCATTGGTGCGCCGGATGCGTCACTTCTCCTGCCGGTCATATCCCTTTTGGACGGTCATTTACTTGCCAAGGTACTACATGGAACGAAATTACCATGTGCAATTATCATAGCGACTTCTCCTTGACGAAACAATACTTTTACGATACTATGAGTGTAACTGATATAACAGAATTATAAAATTACCATAAGCAAAGGTAGGAAAATAGAATGGAAATGGAATTTGTGCGGCATGAGCCGTGTTATGACCGGATTTTGTTCGTCCTGACGCTGGACAGGAAGAAAATGAAAGAGCGGATTTTAATTGGGGAAGAATTACAGGTGCGCTTTCGATTACAGGGGGATATGGATGCGGATGTGCTGTGCGATACAACACGCCCGCTTGGAACGTTCCTTGCAGAGTTTGAACATGACCCTGACGGGGAATGGAACCGCTTTGGCCTGGCTCCGCTGAGGGATGCCCTGCACTCAAACCGCTGGAAGCAGCCAGCCTTAGAGCAGGCCGCAGGGGAATTTCTGAAAACAAAGTTTGATACCGGCGATCCGCTGCGGATGTATGCTGCGTTCCGTATCTGGAATGGCTATCTGCTGGCAAGGGAACCGGCGAAACGTGCGGAAGCCTGTGACCGCTTCATGGATAAAATGAGTCACTTTACCATGACCTTTCAGCAGAGAAGCCCGCTTCAATTTGACAGCGATAACGGTAGGCCGCAGCCGTTCCATATTTCCAGCCGGATATTCGGCTCCGTACCGGCAGCGGAAACACGGCTTGACCTTTGGTATCCGGACAACCGGCGTACGACAGAATGTGTCGCGGCCTATACCACGTTCTATCCGCTGATAACCTACTATCTGAACCGGCTGAATGATTGGGGGTTGTGCTTCCGAAAATGCAAAGTCTGTGGACATATCTTCCTCGCAAAAAGCCAGCGGTACGAACTGTGCAACGACAAATGCAGAAAGAAGCAGGCACTTCAAAACAAGAGGGAGTTTGACGAGAGGGCAAGAGAAAACAACTACGATTTGCTCTACAAAAACGAGTGCCAGAACTGGCGCAACAAGATCAACAAGGCAAAAAGGACAGCGGGCTTCCCGGCTGACCGGCTGGAAGAAATGCTGACCGCTTTTGAAGCGTTCAAGAAAGAAGCGTTGCAGAGAAAACGGGCTGTAAAAGAAAGAACAGCCAGCCCGAAAGAATTTACGGACTGGTTGTATCAGCAGAGTAGTATTATTGTAGAATTGGCCGAGAAATCCTCTTGAAATCCCTTGCTTTATTTCGCTCAAACGAATATAATTATATCAGTTTTCAAAATCCAAAATACAGGTTCGAGGTGCCGCAAGTGAATGGGTATATAACAGTTCAGGAAGCTGCTGAAAAATGGGGCGTAACGCCGCGTCAAGTTCAAATTCTTTGTAAAGAGAACAGAATTGTTGGCGCTATGCGTATGAGCCGCATTTGGATTATTCCTGAGAATGCTCAAAAACCGACCAATACCAAACGAACTTCAAATAAGACGGGAGGAAAAAAGTTTGCTGCAACGCACTCTGTATAAAAAACAAAATATCGACTTGTCCTCCGCGCCTTGGACAATGCATGAATTCTTTGCCGGAAGCGGTTTAGTCGCCTACGGCTTAAAAGGTATGTTTGCACCAATTTGGGCTAACGATATTAGCGAACAGAAAGCGGCTGTATATGAAGCTAATTTTGGTTGCGAACATTTTGAACTTGGCGACATAAAAGATGTGAATGGTAGGGATTTGCCTTTTGCTCATTTATCTTGGGCCAGTTTTCCATGCCAGGATTTGTCTTTGGCTGGTTCTTTAGGCGGTATTCACGCATCCAGAAGCGGATTGGTGTGGGAATGGCTACGTGTGTTGGATGAGATGGAAGAAAAGCCACGAATATTGACTTTAGAGAATGTAACCGGCTTGCTTTCCACAAATGGCGGCGATAATTATCGGGTTCTCCATATGGCACTTGTGGAGCGTGGTTACGACTGTGGAGCTATCGTTTTAAACGCTTCCCATTTTGTTCCGCAGTCAAGACCGAGGGTTTTTGTTATTGCTGTGCAACATGGATATGCAATCCCGGCGTATCTGACCGGAGATGCCCCTTGCTGGCTGCATAATAAAGCTGCCTCTGATTTGGGTCGGTCTTTACCCGGATGGATTTGGTGGCAAGCGGAGAAACCTCCGCGCCGCCACAGCACATTAAAAGATATTATTGAAGAAGAAACAAAATTTGATAAAGATACTGTCCTGCCGCTTGTTCCAGAACGGCACCAGATCAAGCTAAATGAGCATGACACGGTTTATGCTACGGGCTATCGCCGAACACGTCATGGAGAGCAGCAGCTAGAATTGCGCTTCGATGGTATTGCCGGTTGTTTACGAACGCCAGAAGGCGGAAGTAGCAAACAGTATTTAGTTGTGAAAAAAAATGATGAGATTCATGCTCGCCTATTGACTGTTCGTGAAGCCGCTCGATTGATGGGAGCGCCGGATAGTTTTATTCTCCCCGGTAGCTACAACGATGGTTATAAAGCGATGGGAGATGCTGTCGCAATGCCGGTAGCTCAATTCATAGGAGAAAATTTCCTAACAAAACTTGCGGAGGCCGTATACGATGATTAGTACAGAAGAAAGATTAAAAGCATTTCAAGAGGAAAATAATATCTATACGAAAGGGCCGCTGTCGCTAGTAGTTCAATTTACTCGACTTGTTCAGAACAAGGATTTTCCCTTAAATCCAGACGATTTTCAAACAAGCAGTAAAGGACAGGTTGCTGGACTTGGCGGCGGTAATCTCAAAAAAATATTAAAAGAGCATGGCATTACACAACAATTATCCGCAGAAGGCGGGCGCACCAGTCGCGGAAGTATGGGGTTAATGATAAAGTACGTTGATTTTCTCAACGCATGGAACGAAGAAGAAACTGTTGATTTTTCAATCGTGGAAGAATTTTGGGCGGAACAAGTTAGAGAATATTTCAGAAATCAGCCGTTTGTTTTGACCGCCGATACTTCCAAAACTATTGGAGCAAACTTAGACGAACTATTTGAACAGGCTAAGAAACGTCAGAAACAAAATCCGGGAACGCAGTATTTGGGAACGGTTTTGCAGCACTTAGTAGCCGCGAAATTATGTCTTATTATGCCTGAAAATGCATTTGAGATTCATGGCGCTTCTGTTGCGGACGCGCCAACTGAACGAAGCGGCGATTTTGTTATAAACAACACGATTATCCATTGTACAACAATGCCCGGCGCTTTGCTGATTGAAAAATGCAAGGCGAACTTGCGCGGCGGATGCCATCCTGTCATCATTACAATTTTTGAGCGTGTACATACAGCATTAAATCTTGCGGAAGATGCGGGCCTTGCCGGGCGCGTTGAGGTTTGGGATATTCAGCAATTCCTTTCGTCCAATGTATATGAACATAGCCTTTTTGATGAAAGCAAGAGAAATTCTACGCTTTCAGATATTATTGGTCGTTATAACGAAATTGTTCTTGAGGCTGAAACTGATCCGAGCCTTCGCATTGAGTTTGAGGCGAGATGATTTATCATGGCGGATATTTTTAATAATGAAAAACGCTCTGAAATCATGCGAAAAGTTAAATCAAAAAAGAACAAATCAACAGAACTGCGATTGATAGACATATTTAAACAGAATGGTATTACTGGATGGAAGCGCAATTATCCGGTCAAAGGACATCCCGATTTTGTGTTTCTAAAAGAAAAAGTTGCAGTATTCGTAGACGGTTGCTTTTGGCATGGTCATGATTGCCGAAATACACGCCCGGCAGAAAATAAGGAATACTGGCAAAAGAAATGCGAGCGTAATATGAAGCACGATAAAGATGTGACTGCCATGTTTGAGGCACGCGGATGGAAAGTTCTGCGTATTTGGGAATGCGAATTAAAAAAGAGAAACGAAACTATATTAGTCGAAAAAATTCAGTCAATATTGAGTCGTTCTTCTGAAAGGACACAACGATGACAATTAAAGCTGTTGATTTATTTTGCGGCGTAGGCGGGCTTACCTATGGTTTGCAAAAAGCGGGAATTCCAGTTGTAGCAGGAATTGATATTGATGATTCTTGCGAATACGCTTATACTCACAACAACAACTGCACATTTATTCATAAAAGCGTTGAAGATGTCACAGGAAAAGAAATACGCGCCCTTTTGCGAGGCGCTGACGTTAAAATACTCGTCGGATGTGCGCCATGTCAACCTTTTTCAAGCCATCAAAAAGATAAGCAAAACCGTTCTAAACATAAAGACTGGAAATTACTATACCAATTTGGGCGGTTGGTGGAAGAAACTCGTCCCCACATAGTATCAATGGAGAATGTGCCAGAATTAGAAAAAGAAAAAGTTTTTAAAGATTTTGTTTCCACGTTAGAAGGCTTGAATTATATTGTAAATTATCAAGTTGTAAATGTCGCAAATTATGGCGTACCGCAACGGAGAAAAAGGTTGATTTTGCTTGCGTCGCGTCGCAAAGAAATAAAACTTATTGATGCAACACATCAAAAACATCTGACAGTTAGAGACGCTATTGGTAGCTTACCGAGAATTTCCGCTGGAGAGGCAAATGAAAACGATAGGCTTCATATTTCGCCAGCACTCTCTCCTATCAATTTGGAACGAATACAACATTCCGTTCCCGGCGGTACATGGCGTGATTGGCCTGAACGTTTAGTATTAAACTGCCATAAAAAAGAAGGCGGAAAAACTTATGCATCAGTATATGGTAGAATGAAGTGGGATGATTTGTCTCCTACTATCACCACACAATTTATCGGTTATGGAACCGGACGTTTTGGACATCCAGAACAGGACAGGGCGATTACTTTACGGGAAGGCGCTATTTTACAGTCTTTTCCTCCTGATTATCAATTTTCGCCTAGCAATGTTGAAGTTCCGATAAGGAAAATAGCACGCCATATAGGAAATGCTGTTCCGCCTCGTTTGGGCGAAGTGATTGGAGAAAGTATAATTAGAAGTTTACCTAAAAAGAGACAAAAGAAAGCGACGATTGCAAATGAAAGAGAAAGAATACAAACTTAATATTGATCCCCGTATTTTGGAATTATTAGGTCCAAGCCTGTATACAAACATTTATTATGTGCTAGCTGAATTAATTGCTAATGCTTACGATGCAGATGCCCACAATGTATATATCATTGCTAACAAGGATGATATTACCGTTGAAGATGACGGCAAAGGAATGTCATATGCTGACGGCGATATCCAGAAATACCTTAATGTTGCCGCGGTTTCTAGAAATACCGATGCCGAATCTCTAACCCCTATGAAACGGAAGAAAATGGGGCGTAAAGGCGTAGGAAAACTAGCTGCCCTATCGGTTTCTGAGAACGTTCTTATAAAGACGATTTCAAATGGAGAAAAATCAGGGTTTGTATTATCTCGCCATATAAACGACAATAATTTACTTGTGCCGCTCACTGACGAGCAAATTTCTTTCGAAAGAGTATCTGGCAACGGTACTTCTGTCGTTATGCGAATCCGCAGTACAAACTTCATAGTACATTAAAGGCAATTAAACGCAATTTACTTAAGATATTCCCGTTAGTAAATGAGAAGTTTAAAATTCACCTAATTCGGGGAACGGAAGCGGAAACCATTGAGAACTTTGATAAGGAAATGATTTCAGAACTCTCTACTCTAATTACTTTAGGGGATGAATTTACATATCTTAATGATTTTTTCCAGACGCCATATGGAAATGAAATAGCAGAACTCCGCAAAAATAAACCTTTAGCAACAATGCCCATTAGTATGGATGACAAATCTGGTGTTGAACATACATATAACGTAGAAATCAAAGGATGGATAGGAACTTATACATCAACTCGCGGCAGAAAAGTAGAGTTAACGGATTTTCCTGATAATTTTATTTCTCTGTATGCCAACCAAAAAATGGGCGAATTTAATATACTTCCTGTTGTTGGACAAAATAAATTGAATGAAGTCTATGTCGTAGGTCAACTTCATGTTGATATTTTTGAACTGACGGAGTTACCCGATATGGCTCTAAGCAATCGTCAAGGATATAAAACGGATGATCCTCGCTATCAGGCGGTACTAGATTATGTTAGAAAAACTTTATTGCCTGATATCTTGAAAATGCGAGATTTGTTTGTGTCTTTGGGCAAAAAGAAAAAAGAAGAAAAAAAGCTAGAACAGCAACGTCAAAACGAAGCTTCATTTAAAAAGTCGGTAGATACTTTCAGAAAAAACACCGCTAAGAAAGCAGCTCAAAAAATTTCTTCTCGTTTAGGTATTAGTACAGAGCAAGCTGATGAAGTAGAGGCAATACTTTCTGATGAAATAAACACCAACAGTCCGGATATGGGGATTAAAAGCATTATTGATTCTCAAAAGAAGAAATTGCTAATTAGTCAGACATATCGAGACAAGGATTTGGCGGATATTATTTACAATATGTTGGTATTTAACAACGTACCGCCCGAAGATATAATTTATACAAACTGTGATGATGAAGTATCACGCATCCCAGAAGGCGACGTAGGAAAAAGTGGGATATACGACTATTTGCGAGATTTCTTTGTTGATAGTTATTCTACGCAAAAGATTTATGTTATTTTCGTTACAAGTCATAATACGAAAAGTTCATGGGGTGCATTGATGGAAGTTGGCGCAGCATGGATAACTCAAGTTGAGCATAAAATATTTAACATTTACGATTTTCGCCCCGAACATCCTTTAGACGATGAACAGCAATGGCATTCAAGTTCTAGAGATGATGACGGTAATCTTTATATGTCAAAATTGAGCGTAGACATTTTTGCTCAAAAAATCGAATATATATGCGATAAATTGGGCTATAAAAAAAGAACCCGTCAGGAAAACAAGGATCATTTGTCAACATTGGTAAAGGTTACACCTCGTTAAATATGAAAGCACGCCCCAATTTTACTAATCAGTAATTTGGGCGTGCTTTTAATATTATATAAGCGTGGCGTTGTTATGTCTGATGCGGTATCTTTAACTATGGGAAACTCCTTTCTCCCATTTCGAAATCGTCTGCCGTACCACATGCAGCTGCTCCGCCAGCGTTTCCTGGGAATATCCTTTTTTCTTTCGCAGTATTTTGATGTTATCACTCAGCATAACTGTGTCCTCCGCGTATTTGATGGGCCTATCATACGACAAAAACTGGCGTTGCGGCAAGCAACAAAAAATAACACGGCAAATTAGGTTGTATTTATCCTAAGATTTATATATACTATAGAAAAAAGTCTTAAGGAGGTACCCAAAATGACTATCGACACAAAAACTTTAATTTCCATTTCCGAAGCAAACCAGAATTTTTCCAAAGTCGCCCGCCTGGTAGACGAATACGGTTCTGCTGTGATTCTGAAAAATAACATTCCAAGATATCTTGTCATCGACTTCAGCAAAGCCGAGCAGGAAACCACTGCATCCGAAGAGGATGTGTTAAACATCTCAAAACGCCTGATGGAACAAAACAAAGAAGCATACGAGGTACTTGCTAAATGAAAAGACTGAGTAAAAAGCAAATTCTCATGCTGCATACTCAGTTGATTCAGCAAACTGGCGGAAGCGACGGAGTCAGAGATTACAATCTGCTGGACTCCGCTCTCGAAACGCCTTTCCAGTCCTTCGGCGGAGAAGACTTGTACCCCACCCTGCAGGCAAAAGCCGCAAGACTGGGCTATGGCCTGATCAAAAATCATTGTATGATTCTTTCCCCAGCAGATACTGATAAATATCCCTCTTCGTCACCCCGCGATCCTTCGCCACGAGTTTCATCGCTTCTTTTCTTGCAATCCCCTGATCTTCATACCGTTTCATATGATCTTCAATCGAAATCTCCTCAAACGCTGCCTTCGCCTCGTCCTCGATTTCTTTCTGGCTTCGGCCTTCAATCACAAGCACGCATTCCCCTTTCGGATCTTCCTGTTCGTAGCGAGTGATGGCATCTTCAATCGTGGTCTGCCATGCCGTCTCGTGTTTCTTGGTCAGTTCCCGGCAGAGTGTCAGCCGCCGGTTGCCAAGCGTCTCCAGCAGCTCCCGCAGCGTTTTCAGCAGATGATGCGGCGCCTCGTATACGATCATCGTCCGCGTCTCGTTTTTCAGCCGTTCCAGCGCCAGTTTATGTTCTTTTTTATCCGGCGGAAGAAATGCTTCGAAGACAAATCTTCTCGTCGAAAGTCCCGACAGTGTCAGTGCCGTCACACACGCGCATGCGCCCGGCAGGCTTGTCACTTCGATGCCTGCCTCGTACGCCATCTTCACCAGCTCCTCACCCGGATCAGAAATTCCCGGTGTTCCGGCATCCGTGATCAGCGCGATATTTGTTCCCGCCAGCAGCTTCTGCACCAGCTCGCGGCCCTTGTCGTATTTGTTGTATTCATGGTAACTCGTCATCGGCGTATGAATCTCAAAATGGTTCAGCAGCTTAATGCTGTTTCTCGTATCCTCCGCCGCGATCAGATCGACCTCCTGCAGAATGCGGATTGCACGGAAGGTCATGTCCTCCAGATTTCCAATTGGTGTTGCACACAAATATAATTTTCCTGCCATGTTCTTATCTCCCGTCTCCATATAATTCCCGGATGTCCTTTGTATACACGCCCGGCGTCTCATACACAATCAGCGGTTTCTCCACGGTAATTCTCGGATTCCCGCCTTTCATCGCCTCGATCAGCACCATGTTCGGCTCCTTGTCCACAAACGGATAAACGAGCTGCATCCTTTTTGGTTCCAGATGATATTTTTTCAGCGTCGAAAAAATCTCCGCCAGCCGGAACGGCCGGTGCACCAGATAGAACCGTCCTTTCGTCTTTAAAACCGCCGATGCCTCTTTCGCAATATCATCAAACGAGCACAGCACCTCATGCCGCGCAATCGTCTTCGCCTCAAGCGCATTCGTCAGCCCGTGCTGCCCCGTCATGTACGGCGGATTGCACGTTACCACATCAAACACTTCTTTTCCAAACTGCTGCGATGCCGTCTTCACATCTCCCTGGAAAATCTCAACATCATTTTCCAGATGATTGTACCGCACACTCCGCTGTGCCATCTCGGCACTGTACTCCTGAATTTCCAGCCCGGAAAAATGCTCTCCGTTTGTCTTCGCCTTCAGCAGAATCGGCACAATTCCCGATCCCGTGCAGAAATCCATCGCCCGCTCCCCGCGCTTCACCTTCGCGTAGGATGCCAGCAGCACCGCGTCAATGCCATAGCAGAAAAGGGATGGATTTTGTATCATCCAGTAACCGTTCTGCAGATCATCGAGCCGCTCACCCGGCTTCAAAAATTCTTCTTTTCTATCCAATGAAAATCCCTCCTCCTGCTGACTGCCCAGCGCCGCATCACACAAAAAGAAGCGTCAGTTTTACCCGGCGCTTACTTTTTCAAAATGCATTCCAAATCAATCTTATTCCGGCTGTTTTGCCTCTTCCGAAGAAGCCTGCTCCCCGGAGCTGTTTCTGTCTTTTTTCTTCTCTTTGCCTTTTTCCTTCTTATGCTTCGGCTTGAACTTGAGCTCTTCCACCGGGCACTCCCGCATTTCCTTCTCATCGTTCACATCCACCAGCACTTTTACGAGCTGACGAAGCACATTCACACCGGAAACCTCACCTTTCATGCCGTCCGGCAGCGTTACGATATCGCCGACACCCGGCAGCTTGCGGTTCAGGTATTCATAGGTTTCCTGCTCGTTTTTCAGGCAACACATCAGTCGTCCGCAGACACCCGAAATCTTCGTCGGGTTCAGGGACAGGTTCTGCTCTTTTGCCATCTTGATCGAAACCGGTGCAAACTCGGACAGATACGTATGGCAGCAAAGCGGTCTGCCGCAGATGCCGATTCCGCCGAGGATCTTTGTCTCATCGCGGACACCGATCTGGCGAAGCTCGATTCTCGTCTTAAAGACAGCCGCCAGATCCTTTACCAGCTCACGGAAATCAATTCTTCCGTCGGCGGTAAAGTAAAACAGCATCTTGTTATTGTCAAACGTATACTCTGCATCAATCAGCTTCATCTCCAGGTTGTGCGCCCGGATCTTCTTCTGGCAGATTTCAAACGCTTCTTTTTCTTTCTTGCGGTTGCTCTCCTCCCGCGCATCATCCTTCGGCGTTGCAATGCGGATGACTTCTTTCAACGGCTGGATCACCTTGGAATCGTCAACTTCTTTTGGCCCCAGCACAACGAAACCATACTCTACGCCGCGCGCCGTCTCAACGATAACGTGGTCGCCCACGCAGATGTCCAGCTCTCTCGGCGAGAAATAATATACTTTTCCTACGTTTCGAAAACGTACTCCTATAATTGTTATCATGCTATCAGTTTTCCTTCATTGTCAGGAACATAAGCTCCATGGTTAAATCAAAATTAACATTCGCGTTCAGGCGGGCTCTCGCCTTCTGAATCGCCTCTATAATCTTCTCCAGGCCTTCGTATGAGCTCTTATTTGCTCTCTCACGGATTCCATTCAGCTCCTGCTTGAACACAAGGGAATCGACCTCTTTTGTCGCCTTAAAGAGCAGAACATCGCGGAACCATAAAGAAAAGATATCGAAATAATCATCAATATTGTCTTTTTCGGCCGTCAGTTTTTTGATCGTCTCCACGATTTCATACAGCGGCATACTGTCGGCGTACTTTGCCATGCGGAGTGCACTTTCCAGCGTCTCCTCGTATTCCGGAGAACGGGCAATCCGCTCTGCTTTTCCGATATTTCCCTGCGCCAGGGACGCATCAACCTCTGCCTGGTAATCCGGCACATGCATTTCGTTCATCAGATAATCTTTCACAAGCTGGTCTCCCACTGGTTTTAAATTTAACTGCACGCAGCGTGACGAAATCGTCGGAAGCAGCGCATCCGGGTTGTCTGCCAGAAGCATGACAACTGCGTAGGCCGGCGGCTCCTCGATCGTCTTCAGCAGCGCGTTCTGCGCCTGAAGTGTCAGCTTCTGCGCCTCGTCGATGATATAAATCTTGTACGGACTGCTGTACGGCTTGATCATCACATCGTTAATGAGCTGCTCGCGGATTTCATCGATGCTGATGGTGTTCGGCTTTTCATGCTTCACATAAATGATATCCGGATGATTCTGGCTCTGTGCCTTTTTACAGGACGGGCATTCCATACAGGGCTCGACCCCGTGCTTCTCGCACTGAAGCGTCATCGCAAACAGTGAAGCCATCATTTTCTTTCCCGATCCACTCTCTCCGCCAAAAAGATAAGCATGAGATACTTTATTCATCGAAATGGCATTCTGTAAATGCGTTATGATTTCCTGATGTCCTACAACCTTCTGAAAACCCTGCATAAAATCACCCCCTGGAGTTCTTTTGTATTTCTTACTAATACTGCATTAAGTATATCACAACTTTTTCTGTTGTTCCACAAAATTCTGAATTTCGGAAAAACAGTCTTCCGGCGTAGAATTATTGGAAAATCTGCGGACAATTCCAGCTTCCGCAATTTTCTCCTCCGTAAAATCCTCACAGTCCGCCAGGAATCTCCGGCACATCTCCGCGTATTTCGGCTCTGTCTGTTTTCTTTCCCGTTCCAGTGCCCGCGAAAGCCGCAGCCCGTCGTCCACCTCGACATACAGCGGAACCATCGCCTGCTCCCCGAAGTATGCCTTTAATTTCAGATACGATTCCAGTGTCCCGATTCCGAGATAATCATGCTTCGCAAGATCAATCTGCCCGTCATCCGCCGTAAAATAATACCACGGCCCCTGCACCGTCGAATACATGCGCTCCTCGATAATCTTTCCGGCCTCCCGCAGTTCCGAAAGCCGTTTTTCATCCACAAAGAAATACTCTCTTCCGTCCTGCTCCCCGCTCCGGATCGGCCGTGTTGTATACAGGACAAACGGTTTTAAATCCAGCGCCGTCTCCTGGATCAGATTCTCATAAATATGATCTTTCCCTGACGCACTTTTTCCCATCAGATAGTAAATTTTTCCCATTTTATCTCTCCCCGAAACACAGATTCTTTATGCCTTAAACCGATATCCAACGCCCCAGATCGTCTCGATATACTGCGGCTTTGCCGTATTAAACTCAATCTTTTCACGGATCTTCTTGATATGCACCGTAACCGTCGCAATATCTCCGATCGACTCCATATCCCAGATCTCCCGGAACAGCTCCTCTTTTGTAAAGACGCGGTTCGGATTCTCCGCAAGGAAGGTCAGCAAATCGAATTCTTTTGTCGTAAACTGCTTCTCCTCGCCATTCACCCACACGCGGCGTGCCGTCTTGTCAATCTTGATGCCGCGGATCTCCACGATATCATTTTCCTTCTTGCCGCTTCCGACCAGACGTTCGTACCGTGCCAGATGTGCTTTCACGCGCGCAACCAGCTCACTTGGGGAAAACGGCTTTGTCATATAGTCATCCGCACCAAGGCCCAGTCCGCGGATTTTATCAATATCATCCTTCTTTGCAGAAACCATGATAATCGGAATATCCTTCTTTTCACGCACTTCGCGGCAGATCTCAAAGCCATCCACCTCCGGCAGCATCAGATCCAGGATCAGCAGATCAAAATCCTCCTTGATCGCCCGTACAAGACCGGTGTCTCCCTGGTTTTCAATCTCCACCTCAAAGCCCGAAAGCTCCAGATAATCTTTCTCCAGATCTGCAATGGATTCCTCATCCTCAACAATCAGTATTTTACTCATGAAACAGGTACCTCCTGATATTTTCTTAATACAAAGTACATCGTGGTGCCCACCCCTTCTTTGCTGGTGGCCCACACTTTTCCGCCGTGGTCTTCGAGAATTTTCTTCACAATCGAAAGGCCAATTCCGCTGCCGCCCCTCGTGCTGTTGCGGGACGCATCGGTGCGATAAAAGCGATCGAAAATCTTCGTCAGATCCTTCGTCGCAATTCCCTTTCCGTTATCCTCAATCTCCACCTGCACAAAATCTCCGACATCGCGCAGACGGATGTTGATGACCTTATGGCTCTTGTCCATATATTTGATGGAATTGCTTACAATATTATTGATGACACGCTTGATCTGCTCCGCATCCGCAATGACGACCGGGTCGTCCTCGAGGTAATTAAAGTATGTCAGATCCACATGCTGCGCGTCAAGTTCCAGATTCAGCTCCTCCACGCAGTCATCAAAGTAATCTGCGATGTGGATTTTTGAAAACGTATACGGAATACGGTTCGTGTCAATCTTGGAATAAAACGTCAGCTCATTAATCAGACGATCCATCTCATTTGCCTTATTGTAAATCGTGCGGATGTAACGGTCCATCTTCTCCGGCGTATTCGCCACACCGTCCATGATGCCCTCCACATATCCTTTGACCGCGGTAATCGGCGTTTTCAGGTCATGCGAAATGTTGCTGATCAGCTCTTTATTCTCTTTGTCGAACTCAACCTTTTCCTCCGCCGTCTCTTTCAGCCGGATGCGCATCTCCTCGAAGTCCTCGCAGAGATCATTGATCTCTGCCACACCACACGGCTCCACGGTAAAGTCAAGATTTCCGTCTTTGATGTTCTGCGTCGCCTTCTTCAGCTGTCCGAGCGGGCCGATCACACCGCGGTAAATCCAAAGGCTCAGGCCAAGGCTGGTGAACACCAGAATCAGAACCGTCACAACAGCAAGTTCTCTTGCCATACCCGTAATCTGCGGCGCAATCTGATCTGTCTTGGTTACGATAAACGCACTGCATTCTTTTCCGTCCACGTTCTCATAGTCCACCTGTTTGACCATCCACTGTTTTTCATTTCGGAAATAAACACCGCCTTGGGAATTGGCGCCTGGATCGCCGTATTTCGGCAGCTCATTTTCCAGTTCCTCCGACGACAGCTCTGCCGATCCGTTGTAAATGATGGTTCCGTTTTCACACACCGCAATAAACGACTGTTTTTTCTTCAGTCTCGCATTCAGAATGGCGAGATAATCCGTTTCTTCCAGCATCGAGGTATCCGATTTTGCGGTCTTCTCCACCTCGTCGTACTCTTCTGCTGTCATCGCATTCAAAAGCAGCGTATTGTTCGAAATGGTTCGATACGTTGCGTTTGCGAGACCATATTTTTCACCAATGCTCTTCGTCTTATACCCTACAAAAAAGTAAAACGTTAAGGCGCACATCACAATCGGAACCAGTATGATGATGAAAAAAGAAATGATGACTCTCGTCCGTAATTTCATGCTTTTTTTCTTTTTTTCCATATAAAATTCACCTGTTTTCCAACACATATTTCGTATTTTCCGCGCCCGCAGGACAGAAAAAAATCCTCAGTACGCAGTCTAAATTTATTATAGCACAACGCCTGAGGATTTTTCATTAACTTAGATGAATCTTTCTAAACTTTCTATAAACACAAGGTTCGTACGAACAACCGTGTTTTAAAGGTATTTTTTCAGGTCTTCTACCTTGTCCAGTTTCTCCCACGGCAGATCCAGATCGTTTCTTCCGAAGTGGCCGTAAGCGGAAGTCTGTTTGTAGATCGGACGGCGCAGATCCAGCATTTTGATGATTCCAGCCGGGCGAAGATCAAAGTTCTCGCGAACGATATCGGTCAGTTTGTTGTCGGACAGTTTTCCTGTGCCGTAGCTGTCGATCATGATAGAGGTCGGATGAGCGACACCGATTGCGTAGGAAAGCTGAACCTCGCATTTATCAGCAAGACCTGCTGCTACGATGTTCTTTGCTACGTAACGTGCTGCATAAGCTGCAGAACGGTCTACTTTTGTGCAGTCTTTTCCAGAGAAAGCTCCGCCGCCGTGACGAGCGTATCCGCCGTAGGTGTCTACGATGATCTTACGGCCGGTCAGACCGGAATCTCCGTGAGGTCCGCCGATTACGAAACGGCCGGTCGGGTTGATGAAGAACTTGGTGTGCTCATCTACCATGTCTGCCGGAATGATTTCGTCGAATACGTATTTTTTGATATCCTCATGAATCTGCTCCTGGGATACTTCCGGATCATGCTGAGTGGAAAGAACAACCGCATCAAGACGGAACGGTTTGCCGTTCTCATCGTACTCTACGGTTACCTGTGTTTTTCCATCCGGACGCAGGTATGTTAAAGTACCGTCTTTGCGGACTTTGGTCAGCTGGCGAGCCAGTTTGTGTGCCATGTAGATCGGGTATGGCATGTACTCTTCGGTCTCGTTGGTTGCGAATCCGAACATCATTCCCTGATCTCCTGCTCCAATGGCATCGATCTCCTCATCGCTCATATTGTTCTCTTTTGCTTCGAGCGCTTTGTCTACACCCATAGCGATATCGGTGGACTGTTTGTCAATTGCAGTTACAACAGCGCAGGTATCTGCGTCAAATCCGTATTTTGCACGGTCGTAGCCGATTTCGCGAACGGTATCACGTACAACCTGCTGGAAATCAATGTGTGCGTTGGATGTAATCTCACCCATTACCATAACGTATCCTGTTGTAGTACAGGTTTCGCAAGCTACGCGGCTCATCGGATCCTGCTCAAGCAGCGCATCCAGAATCGCATCAGAAATGGCATCACAGATTTTGTCCGGATGTCCTTCGGTTACAGACTCAGAAGTAAACAGTCTTTTTTCCATTCTTTTTCTCCTTTTTTTCTTCTCTTCTCTTTTGCTTTTCGTTCGTGGGCTTTGGCTTTCCCTGAACATTTTTTCGTAAAAAAAGATCCGCAATTTTTAGCGGACCTGAATAGTAATGTTCAAATCCCCTTATTGTTCGAAAATTTCGCTCAGGCTGGCACCTTCCCGTACAGACCATTCTGTCTGGGGGTTGCCGTGGTTTCACAGATCCTATGTATCTCCACCACTCTGAATAAGAGAAAAGCAACTGAATTTTTGATTTTGTTTTTTGCTACTCTGATACACTATCGCAAAATACGCCATTCGTCAAGAGGAAATAAAAGGATTTGAGACATTTTCTTACTGTTGTCCCAAACATCCTTTCTTTTTTTCTGATTTTTCGGCTGTATCTTCTGTTATTTGTGAACAGATAAGAAAACTCTCCAAAACAGAGAGTTTTCTTATCTGCTGTATCGTTTTTTCTACTCTTCTGCTTTCATCTCGCGGACAACCTTCCGCAGCTTCAGAATCATGGACGGAGCAACAGAAAGCTCATCCACTCCCATTCGTACAAACTGCTCCGTCAATGTCAGGTCTGCACCGAGCTCCCCGCAGATTCCTGCCCATTTTCCGCATTTGTGTGCATTTTCCACCACCATGCGAATCATCCGAAGAACTGCTTCATGGTGTGGGTTGTAAAAATCATCCAGCTGCTCATTCTGACGGTCAATCGCCAGGGTATACTGAGTCAGGTCATTCGTTCCGATGCTGAAGAAATCCACCATTTCCGCCAGACGGTCGCTGATCATCACGGCAGCCGGTGTCTCGATCATAATGCCCTGCTCCGGAATTTTATACTGCACTTCCTGTTTTTTCAGCTCTTCCTCTACTTCTGCAACAATTGCGTAGATTTTTTCTACCTCTTCTGTTGATGTGATCATCGGATACATGACAGAAAGGTTTCCGTAAACGGCTGCGCGGAACAATGCGCGAAGCTGCGCTTTAAAAATTTCCGGCTGTTTCAGACAAATCCGGATTGCACGGTACCCAAGCGCCGGATTTTCTTCTTTTCCAAGATTAAAGTATTCTACCTGCTTATCTGCCCCGATATCCAGCGTACGGATAATCACTTTTTTGCCTGCCATGGTCTGCACGGCCTGTTTATATGCCTGAAACTGTTCTTCCTCCGTTGGGAAATCATTTCTTCCAAGATAGAGAAATTCACTTCGGAAAAGTCCGATTCCGCCGGCATCATTTTCCATCACATAGCCAAGGTCACCAACACTGCCGATATTTGCATAGATGTTGATCTTACGGCCATCCGGCGTAATATTTTCTTTTCCTTTCAGCTCCTCAAGAAGCTTCTGTTTTTCTGCTTCTTCCTGCATTCTTTTTTCGGTTTCCTTCCGCACATCCTCCTCCGGCTCAAAGATAACCTGACCTGAAAAACCGTCTACAACGGCCGTCATGCCTGTTTTCAGACCGTTTAAATCCATCGGGACGCCGATTAATGCCGGAATATTCATCATTCGCGCAAGAATCGCAGTATGAGAATTGGTAGATCCATGCACAGTCACAAACGCAAGTATTTTTTCTTTGTCCATCTGTACAGTTTCACTCGGACTTAAATCGTCTGCCACTATAACAGATGGTTCCATAGAACTCAGGTCGTTATCTCCCTCACCGCTTAAATTGCGGACCAGACGTTCGGAAATATCTTTTACATCTGCGGAACGTGCCTTCATATATTCATCATCCATAGCTGCAAACATCTCTGCAAAATTATCGCCGGTTGCTGCTGCTGCATATTCTGCATTTACCAGCTCTGTCCGGATCATGTTCTCCATTGATTCCAGATAGTCCTCATCCTCCAGCATCATCTGATGGACTTCAAAGATCGCCGCACTTGCCTCTCCAACTTCCCGGACTGCCTTGTCATACAGTCTGCCAAGCTGTTTTTTCGAAACCTCCACGGCTTCTTCCACACGCTTCACTTCTGCTTCCGGATCTTCAATCCGGGCTCTTTTAACCTGGTAATCATTTTTCTTCAGAACCGCAACCGGTCCCATAACAATTCCTTTATATACGGATTTCCCCTGAAAACACTGCATTTTTTATCCTCCGAGCGTATTTTTTACAGATTTGCTTCAAAAAACGCTTTCAGCGTCTCAATCGCTGCATCTTCGTCCTCTCCGTTTGCTGCAACGGTTACGGTATCTCCCTGCTTTACGCCAAGTGACATTAGCATCATCAGCTGAGTCAGTTTTTTCGTTTTCCCATCTTTTGTGATGGTGCATTCCGATGCAAAATTTTTTGCCTCCTTTACCAGCATTCCTGCCGGTCTTGCGTGGATTCCCAGTTCATCTTTAATGGTATATTCAAATGATTTCATGCTTTTATTCTCCTTCTTCTCTGTCCATAATCCGTTCTATGTGCATAGCGAGATATCCAATTTCGATCTCCTCCATCGGAAGTTTCAGCCTCTTTTCCATCTCCTCACAGATTCGTTTCGCCGCCTGAAAGGCTTTCGGAAACTTTACGGACATGTAGTCATTCATATTTACTTTCAGTTTTTCCCCACTGACCGCTCTTGCAACCATATAGCGGATATGGTTCATCATACGGTTATACGACAACGACATCACATCGATGGTATGCCCGGTGATATGCTCCACCAAAGAAATGCTCTCCCGGACTGCTCTTGCCACTTCCATGGCCTGTGAAACATTTTCCTCCACAATTGCCGAATGAACATGAAGTGCAAGATAGCCGATTTCATGTTCATCAATTTCGATCTGAAGCCGTTCTTTTAAAAGCTCCCTGATACAGGAAGCAACTTTATACTCTTTGTAAAACATCACACGGATATCGTCGGTGAGCGGATTGCTGATCTGCTCACCGTTCTGAATCCGCCGGACAGCAAAATCCAGATGATCTGCCATTGGAAAGACGATGGAACGGTCAATTTTTCCAAATTCCTTTTCTGCCTCGTCAAGCACGGCACTCGCCAGCTCCAGGCTGAGCGGAGAAACGCCCTGTACAATGGTTCTGGCATTTCCTCTCTCCGTCATCTCCGTCAGGGAATAAATGCGGGTATCGTCTCCCGGCTGTACACGCTGTCCCGTTTTTTTCCCAAATGCAATTCCTTTCCCCATGACCAGATATTCCCGGTTATTTCCTTCTTCCACACCAATAAATGAATTGTGGTTCAGTGTTTTTGCTATCCTGTACATTCTTCTCACCCGTTTTTAAGGCACAGCTTACGCGAGAATCTCAATCGCAAATAAAGGATCTCCTGCTTTTACCGGTCCGTCTGCCAAAAGACGGATTCTCTGGTTCTCCTCCAGCTCTGTGCAAAGAACCGGTGACGTAACCGACGGCGCATGTGTTTTCAGATATTCCAGATCCAGCTTCAGCATCGGATCACCTTTTTTCACGGTCTGACCGCTTTCTACCAGTGCCTCAAATCCCTCTCCGTTCAGTTTTACTGTATCAATTCCGACATGAATCAGAAGGCTGACTCCGGAATCGGTTACAAATCCAATCGCATGTTTTGTGTCAAAAACAAACGCGACTTCTCCGTCCTCCGGAGCACGCACATAAGGATCTTCCGGTGTCACAACAGCGCCGTCTCCCATCATCTTTTCCGCAAACGCTTCATCCGGCGCAGTAGAAAGGTCGGCTGCCAGTCCGCTTATCGGGCTGCAGACAGTAATCGTATCCACAACCTTCTGTTCTTTTGTTTCCTGCGTCGGTTCCGCCTCTTTTTGGGTTGGTGTATTTTCTGCTTCCGCATACGTATTCGGAGCTTTTTCCAGATAATCCTCTAAATTTGATTTTATCACAGTTACATTCGGTCCGTAAATAACCTGTACACCATTTCCTTTATGCACAACGCCAGATGCCCCTGTCGCCTTTAAAATACCATCGCTGACTCTCGCTGCATCATGAACAGTACAGCGCAGTCTTGTTGCACAGCAGTCCACATCCGAAATATTTTTCTTTCCGCCAAGACCTTTTGTGATTGCTTCACTCATGGCATCTTCCGATGCCACCCCATCGTTCTGCGCCTCTTTTCTTGCTTTTACATCTGCTTTCGTATAAAGCTTGGTTTCCACATCATCATCCTCACGACCCGGTGTCTTAAAATCAAACTTTTTAATCATGAATTTGAAGATAAAATAATACAGGAAGAAATAAAGAATGCCGACCGGAATCACCCTCATCCAGCTTGTCTTTTCATTTCCCTGCAGAATACCGAACAGGAAGAAGTCCAGAAGTCCGCCGGAAAAGGTAAGACCTACTGCGATATTCAGGATGTGTGCGATCATATAAGCTGTTCCCGCAAGAATAACCTGCACGACAAACAACGCCGGTGCAACAAACAGGAACGAGAATTCCAGCGGTTCTGTGATACCGGTTGCCATACACGCAAGTGCTGCGGAAAGAAGCAGACCGCCTGCTGCTTTTTTCTTCTCCGGTTTCGCACAATGGTACATGGCAAGTGCCGCTCCCGGAAGTCCGAAAATCATAAAAATAAATTCTCCGGAGAAATATCTCGTTGCATCTGCACTGAAATGTGCGATATTCGCAGAATCCGCAAGCTGTGCGAAGAAAATATTCTGTCCGCCCTGCACCATCTGTCCTGCCACTTCCATGGTACCTCCGACTGCCGTCTGCCAGAACGGCATATAAAATACGTGATGCAGACCAAATGGAATCAGTGCCCGTTTAATCAGACCGAAAATCAGCGTTCCGACATAACCGGAGCCGGTTACCAGGCCACCCAGCGCATAAATGCCGTTCTGTACAACCGGCCATACAAAATACATTAAAATTCCCACAAACATATAGACGATCGTAGAAATAATCGGTACAAAACGAGTACCTCCAAAGAAAGAAAGTGCATTCGGAAGCTGGATCCGGTAAAATCGATTATGAAGTGCTGCGACTCCAAGACCGACAATAATACCGCCAAACACACCCATCTGCAGCGACTGAATACCGCAGACAGAAGTGATGGTTCCTTCCAGAACGGATTCTGCAATTTCTCCGTTTTCCAGAATCTGACCCGTAATAGTCAGCATTGCGTTAATCGCTGTATTCATAACGAAATATGCAATAACGGCTGACAGGGCAGAAACCTCTTTTTCCTTCTTTGCCATACCAATTGCAACACCTACCGCAAAAATCAGAGGCAGGTTATCAAACACCGCACTTCCTACTTTGTTCATGATCACCAACAG
Source organism: Blautia sp. OM06-15AC (assembly GCF_003481425.1). Lineage (NCBI taxonomy): Bacteria > Bacillati > Bacillota > Clostridia > Lachnospirales > Lachnospiraceae > Blautia > Blautia sp. OM06-15AC. The sequence goes on along the minus strand of NZ_QULD01000016.1, from coordinate 22,992 downwards.
CGCATGAAGAATTGTGCCGTTGCCGAGCAAGCTTGTCAGCCCATACGTTTCAATCGTGGTTGCATTGGTAAATGAGCTTCCGATTCCCAGTAAAAGTCCGGCTACCGGAAGAATTGCGATCGGGAGCATAAAGCTTCTTCCCACTCGCTGCAGAACACTAAAAATTTTGTCCTTCATTTTTTTACTCCTTGTGTAGTTTATACTTTTTACAAGAAGAGTTTCTGCGGTTTTGCATCTTTTTAGCCGGTCTGTACTCTTTTTCTAAAACAGAGTACAAAAAAGAGACACTAACCCACATAAACAATTCCTGTTATGTATAGTTAATGCCTCCAAAAATCGAGTTACACACTACAACTGTAGTTGAATATAGCACAGATAAATCTCTTTTGTCAAGTCAGTTCTTATGATTTCAGCTTTTTTCTTTTTATCCATTTTTCACATTCTTATGCATCTATTTTGTGCACAATAGCTAATCAACATCTTTTTTTTGAAATGTCATAAATTCAAGATCTTCCTGTTTCCATAGTTGTGCAGGCACATGCAATACTTCTTTACTTTCAATATCCTGCCACCGGCCTTCCGGAAGATACAGTTCATATTCATCTCTGTCAAATCCGGGTGAAATAAGCAATGCATCACCAAGCATATAAGACAGATTCTGTATCTTTGCGATTGGATCTTTCGGATATTCCATCACAAGCGGACGAATCATTGGAATACCAGACTGATGACTCTGGCAGGCTGCGTGATAAAGATATGGCACAAGTCGATGTCTGAAGTTAATCCATTTTTTTACTTCTTTTAATGCCATATCTCCATACTGCCATGGTTCCCGCGGTGTTTTACCGTGCGCTCTGGATAATGGCATCCACAATCCCATCTGCACAGAGGAAAGGTAATTTTCTATATTCGGACGTTCCTCATTTCCGATATAAATTTGTACCTTTTTAAATATCTTTTTTTACCAACACTGACCGCCTCAGCTTTGAAAGGTAAAAAATAATTCACAATAATAGTAGTAAAATTTAAGCCAATTTTTTCGCAATAAAGTAAAATAAAAGAACGGTACCTTTTATTGGACCGTCCTTTTTGTCAACATTTGTTTTATACTGTTTTTACGCTCTTAACCGGAATTTCTGGATGTCCTTTGCATTATTCACACGCTCAATTTCAGCGCCGAGTCCACGGAGCTTTCCGTCGAAGTCCTCGTATCCGCGCAGAATGTATACAATATCATCCACCACGGTAACACCCTCTGCTGCAAGACCTGCAATAACAAGTGCTGCTCCGGCGCGAAGATCCGGTGCGGAAACCTCTGCTCCGGTAAATTTTTCTACGCCGTCAATGATCGCCGTGTTGCCTTCTACTTTAATACAGGCGCCCATACGTGCCAGCTCATCCGCATATTTAAAACGATTTTCAAAAATACTCTCTGTTACAATACTCGTACCGTTTGCCAGTGCCAGTGTAACCGCAATCTGCGGCTGCATATCGGTCGGGTAACCCGGATACGGCTGTGTCTTTACGTGTGTTCTGCCCAGACGTTTGCTTGCGCTCACACGGATGGAATCGTCAAACTCTTCTACGTCGCAGCCAATCTCCTCGAGCTTTGCGGTTGTTGCTTCCAGATGCTTTGGAATCACGTTTTTAATCAGCACATCGCCCTTTGTAGCTGCTGCTGCAAACATATACGTACCTGCCTCGATCATATCTGGTACGACCGCATAGCTGGTTCCGTGCAGGGTATCGACACCCTTGATCCGGATCACATCGGTTCCTGCTCCTTTGATGTTTGCTCCCATGCTGTTCAGGAAGTTCGCCACATCGACAACGTGCGGCTCTTTCGCTGCATTCTCAATCGTTGTATTTCCTCTTGCCATCGAAGCTGCCATCATGATGTTGATGGTGGCTCCAACGGAAACCATATCCAGGAAAATGTGGCTTCCATGCAGATCTGCCGCACTTGCCACGATTGCGCCATGACGGATGCTTACCTCAGCACCGAGTGCGCGGAATCCCTTTAAATGCTGGTCGATCGGACGGCTTCCAATGTTACATCCGCCCGGAAGCGGAACTTCCGCTCTTTTGTATTTTCCAAGCAGCGCGCCTAAAAGATAATAAGACGCACGGATTTTTTTGATATATTCATAATCAACGCTCAGATCTCCGATGGTTGCTGCATTGATCCGCACGGTATGGCGGTCGATGCGGTCCACGGTGGCTCCGATCTCTGCGATTGCTTCCAGAAGTACATTAATATCACTGACATCCGGCAGGTTTTCGATCAGGACCGTCTCATCGGTCATCGTTGCTGCCGTAAGAATTGCAAGCGCCGCGTTTTTTGCTCCCCCGATTTCCACTTCGCCCACAAGAGGATTTCCACCTCTGATGACATACTGTTCCATATATTCACCTCAAATTTTCTTTCTCATACTTAACGAGTGTGTTTTATCCAATATCTAACGAATCAAAGTCTTTTTCCTGTTTTTTTACACACTCCAGATACGCTGAAACGCACTGCTCCCCGCAGTTATTTTTCAGTCTCCCCTTATCTTAACTCAAATCTAATACTTTGTAAATCAATTTTAATACATTCTGTGCTATTTCCGTCTTTTTCCATCGTTTCCGGTCAGGAATATTCAGAGAAACGTTATATGTAATTTCTAACTATCAGAACATTTCCCTTATTATGATATAATCGTATGTTTTCAAAATTTCCCTGAATATTCCACCAATTCTGTTTTACATGCCGATCTGCTCGCGGAGCGCCAGGATCGTGCCCTGGATATCCCTTCCGCTCTCGTCAACCGTAATCTCGGCATACTGCTCATATAATTTACTTCTCTCATCGTAAAGATCCTTCAGCGTCTGGCCCTCTTTCAGCACGACGCCGCGTCCCTTCAGGTTTCCGAGACGTTTCGCCAGATCCTCATACGACAGCTTCAGGTAAACGATGGTTCCAATTTCTTTAAAATGCTCCATCGCCTCTTTTCCGTAAATGGCACTGCCGCCCGGTGCAATGACGCTTTCATCGGCTTCCAGAGTCGCATTGACCTCATTCTCAATCGCAAGAAAGCCTTCATTTCCCTCATCTGCAATAATCTCGCGCAGAAGACGTTTCTCCCGATGCTGAATCACAAGATCCGTATCAATAAACTCATACCCCAAAGCCTTTGCAAGGATAACGCCAACGCTGCTTTTGCCGGCTCCCGGCATTCCTATTAAGATAATATTCCGTTTATTCAAGATTTATTCCTCCTGCTGTCTCGTAAATTTTTCTCTATCCTATCTCTGCAGATTCGTTCCGCCCTGCTTCATGATCTGCTCGATCTCTGTTTCGCTCGCCACATTGGCATCGTGCTGAATCATCAGCTTTAAGACGCTTGCAGAAATCGCAAAATCGATGGTTCTCTGCGGCGCAAAATCATGCGCCATCGCGTGAATCAGTCCTGCACCAAACGCATCACCGGCTCCGACTGCCTCAAAGCTGTGTACTTTGTGAACCGGGCTCTCATAGAATTTTCCGTCTTTCAGGTAAATTCCCATCCAGTCGCCGTCCTCCACGGTGTAGAGATTGCGCAGCACGCTCGCAACTGCTTTACAGTTCGGGAACTGTTTCTGAATTTCCAGCATGCCCTCTTTGTAAGACTCGATCTGTTCAATGCCGCGCGATATATCTCCATCATACGCCGGAATGCCAAGCGATGATTCAAAGTCCTCATCATTTGCAATGCAGACATCCACGTAAGACATCAGACGGCGCATGACGCGCTGTGCGTCCTTTGCTGACCACATTTTTCCGCGGTAGTTGAGATCACATACCACCTGAATTTTTTTCTCTTTGCAGAGCATAAGAGCGATCTCCAGCGTCTTTTCGATCTCGCAGCTGATGGCCGGCGTGATACCGGAGAAATAAAAGAGATCCACGCCCTCGAGCAGTTTTTCCCAGTCAAACTCCTCCGCTTCTGCCATCGCGATCGCGCTGTAGGCGCGGTCATAAACCACGCTCGTCGGTCGGATGTTGGTTCCCTTTTCAAAATAGTAAATACCGACGCGGCCGCCGCCCCGCAGAACACGGGTCGTATCCACACCGAACCGGCGGATTTCATTGATGGCCGCCTGTCCGACCTGGTGCTCCGGCACTTTTGTCACGTAGGAAACATCGTTCCCGAGTGTTGCCAGAGAAACCGCGACGTTCGCCTCCGCGCCGCCGTAACTGGCTTCAAAGGTATCTGCCTGCAGTATTTTCAGATGCTCCGGTGTTTTTAAACGCAGCATCAGTTCTCCGAATGTAAGTATTTTCATGATAAAATCCCCTCCAGAAACATTTTGTTTTTCACCTCAATACCTTTTTATCTTACGCTGTTTTCTCCCCGGACGCAAGAAAAAAAGCGCAAAAAAGCGGCTTCCTGTTTCGATTCAGAAGCCGTTTTTTCTGCGTTTTCTCTTATTCTTTTACTGCTCCCAGTGTAATACCGGTTACGAAGTATTTCTGCAGGAACGGATATACAATCAGCATAGGAACAAGGGCGATAAATACCTTTGCTGCCTCCAGTGATTTGTTGGAGTTCTGTGCTAACTGCTGATACTGCTCTGCAGTCAGGGTTACGCCTACCGGGATCTGAACGGAGATCTGACGGATGTAGGTCTGTAACGGATAGTTCGTCTCTTTGTTCATTAATACCAGGCCCTGGAAATACTCGTTCCAGTAACCAACGGATGTAAACAGGACGATGGTTGCGATAACCGGTTTGGAACACGGAACTACAATCTGCCACAGGATACGCCACGGGCCGGCGCCGTCTACACGGGCTGCCTCCTCGAGGTCTCCCGGGATGCCGCGGAAGAAGTTCATCATCAGGAGTACGTTGAATACCGGAACAGAACCAGCCAGAACCAGTGCTGCCATCGTATCGATCATACCATAATTTTTAACGGTGATGAACCACGGAATGGTACCACCATTGAACAGCATACAGAATACCAGGATCCACATCAGGACATTTCTCGGTTTGTACTCTGTTTTGCTCTTTGCCAGCGGATAGGACATCATAATCAGGACAACCATGGTCCATATGGTTCCAATCACAACTCGCTTGATGGAAATCCAGAAGGAATTCCAGAATGCGGAATCACCCATAATCAGGCTGTAGGATTTTACGTTTGATCCGATCGGGTAAATCGTTACAAGACCACCCTCAGCGGCTGCTTTTGAAGAAATAGATACGCAGAACGTATACCATAACGGATAAAAACAGCTGAATGCCAGGAGAATCAGGATGATAGCATTTATGACTTTAAACGCTTTGCTGCCAAAACTCTTGCTTTCTATCATAATTTCTGCCCTCCTTAGAAAATCTTGTAATCAGCAAACTTGTAAGCACAAACATAAGAAGTAACAACCAGCACGAAGCTGACAACAGATTTAAAGAGACCTGCTGCAGTAGCCAGCGAGAACTGCATGTTTGTAATACCAATACGGTATACGTATGTATCGATGATATCACCAGTTTCAATAACCAGCTGGTTGTACATGTTGAATACCTGGTCGAAACCTGCATTCAGAACGTTGCCCATTGCCAGTGTGGTCAGAAGAACGATGGTCGGAACCAGTCCCGGGATGGTGATGTGCCATACACGTTTCCAGCGGCTTGCGCCGTCGATTGCGGCTGCCTCGTAAAGGCTCGGGCTGATGCCGGTCAGCGCTGCAAGATAAATAACTGCGTTGTAACCGAACTCTTTCCATACATCAGTTCCGATCAGTAACTGACGGAAGATGCTAGGCATGGTCATCGGAAGAACGGTATCCGTTGCACCCATTGCGCTGCGGACCGTGTTGAAAATTCCGTTTGCGCCAAGGATATTGGTGATGATGTTTGCAAGGATAACCCAGGATACGAAGTGCGGCAGATATACGATCGTCTGAACCGTCTTTTTGAACTTCATATTCTTTACCTCATTCAGCAGCAGTGCGAACACCAGCGGAATGATGATATTCAGGATAACCTTTGCGATTGCAATAATCAGAGTATTGACAAGTGCCCGTTTTGCATCCGGGATAACGGTCAGGTATTTAAACCATTTCAAACCTACCCACGGAGAGCCGAACCATCCTTTGCTCGGATTGTAATCCTGGAATGCCATTACAATACCAACCATCGGAACGATAGAAAACATAAACAGCCAGACATAACCCGGCAGAACCATTAACGTATAGTGAAAGGAATTTGACAGCCCGAGATGGCCTTTTTTCTTCTTCACGGTAAGCTCCTCCTTTGATGTCATTTTTTTAAAGTAGTGGGGTACAGGCTTTCCTGTACCCCACCCTCCACATCATACATTTACATTAGTTACTCAGCCAGGTAATCTTTTACCAGCTCAAGGATCTGATCACCACCCTGTACATGCCAGTCGGTGCAGAACTGATCCCACTCGTCAAGGCTCTTCGCACCAGTGATGAACTGAAGGATACTCTTGTCTTCCAGGTCAGAAATCTGGGTCCAGTAGGTATCCATTCCGTCGATGGTGTAGTACAGTTCAGAATAGATCTTGTGATCCGGCTCAAGTGTTGCGTATGGACGATCACCAATCAGCAGTGCATAGAATCTGTTGAACTGTCCGTTGTTGGTGTTGACATCCATATCGGTTACTGCCAGATCTCTGGATCCGTCATAGTCCTCAGAGATAACGTCTTTCAGAGTTGCGGCATCGTTTACCAGGTTCTTATACAGACCGTTGAATTTGCTTCCGCCCTGCTGATAATCATCTGCGCTTGCTTCGCCTTTGATGATTCCCATCAGTGCATCATACTCATACTCGCACTCGTCGGTAGCTGCCATGGTGTTACGCAGCGGATACCAGCCGATTGCTACAGAAGTATCGAAGGTAGACTCATCACGAACGAGTACGTTGTTCATGATAACAATGGCTTTCTTCACATCATCCGATGCGTTTTTGTTTACCATAGTATAAGTGGTTCCAACGTCTTTCATATGAATATTCCACTCACCGTCTTTGGTGTACAGCGGATATGCCTGCCAGTTTGCATTGTTATCGTTACGGAAGGAATCCGGGTTTCCGTATCCAAGGCTCCACCATGGTCCCATGAAGATACCGCAGGTTCCGTTCTTAACATTGTTTGCATTGTCGCCGTTGGTTGTGGTTCCAACCTCCGGGTTGATGAGGCCTTTTTCATACCAGTCATGTAAGGTGGTAAGGGCTTCTTTCATTTCATCTGTTGTAGTTCCCCAGTACAGTTCGCCGGAATCATCTTTCAGAAAATACCCCGGTGTTGCATTGAATGCCTGATATACAGCATCGAAACCGTATCCGTTGTTGGAGGAGTTCAGGAAGTTGGAGTAGGTTCTTCCGCCGTTATCAATACCTGCGATTGCATAATCCGGGCTGAGACCTGCGTCTTTAAATTTCTGAGTTACTTCGCCGAGTTCATCTACGGTCTTCGGAACTTCCAGTCCTAACTGATCCAGCCAGTCCTGACGGATAAAGTACAGGTAAACACCATCGGTATCTACCGATATGTTTGGCAGTGCACAGAAGGTTCCGTCTACGGTTGCATTGTTGATCGCACGTCCTTCGGTAGTCTCGATGATTTCTTTTACCTGTTTGGATGCGTACTGGTTGAACTCCGGCCAGAGGTCTGCAAGAAGATCTGCTCTTGCTGCCTGTACCAGGTAGTTACGGGTTGGTGCAACGACTGCATCCGGAAGGGAAGCAGATGCGATTGCCAGAGATACTTTCTGCTGGAAGTCAGATGCATTACCTGCAGTCCAGTCGCAGACAACTTTGATGTTGTAGTTATCCAGAAGGTATCTGGTGTACTGGTTGTTATCTACGGAATCGCCGTCCGGAAGTGTGGTATCCTTCGGGTCGATCTGATATCCATAATGTACTTCTACGACATGATCAAATTTTGCAAACGCACGATCGTCATTTTCACCCGGTACTGCATCATCTGCTTCATCAGCTGCTGCAACCCAGTCACCAGAACCTGCTGCATCGCCGGAGCCGCTGTCCGATGAGGTATCCTTTGCTTCATCGCCGCCTGCCGTACTTGATGCTGTTGTGCCGCTGCTCTTGCTGTTTGTGTCAGAACTGTCTCCTCCAGTGCTGCCACATGCTACCAGGCTTACGATCATGGTGCTTGCCAGTAATGCAGAAATTACTTTCTTTTTCATTTGGTGTCCTCCTTGTGATTTACGTTCTTTTTGCGTGCTCCGTTGTTGCTTTTGTCCAGGCTTACGAAGAATCCATTGTTTTTAATCATACGTTTTGCCTAAAACTTTCACATTTTCGTCACACTTTTTTATGCAATAATTACACCTCTCTTCCACCCGTTTTGACAAGCATTTTTTATGTATTTTTCACAATTTATTTCGTTTTTTTAATTCATATTGTCGATTTTGTACACTATTTTAAAATTTATAGTCAATCTTGACTTTTTCTTTTTCGTTATTCTTTTATCTATTGACGGATTTTTTGTGCTTTTTCCGTCATTTTGTATATTTCTCGTATTTTCAGACATTTTACCTGCAGAGCCTTCTACCGGCAGTTCCCTCCGAATGCCGGGCAGCACAATAAAAAAGAACCTCTTATCTCTCCCCGGAAATACTTCTTTCCGGAAACATAAGAGGTTCTTTTTCTTTTTTTGTTCTTTATTCTGCTTTTTTCTTCTCTTTTGGAATAATAATATTCAGTACAATCGCCGCAACAGCTGCCGGAACAATACCGGAGCCGCCGAAAATCAGCTGGATATAATAAGGAAGCTCAGAAGTTGCTCCCGCTGTGGAACCAAGGCCGTAGCCAAGACCCAGTGCAACAGAAACGATCGTGATCTCACGGCTCGTAATCGGCTCTTTTGTGATGAGCTGGATACCGGAAACCAGAATTGACGCAAACATCATAACGGCTGCACCGCCGAGTACGGACTGCGGCATAATGGATACAAATGCTGCAATCTTCGGGCAGAGTCCGCAGAGGATCAGGAAAATGGCTCCGCAGGAAAGTGCCATACGGTTTACGATTTTTGTCATCGAAATAATGCCGACGTTCTGTGCAAAAGAAGTATTCGGGAGAACGCCAAGTGCTGCTGCAAAGCTGGATCCGAGACCGTCGCAGATGATACCGCCGGAAAGCTCAGAATCGGTTGCCTCGCGGTCCATACCGCTCTCTACGCAGGCGCAGATATCGCCGACCGTCTCAACGGTTGTTACGATGAACATGATCGCTACCGGGAGAATTGCCTCCACACGGAAGACTGGTTTTACCTCAGCCAGTTTTCCAAAGCCTGCAATACCAGGGAGCGCGAACCAGGACGCATCTTTTACCTGCTGGAAATTGACAACCCAGGAATATGTATAGGAAACAGTGCTTCCATCCTCAAGAACCGCCGTTCCGGTATGCGGCAGAACCATGGTCATAATAATAGCTACCACGTAGCCGACTAAAATACCGATCAGAATTGAAGCCGTACTTAAGATTCCCTTCGGATTTGTAAAGTGCTTCAGTGCCAGCGTTACAATCAGAACGACCATGCCAAGGAACAGGTTCTGTATGGAACCGTAATCGTTCGTTCCGGAACCGCCGCAGAGATAATTGATTCCAACCGGAATCAGCGAAAGACCGATCGCCATAACGACGCAGCCGGTAACAACCGACGGGAAAAATTTACGAAGCGGCTTTAAACAGACGCCAAGCACGCCCTCAAACAGACCGCCGACAATTGTCGCACCAAGGATAGCGCCGTACGTCAGCGCGCCCTGTCCCAGCACGGCTGTCACGCTCTTGAATACGCCGAGGAATCCAGAAGATGTACCCATAACAATCGGCACTTTACCGCCGATCGGTCCAATCGAAAACATCTGTACCAGTGTTACAATACCGGCTACTGTCATTGCATTCTGCAAAAGAGCCGTACGAAGTGCACCGTAGCCCGCATCCGCCGTCAGACCGCACGCTCCCATGATGATCAGAAGCGGGGTGAGGTTTCCTACGAACATCGCCATTACATGCTGCAATCCAAGCGGAATCGCCTGCTTCAGCGGAATCCGTCCTTCAAAGGTGTACGGGGTTCCCATAGCTGAACTTTTTTCTTTTTTCATTGCTTTTCTCCTGCTTTTGTAGATTTGGGCTGCCTTGCCTTTCGGTATGGAATATGCCCTGCACAGCCGGAATTTTTCCGGCAAAGCGTCCTTGTTTTTTCTTATAGATACTTATAAGTTTTTCTTTTTAAACAAGTCTTCTTCATAAGCTGTGCTTTTATGTAAAAAGATTATCATGTTTCTTTTTTCCCGTCAACCCGCATCTTGTACAGAATTCCATAAAAAGGAGACACCGGTCTGTGTTCCTCATCTCACAGATCAATGCCTCCTTGTTTTCTTCCTTCAATTTAAGCGTTCTGGAAATCCTCAATCGCTTTTACGGTGCGGTTATATTCTTCCGTCACCTTCTGCATCAGATCATCCGTCTCGGTCTCCTGCAGCGGTCTTAACCGCTCGGTCAGCTCGGCGCTTGGCTCGTACAGATTTTTAAAACCAAGATTCTGGCACACGCCTTTTAATGTATGAGCTGCACGGAATGCAACCTCAATATTTCCGTCCGCCAGTGCCTGGCAAAGCTCCTGATAGCTCGGATCCTGCGGAAATTTTAAAATGATCCGCTGAATTAGAGATTCACTGCGAAGCCGCTGAACGGTTTCCTCGTAATCTGCTCCCATCTGCATGTAGCAATCTTTTAATGTCATCTTCTCTTCCTCTTCCCTGTATGCAAATTCATTACATATTAATGCAAACAAGTTCTTTATCAATACATAAATAATTATATTTCTCGCGCAAGCTCTTGTCAACTTCTGCTTTTCATTATTTTTGCATTATTTTTGTTTACTATACGCTCTATTTCTGAACATAAAACATCTTTTTTCTTACGTTTTTCTTACGTTTTTATCTTACCTGTATATTGCATTCATGCATAATAATACAACTTACTCGCATATTCTGTCGTTTTATTCACACGGTACCGCGTGAAAGTCTATTTCTTCTGTCTAGTCTCGTTGCAAAATGTAATGTTTTTTGTACACTGTAATTTTCGTTATTTTTCTGTGTTTCTTCTATCTTTTATGCAAAAAGGGACCCCCGGTCTTAACCGGAGATCCCTTTGGATTTCTCAAAATCAGATTAGCAGATTCCCTGAGCCATCATAGCGTCAGCTACTTTCTCAAAGCCTGCGATGTTAGCGCCCATAACATAGTCGCCCTCATGGCCGTAACGTTTTGCAGCATCAACCATGTTGTGTGTGATGTTGATCATGATATTTTTCAGTTTTGCATCAACTTCATCGAAGGTCCAGGACAGACGCTCGGAGTTCTGGGACATCTCGAGTGCGGATGTTGCAACACCACCTGCATTTGCAGCTTTTCCAGGTGCGAAGATTACGCCGTGCTCCTGCAGATATTTGGTTGCTTCCAGAGTAGTAGGCATGTTAGCGCCCTCGCATACTGCAGTGCATCCGTTCTCAACAAGTGCTTTTGCATCCTCAAGCAGCAGCTCGTTCTGAGTTGCGCAAGGAAGAGCAAGGTCTGCTTTTACAACCCATACGCCGCGTCCTTCGTGGTACTCAGAGTTTGGACGATATTTCTTGTACTCGGTCAGACGGGCACGATTTACTTCTTTGATCTCTTTTAATGCAGCTACATCGATTCCGTCTGGATCGTAAACCCATCCGTTGGAGTCAGAGCAGGTGAGAACTTTCACACCAAGCTGAGTAGCTTTCTCGATTGCATAGATTGCAACGTTTCCGGAACCGGATACACAAGCGGTCTTGCCTGCGATGTCGATGCCGTTCAGTTTCAGCAGCTCCTGGGTCAGGTACAGCAGTCCGTATCCGGTAGCCTCTGTTCTTGCTAAAGATCCGCCGTAGCTTAAACCTTTACCAGTCAGAACGCCTTCGTATACGCCGCGGATTCTCTTGTACTGTCCGAACATGAAGCCGATCTCTCTTGCGCCTGTTCCGATGTCACCAGCCGGTACGTCGGTGTCTGCGCCGATATATTTGCAAAGCTCTGTCATAAAGCTCTGGCAGAATGCCATGATCTCTCTGTCAGATTTTCCTTTCGGATCGAAGTCAGAACCACCTTTACCTCCGCCGATCGGAAGGCTGGTCAGTGAGTTTTTGAATACCTGCTCGAATCCCAGGAATTTGATAATACCAATATTTACAGAAGGATGCAGACGGATTCCTCCTTTGTAAGGTCCGATTGCACTGTTAAACTGTACACGATATCCGGTGTTTACATGAGCCTGTCCTTTATCGTCTACCCACGGCACACGGAATTTGATCTGACGCTCTGGCTCTACCATTCTCTCCAGAAGAGCAACTTTTCTGTATTTTTCCTCGTTTGCTTCAATAACAGGGCGAAGAGATTCCAGAACCTCTTTGACTGCCTGATGGAATTCCGGCTCAGCTGGGTTTTTTGCAACTACGGACTCAATAACCTCATCTACGTATGACATGTTAGTTTCCTCCTTGAAATTTCTCCCTTAATGTAGTGCAGAAAGATTTCTTTAAAAGATCCATCTGCGGTTCTCATCAGCCTTAAAGCGTGGAGAAAATCATTTCCGCACTCTCTCGCGTCTCCGGTGGATTCTCCCGTCCTCCGGAACACTTAATTTTATAAGGTCAACGATTGGTTGATATTATAGCATAAAATATCCGGTTTTTGCAATATTTCACGCAAAAAATTCCTAATAAATCATGATTTTGTAGCGTTTTCTAATATTTACCCAGTATTTTTGTCGATTTTGTATATTTTTACCGAAAGTACTATAAAATTTCGCGTGCTGATGCTTTAGAAAATAAAGATTAGCTGCGGTTTTTTGTTTTTATATTAGGTGTTTTCGATTTTTTCTTCACGCTCCAGCCAAAGGTTCCCTGCTTTTTCCCGATTCCAAAGTACTCTCCGTGGGAATACACAATCGGTTTCGCGCGGTTCAGATCGAAGCGGCCGCGCTCATCCATGTATGCCTCATCCGCATGGACAGCCACAACTTTTGCAAGAAACATGTGATGCGAGCCCAGTTCGAGCACCTGCTCCACTTTACACTCGATATTAACCGGCGACTCCCCGATCATCGGTGCGGAAATCTCCTCCGCCTCGACTTTCGTCAGTTTCATCTCTTTGAACTTATCCACATCTCTTCCCGAGCGCACGCCGCAGTAGTCGGTCGCATAGCAGAGGTCCTCCGTCGTCAGGTTGATGACGAACGCACCGCTCTCTTTGATCATCTGATAGCTGTAGCGTTCCGGCCGCACCGAGATCGATACCATCGGAGGATTCGTACACACCGTGCCGGCCCAGGCAACGGTGATGATGTTGTCCTCCCCGTTCTTTCCGCGCACCGACACCATGACCGCCGGCAGCGGATACAGCATATTTCCCGCTTTCCATGTCTGTTTTCCCATTCTTATTTCTTTCCTTTCCTCTTTTTCACTCTTTTATGACCGAAAAAAGCGTGCCCCGGATCTGTTTTCAGGCCCGGAACCACGCTTTTTTATTTTTTCTGTTTTTACTGATTCTGCAGCGCCATCATAAATGCCGGAATCAGCTGTTTCTTTCTCGATACAACACCCTTCAGCTCGCAGCTGACCTCGTTGACCGGAAGATCTTCAAAAGCTTTTTCGATGACTTCCTTTGCCCCGCTTCCATAATACAGAAGCTCTGTAGATTCTTCTATAATATTGGTCAGCATAAAGAATACCATCTCGATGCCGTGTTTTCCGCACTCGCTTTCCATCTGCGGCAGAAGCTGTTCCTTGATGGATTCCAGCTCGCCCGCATCGAGGGATGTAATCTGGCCGACACCAAACGTAACATCGCCCATGATGAATTTTTTGAAATCCTGGTAGAAAATTTCTTCCGGTGATTTATCTTTCAGGTTGCTTCCTGCACGGAACATTTCGGATGCAAACTCCGGAATGCTGATGCCTGCAATGTCCGCCAGTGCCTCTGCTGCCGCTTTGTCAAGAAACGTACACGTCGGCGACCGGAACATCAGCGTATCGGAAATGATGGCTGCGCAGAGCAGTCCTGCGATGTTCGGCGCGATCTCCAGCTCTTTTTCCTTATAAATTTCATACATAATCGTTCCCGTGCAGCCCACCGGCTCATTGCGGAACATAACCGGCGCCATCGTCTCAAGTGATCCCAGACGATGATGGTCGATGATCTCGAGAATCTCCGCCTCTTTGACGTTATCGACCGCCTGTGATTCCTCATTGTGATCGACGAGAATCAGTTTCTTTCCTGCATTTCCGATCAGGTTCCGACGGGAAATCGTTCCCACATATTTTCCTTTCTTGTTCAGAATCGGGAAATCGCGGTGTCTCTGATTTTTCATAACTTCTTTGATATCATCGAGGAAATCTTCGGTGTTGAACGTGATCAGATTGCTTCTGCGCATCAGATATTTGACCGGAATACTCTGGTTAATCAGACGCGCAATCGTATACGTGTCATGCGGACTGCTGATGATCACACAGCATTTTTCCTCTGCAAATTTCTGAATCGTTTTCGTCACCTTTGCGCCAAGTCCGACGATAATGCAGCTTGCATCCATCTCGATTGCACAGAGCTGGTCCTCCGCACGGTTTCCGAGAATGACAAGGTCATCTTTTTCGATGTAGTTCTCCATCGTATCCGGATGGAATGCGCCGACAACGACTTTTCCGCGGATAAAATAACCATGTTCATTTCCGACAATAACCGAACCATCCAACGTATCCGCGATACTGCGGTATTGCGTCCTTGCCAGTGACATGACATGGCTGTCATAAGAATCCATATAGGATTCTGCGATATCACTGACCGTAATCACGCCCTGCAGATCATTGTCCGGCGAAGTAATCGGCAGTGTGACCACGTTGTTGTTTTTCATCATGGAATACGCTTTCTTCACGGAAATCGTGCCCGGTACGCTCGGCACCTCATGGATTTCAATTTCCTTTACCTGCGTTCCCGCATTCGGCAGATACCCCGGTGCGCGCACGCCAAAGCGCTTCAGTACATACTCGGTCTCCTCATTGATCTGACCGGCACGCCGCGCCATGTAGGTTTTGGTTTTATCTGTCCTGTTCTTGATATCCGCATAGGCAATCGCCGAACAGATCGAATCCGTATCCGGATTTTTATGTCCAATTACATAAACTCTTGAATTTGATTTCATAATAGTACTCCTCCCTTCTGTATGTTTGTGGTATACAGTAAGTTCGTCCCGGTAGTTTTACTTCTTTTTTTGTAACGACTACAGTTACTGCTCACTTCGTGACCAGTAACCGCCGCCCTGCACATGCAAATTCGCTCCGCGAAGTTCCGGGCGGCCACCTGAATCACTTTCTCCTGCAGCCGCGCAGCAAGTGCGCGTCTCAGTAATTTTGGTAACGACTACACACATATTACCATCCTTTTTTCATCTGGTCAAAGAAAATCTTTTATGTTAAGATAAACGCAGATAGAAAAACGTGCAAAATTGAACCCGATTTTTTCATAAATCCACAATTTTCCTCTCGTTTTCCTGTTATTCTTACGAAAAAGGGGTGTTTCATTATGTCAGAAGAAAAATTAACCATGGATGACTTCTCCGCAGAGCTGGAAGCTTCCTTCAAAAAAATTGAGGAAGGCGACATGCTCACCGGAACCGTCATCTCCGTAGATGAAAAAGAGGTGATTCTCGATCTGAAATACTACGCAGAGGGCGTCATCCGCGCCGAGGACTTCAGCAACGAGCCTGGCTTCTCCTTAAAAGACGCTGTTCAGGTCGGTGACGAAATCACCGCAACCGTGATCCGCAAAGACGACGGCCACGGCAACATTCTTCTCTCCCGCGCAGAGGCAAACGATATCCTCGCATGGGAAAAACTCGCACAGTACAAAGAAGAGAAAACCGTACTGGATGTAAAAGTCAAAGGAATCGTAAACGCCGGTGTTATCGCTTACGTCGAAGGAATCCGCGGCTTCATCCCGGCTTCCAAACTCTCCCTGAACTACGTGGAAGATCTGAATGAATACTTAAACAAAGACATTCAGGTACAGGTTTTTGACCTCGACAAAGAAAAAGACCGCCTGATCCTCTCCGCCCGCGAAATTCTCCGCGAGAAAGCAGACGAAGAGCGCAAAGAGAAAATCTCCAACGTAGAAGTCGGCCTCGTCACCGAAGGAACCGTTGAGAGCCTGCAGCCATACGGCGCCTTCATCAGCCTCGGAAACGGCCTCTCCGGCCTCGTCCACATCTCCCAGATCTGCGCCAAACGCATCAAACATCCGTCCGCAGTTCTGGCAGTCGGCGATAAAGTCAAAGTAAAAGTCATTGCCATCAAAGACGGCAAACTCAGTCTCTCCATGAAGGCACTCGACGATGTTGCCGCCGAAGAAATTCAGGAAGAAACCATCGAACTCCCGGAGACAGAGGAAGTGACAACGACACTGGGATCGCTGTTTAAAAATATTAAACTGAACTAAAGTGACTGTTCACGTTGTTATAACAGCATTTTCCAGGGGTTTTGCAGCATCACAGATTTTACCCCCATGACACGTAAACATAAAGCAGCGGCTGTACCGGATTTTTCTTTCCCGGTACAGCCGCCACTGTTATTTTATACCGGCATCGCCGCCACAAAATAGTACATCACAATAAAATGACAGAAGCTTCCACCCATCACAAACAGATGAAAAATTTCATGTGTTCCGAACTTTTTATGTTTTGCATTAAACACCGGCATTTTTAAGGAGTAAATCACCCCGCCGACTGTATAAATAATTCCGCCGGCCAGCAGCCATCCAAACGCCGGCCGCGAGAGGGCCAGAAACAGCGGATGAAACGCCAGAACGCACAGCCAGCCCATTGCGATATACAGCACCGAAGAAAACCACTTCGGACAGTTGATCCAGAATGCCTTGACGAGAATCCCGCCAATCGCTGCCGCCCACACCAGTGCACAGAGTGCAATTCCCGTCCGTCCATGCAGTGCAATCAGGCAGATCGGTGTGTAGCTTCCCGCAATCAGCACTGAAATCATCATATGATCAAACTTTTTCAGTCGACGGTTCACCTTCCCGTTTACATCAAACGTGTGATACACGGTGCTCGCCAGATACAGCAAAATCATACTCAGCATAAACACTGCCATTGCGACCACATGCAGATGATCCGGCTCCCGCGCCGCCTTCAAAAGCAACGGCAGCGTTCCCACCACCGCTAGGATCAGCGCAGTCCCATGTGTAATCGCACTGCCAGGATCCTTGATTCCATTTTTTCTGATATACTTCATTCTGCCCACTCCTTTCCTGTCAGAAACGTTGTTTTATTTCAATTACTGTATCACATGGTTTTTATTACTACTTGTTGCCGTTTCTTTTATTATAACAGGATGAAATTATTTTGCAAGTCAAAATATCTGGTTTCTTCCGGAATCGTTCGACACATTTTCACAAAAAAACAGACTTTCCGCATCCACACATTGTTGTGTCTGTTCGAAAAGTCTGTTTTTGATTCTTATTTCGCCTTGATCAGCTTCCATTTCTCTGTCCGCGAAAGCTGTTTAATCTCCCACTCCCGCCGCATCGCCTCTTCTTTGGAGGAATACGTTTCAAAATACACCAGTTTTACCGGTCTCCGGCTTTTGGTGTATTTGGCACCTTTTCCCACATTGTGTGCCTCGACGCGGTGCTCAAGATTGTTGGTCCAGCCGGTGTAAAGTGTTCCATCGCTGCATTCCACGATGTAAGTGAAATTTTTCGGATGTTCCTGCACCTTACTGCATTGCCAGCTCATCTACAGCCAGTTTCAGCGCACCCATGATACCCTGATTGTCGTTCAGACTTGGAAGTACAATGTAGCTGTCGAGATCCTCGAGTTCTTTTGTTACAAGATATCCGTTCAGCTGTTTCTTTACTTCTTCTCTTACGAGCGGCATCATATGCTCCTGATGCATAACGCCTCCGCCCAAAACGATTCTCTGCGGGGAGAGCAGCATGATGCAGTCTACAAGTGCCTGTCCGATATAGTAAGCCTCAAGCTCCCATACCTCTTTTTTGTCTGCCAGCTCAATACCTTTTTTGCCCCAGCGTGCTTCAATGGCAGGACCTGCAGCAAGGCCTTCCAGGCAGTTGCTGTGATACGGGCATTTTCCGCCGTAAGTATCTTTCGGATGTCTGGTCAGCAGAACGTGTCCGCCTTCCGGATGAAGCATGCCGTGCAACAGCTTGCCATTGGAAATAATTCCCATTCCAACGCCCGTTCCGATGGTGATGTAAATGCTGTTGTCCAGACCTTTTGTGATTCCCCAGGTAGCCTCACCCAGTGCAGAACCGTTTACATCGGTATCAAATCCAACCGGGATGTCCAGTGCATCTGCGAAAGCGCCTACGATGTTGTAGTTCTTCCATGCTAATTTGGGAGTTGTGGTAATGTAACCATATGTTTCGGATTTTCTGTTCAGGTCGATCGGTCCAAAGCAACCGATTCCCAGTGCCTGAATGTCCTTCTCTTTGAAATACTCAATCATTTTCGGAACGGTAATTTCCGGTGTCTCGGTCGGGATAGAAATTCTCTCATAAATTTCTCCATTTGCGTTTCCAATTGCGCAGACCATCTTTGTTCCGCCTGCTTCTAATGCTCCAAGTCTCATTGTGTTTTTCTCCTCTCTTATGCTTCTGGATTTGAGCAGATTACAGAAAGTTTTCCTTCAAATCTGCATCCATTAAAATTAGCCGGTATAATAAAGTGAGTACCTTTCTTAACCGGAATACCGTTTACAGTACCCTCTCCGGCGATTACACTTACATTAGTATAATATTTTTTCGCATCTAAGGTGAATACACCGTCGATGTCGTATTTATCTACAGAGTAGAACTTGCATGTTACAAAATGGGTATGTACCGCGCCCGGGATTTCCTCTGTAAAGGTATCGATATCTGCCGTTTTAAACGGAGCCTCGATAACATCGATACTCTGCTCTACATGAAGTTGTCTCGGTTTGCCGTTCTGCAGTCTGTCATAATCGTATACACGATAGGTGATATCGCTGCTCTGCTGTGTCTCCAGAATCAGTGTGCCGCCTTTGATGGCATGTACGCATCCCGGATTGATCTGGAAGAAATCTCCCTTATGTACCGGCACTTTGCGGATGAAATCGCTCCACTCATGATTGCGGATCATTTTCTCCACTTCTGCCTTGTCTTTTGCATTGTGTCCGATAACAATTTCTGTACCCGGTTCGCAGTCCAGCACGTACCAGCACTCGGTCTTTCCAAGAGATCCATTCTCATGCTCTCCTGCATAAGCATCATCTGGATGAACCTGGATGCTCAGATCATTTTTTGCATCAATGATCTTGATCAGCAGCGGAACCTGGCTTCCCGGGTAATTTCCGAAAATTTCCGGCTCCTCTTTCCAGAGCTCACCTAATGTTTTTCCATCAAATCTTCCGCCTGCCACATGGCTCATTCCGTTGGCATGTCCGCTGATCGCCCAGCACTCGCCGGTTGTATCGCTCGGAATTTCGTAATCAAATACGTCTCTTAACTTTGTTCCACCCCAGATTGCTTCTTTGAACACCGGGTCCATAAATAAAAGCTCCATATTTTTCTAATCCTCCTTGTTTTCAGGATCTGTCCACTACGTCTATTTTAACCGATAACAGCCAAAAACGAAACCCCTAAAATGACAAACTTTCACATTTTCTGTAACCGGTTACTTTCCTTTTATTCCGCCCTTTTTCTATATCAAAACAATCCTGTTTGTTATATGTAAAGCTGACTGTTTTCAGCCAGCCTTTTTTATAAAAAGCAATCGAAAAACGGTATTTTACCATCCGCGGTCTGCGCCGCCTTTTTTGTATTCAAAACCTGTAAAAAAGATTCGATTGCGAATCCTACACTTTATAATACTTTCCCGCATCCCATTTCGTGCAGGTCCTCTTTTTTATTCCGAAATTGCCGGGAGATATACCATAGGATCAATGGCTTTTCCATCTTTTTTCATCTCAAAGAAAAGATTGCTTCCCTCTTTTACATAATATTTCGTCGGTGCTGCAACTGCTCCGATCCGTGCTGCTTTCTGAACTTTCTGGCCTGCCTCGAGGGAAACGTCTGTGAGCTGTCCGTAGATGGCTTCGTATCCATTTCCAAGATTCATGGTGACGGTGAGGCCGGTTCTTGCATCATTTTCCACACTCACAACTTCTCCGTCCGCTGCCGCCAGAACCGGAGTTCCTTCTGCCGCCGAGAAAACAACGCCTGGATTGCACTGGTAAAGATCCAGTGTCGGGAAATAAACGGTATTTTCCATGTTATACGGAATCAGAACTGTTCCAGTAACCGGCAGTTCCATGATTGTCGCTTCGCTGAACATCAGATCCTGTGCAGCCCCTGCTGTCTCAACTGCCGTTTCCTGATTTTCTGCAGAATCCACAGTTCCGGATGCTGCACTCGTTTCTTCATTCGCCGCTGTTTCTCCTGATCCTGTTTCTCCGTTCTGATCCGCCGCTGTTCCGTTTACCGCCTGCGCGTCCTGTCTTTCTGTATTCCCATCTGATTCTTCCGGTGTATTCTGAGCCGTCTCTGCATCTGCTTCTGGATTTCCCGCCGCCTCTTCTTCACACGCCGCTTCCATTTCCGGCACCTGTTCCAGACTGTTTTCCACATCATCTGCCTGATCCTGTACGGCACGCGTTCCGTCTGCATCTCCCGCCGTCTCCTCCGTCTGCTGTTCTGTAGTTCCGGTGCTTTCGTCCTCTGTAAGCTGTGCCGTCTCTCCCTGTTTCGCCTGATCTGCCTTACCGTTTCTCGCATCCTGCTGCCAGGTCAGCACTCCGCCTGCAATCATCATTGCCAGTGCCGCTGTGATCACGCCGATTCTCAACTTGTCTCTTTTCATGTTCTTACCACCTCTGCTGATATCTTTTTAAGCATTTCAGAGGCGTTTTTCGATTTCTCGCTCTCCTCCTGCTTTTCTACAGTAAGCAGTATTTCCCATCCGGCGCGATCTATACACAAAAACTGGATTTTTCCTTTCCGTTATCCACAATTTTTCCCCTGCGCTTCTTTCTTTTGTGGAAAACATAATTCTTTTCTGCGCATTCCGTGCAAAACATCCCCAATGTTATCCACACCTTATTTTCTCGACTTGCTTCACGTAAAAAAAGAGCCGGAACCGGGAATTTTCTCCCGTTTCCAGCTCTCGCTTTCACCTGTATTTACTGTAATCTTCCATACACCGTACTCGCATCCGCGATGCTGTCCACCGCAGATCCCGAATCCGTCATGGCCTCTGCCGTAACAAGTATGTACTCTTCGCCTCCATATTCTGCAAAGCTGACCAGGCACTGACCCGCCTCATCGGTAAATCCGGTCTTTCCGCCTTCAATGACTGCCCCGTTCTCCAGTGTCGTACTCATCTCATAGCTGGTAAACCGGTGGAGCATCGTGTCATACAGCGTAATTCCCTCCGGGTGTGATGCGGTAGCTTCCGTTGTGTAAACCTCCCTCGTCACGATCTCGCGAAACGTATCACTCTTCAGACACTCGCTCATCAGCACCGCAATATCACGGCAGGTAGAATAATGGTTGTCGTTATGCAGTCCCGTGCAGTTCTCAAAATGCGTATTGGTAAGTCCCAGTTCTTCTGCTTTCTGGTTCATCATGGCCACAAAACCTTCTTCCGATCCGCCGACTGCTCTCGCCAATGTCTCACATGCATCTGCGCCGGATGGCAGCAGCACACCATAGAGAAGATCACGAACCGTCGGCTGTTCGTACGGATTAAATCCCGCTACCGACGCATCCTGTGCCGTCAGTTCCTCGAAGATGTCCTCCGGAACCGTAATCGTCTCGTTCAGATCCGGAAGATTTTCAATGGTAAGCAGCGCTGTCATAATCTTTGTCATCGACGCCGGATAAATTCTCTCATCTCCGCCCAGATTCATCATCTCAGCCAGATCGCTTTCCCGCACCAGCAGGGCATGCTGACTGTTCAGACCATCTGACGAAATCTGCTGTACCGGCTCAGGCGTCGGTGTAATCTCCTCCTCCGGGCTGGAATCCGATATCGGCTCTGAACTGTCCCCAGCAAGAGAGGATGACGAAACCGAAGAGGATGCACTTGCGTTTCCATCCGTCTGTTTTTTCTCGTTCTTCTGCATCTGATATCCAAGCACGCCAATCAATCCGATAATGATAACAAGCAGAACACTTAAAATCACTTTCTGCTGAAACTGGCGTCTTCGTCTTTTGTTTTTCTTTTTTTGTGCCATAAACAGATTCCTCCGTTCTTTTTTATTCTTTCAAAGCATAGTACATTTCCTGCTCTTTTGCAAGATTTTCGCCGTAACCTTAAGATAAACATAATCAAAATTGGTCCACCGGACCAATTTGGGATATGCAGAACAAAAAAAAGAA
The DNA here is from genome assembly GCF_003481425.1 of Blautia sp. OM06-15AC. Lineage (NCBI taxonomy): Bacteria > Bacillati > Bacillota > Clostridia > Lachnospirales > Lachnospiraceae > Blautia > Blautia sp. OM06-15AC. Next base: position 530 of record NZ_QULD01000016.1, on the reverse strand, counting down.
CCCTCGAAAGGGTTCCACATAGTGAAGCATCGGGGATTCGAACCCCGGACAACTTGATTAAAAGTCAAGTGCTCTACCGACTGAGCTAATGCTCCGTAAAATATGCCTAGTTCCGGAATCGAACCAGAGACACGAGGATTTTCAGTCCTCTGCTCTACCAACTGAGCTAACTAGGCATAAAATTGCGGGAGTAGGATTTGAACCTACGACCTTCGGGTTATGAGCCCGACGAGCTTCCAGACTGCTCCATCCCGCGATATCCTATTTTTGTACTTGATTTCTCAAGTAAAGCCGATGATCGGACTCGAACCGATAACCTGCTGATTACAAATCAGCTGCTCTGCCAATTGAGCCACATCGGCCGATTGCCTGATTGGCAAGTGGGTGGTGGTGGATTCGAACCACCGAAGCAATTTGCAGCAGATTTACAGTCTGTCCCCTTTGGCCACTCGGGAAACCACCCATAAAAGAATGGGACCTACAGGGCTCGAACCTGTGACCCTCTGCTTGTAAGGCAGATGCTCTCCCAG
>NZ_QULD01000015.1:83953-85155 GCF_003481425.1 Blautia sp. OM06-15AC | reverse complement strand
AGTAAGGGGATTACCCATAAATATATTGTAGTAGTGATGAGTTAGACGCGCAATTTTTTTAATATAAAACAGAACAAATGTTTGATATATTATTATGGATATGGTAAAATACTTTTATGGAGAAAGATATGTTTACAATTAATAAAAATGGTTTTTCCTATCCGGCGTCAAGGAAAGAGTTGTGGGGAGAACATTTGTGAAATCCGTCTTATTGTGCTGTAACGGTTAGTGACCGAAGCCGTGAACAGATACTTGCTTACATAGAAGGTCAGAAGGAAAAATCCCGTTAAAACCCGGAGGAGAAAGCGAATGAAAATCATATCCAGTTATGGTGTTGAATTACGAAAACAGAATATTCCGATCCGCCAGACACTGGAGATTTACCGTTCTGCTGTCCGCTATCTGGTCGAAGTGTATGAATCTGTGTGGGAAGAACTGGCCCAAATTGAGGAAAGTAAGAAACGTTTCAATGCAGCGGAACATCTGGTGCATACAACGAAACGGAATCCGGCCCGGTTTGATTTTGATTTCTGCTTTCCCAAAATGCCATCCTATTTCAGACGGGCGGCAGTCCAGCATGCGCTTGGGAGTGTATCTTCTTATCGGACGCGTCTGGAACAGTGGAAAGCAGAGGGACAGAAAACAGGAAAGCCGTATCTGAAAAGTGAGCAGTATGCCATGCCTGTTTTTTACCACGATGTCATGTACCGTGAAAACACAGAAGAGAAAGATGCGGCCTTTTTAAAACTGTACGATGGCCATGACTGGAAATGGTTTGCTGTGCGGCTGAAACATACGGATATGGAATATTTAAGAAAACACTGGTCGAGCAAAAAAGCTTCGGCACCAACGCTGGAGAAAAAGCACGACAAATATTTTCTGCGTTTTACGTATGCGGAAGAGGTAGCTTTAAACCGGACACCCGTCAAAGAACAAACGATCTGCAGTGTGGATCTCGGCATCAATACGGATGCAGTCTGTACCATCATGCGTCCAGACGGAACTATCCTGGGGAGAAAGTTTATTAACTTTCCCAGTGACAAAGACCGGATGTACCGTGTGCTGGGACGGATCCGAAGATTTCAGCGGGAACATGGATCGCGTCAGGTGCAGGGAAGATGGGCATATGCAAAACGTCTGAATACAGAGCTTGGTAAAAAGATTGCCAGGGAAATCGTTTTCTATGCATCAGAAAATAGGGC
>NZ_QULD01000015.1:0-83943 GCF_003481425.1 Blautia sp. OM06-15AC | reverse complement strand
GGGACGGATCCGAAGATTTCAGCGGGAACATGGATCGCGTCAGGTGCAGGGAAGATGGGCATATGCAAAACGTCTGAATACAGAGCTTGGTAAAAAGATTGCCAGGGAAATCGTTTTCTATGCATCAGAAAATAGGGCAGATGTGATTGTTTTCGAATATCTGGAAATGAAAGGAAAACTTTCCGGGAAGAAAAAGCAGAAACTGCAGATGTGGAGAAAACGGGATATCCAGAAACGATGCGGACAGCAGGCACATAGAAAAGGAATCCGAATTTCCCGAATCTGTGCATGGAACACGAGCAGGCTTGCGTTTGACGGATCTGGAAAAATTGACCGTGATATACAGGATCACCGTCTGTGTACCTTTCAGAATGGAAAGAGATATAATTGTGATTTATCTGCATCGTACAATATTGGAGCAAGATATTTTATTCGTGAAATTTTAAAACCCTTACCGGAAACGGAAAGGTCTTTGCTGGAGGCAAAAGTTCCTGCAGTAAAGCGTAGAACCTCATGTGTTTATGCGGATTTGAGAGACTTAATTTCAGAAATGGAACTGCGAAAAGCAGCATAAACACAGGCAGATATACCGTGGACTACCTGTTATGTGGAGACCTGCCGTATCCGGCATGGAAGAAGCGCGTATCCGCGCAAGATCTAAGAAACAGGCGTATCCGCCGATATTTTGTCTGCCGCCTAAAGCGGTCTGAAGCACGTGACTTTAGTCATGTGAGGTTCACGATTATAAAGGAGCCAATAACAGGGCATACTATTCTATTTTTCATGCAATTAAGGCAGTACATGCTGTAAGCGGTAAAGCATATAAAAGGCATAAGGATGCTGTGGCTAACTTCAATAAGGATTATGTGAAAACATCAGTGTTTCCAAGAGAAATGGGAAGGAAAATCGGACAGGCAGAAGAGATTCGCCATGCCAGCGATTATGATGATTTTTATATTGCAAGTAAAGAAGAATCAGAACGGCAGATTTCAGTTGCAGATGAATTTATAATTCTGGCAGAAAAATATTGTATGGAACAGCTTGAAAAACAAAAGGAAAATTGAAATGAACGAGGATGCCCCTCAGGGTTTGAAGCCCTGAGGGATATTTTATGTAAAAGTATATTATTCTAATAAGCGCAACGGATGCTCCACATACCACAATGGAAATATTATAGCTGAGGAGATTCCGCCGGAATTGCTTTCTTATATGGAAGAAGTATTACCGGAAAAGAAGGAGCTGGATACGGAAAGTGTTCTGGATACAATGATAAATGTAAATGAATTTTTGAAGAACTAATGTTCGTATCATATATACAATTTTAAATTTCCATGATATAATATCTCTTACATTTGAGTGTTAATTCGTCCACGTTAGTTTTACTACTTTTTATCAGTCTATAAAATATCGGGTGGTGAACAGAATTCGTCGAGAGGCATATTCGGCTAAAATCAGAGAATGTGCTTCGACGAATTTCTGACTGATAGACGAACTTTTTTGATATAAAAACCAGGAGGTGCTTTTTTGCAGAATTCACAACAAATATTCAAATTACACTCCGAATACCAGCCTACAGGCGACCAGCCCCAGGCAATCGAAAAACTGGTCAAAGGCTTTCAAGAAGGCAATCAATGCGAGACTTTGCTGGGCGTTACAGGTTCCGGCAAGACCTTTACCATGGCAAATGTTATTGCACAGTTAAATAAGCCAACCTTGATCATAGCGCACAATAAAACACTTGCAGCGCAGCTGTACGGTGAGTTTAAGGAATTCTTCCCTGAGAATGCAGTAGAATATTTTGTCTCCTACTACGACTACTACCAGCCGGAGGCTTACGTGCCGTCTTCGGATACGTATATTGCGAAGGACTCTGCGCGGAACGATGAGATTGATAAGCTGCGGCTTTCCGCGACTTCTGCACTGAGTGAGCGGAACGATGTCATTGTGGTTTCCAGTGTTTCGTGTATCTATGGAATCGGAAGCCCGAAGGACTACATGGAGATGATTATTTCGCTCCGCCCGGGAATGGAAAAGGACCGGGACGATGTGATCCGGCAGTTGATTGATATTCAGTATGACCGGAATGATATGGATTTCCACCGCGGTACGTTCCGCGTGCGCGGTGATGTATTGGAGATTTTTCCGGCGGAGGAGACGGACAAGGCGGTGCGCGTCGAGTTCTTCGGGGATGAGATTGACCGTCTGGTGCAGATCGATACGCTGACGGGTGAAATCTTATGTGAACTGAACCACATCGCAATCTTTCCTGCCTCCCACTACGTTGTGCCGATGGACACGATCCTGAAAGCAACAGGCGAGATTGAAAAGGATATGGAAGAGCAGGTGAAGTTCTTCAAGCACGAGGGAAAACTGATCGAGGCCCAGCGCATCGAGGAGCGGACCAATTTCGATATTGAGATGCTCAAAGAAACCGGCATCTGTTCCGGCATCGAAAACTATTCGCGTTACCTCTCCGGATTAAAGCCAGGCGAGCCGCCCTACACACTGATGGACTATTTCGGAGATGATTTCCTCATCATCGTGGATGAGTCGCATAAGACTGTTCCGCAGATCCGCAGCATGTATGCCGGCGACCAGTCGCGGAAATCGACGCTGGTGGACTATGGATTCCGTCTGCCGTCCGCAAAAGACAACCGCCCGTTGAACTTCGGCGAGTTCGAGGACCGGATTGATCAGATCCTCTTCGTATCTGCCACGCCGGGCGACTACGAGGCAGACCACGAGCTGCTGCGCGCTGAACAGATCATCCGCCCGACCGGCCTTCTCGACCCGGATGTCGAGGTGCGCCCGGTGGAGGGACAGATCGACGATCTGATTTCGGAAGTAAAGAAAGAAACTGAAAAACACAACAAAGTTCTCGTGACGACGCTGACGAAGCGTATGGCAGAGGATCTGACCGACTATATGAAAGAGGCCGGCATCCGCGTGCGCTACCTGCACTCCGATATCGACACCCTGGAACGGACCGAGATCATCCGTGATATGCGTCTCGATGTCTTCGATGTGCTCGTCGGCATCAACCTTCTGCGTGAGGGTCTCGACATCCCGGAAATCACACTCGTGGCGATCCTGGATGCCGATAAAGAAGGTTTCCTGCGTTCCGAAACCTCCCTGATCCAGACCATCGGCCGTGCCGCACGAAACAGCGAGGGCCATGTTATCATGTACGCCGATGTGATGACCGATTCCATGCGACTCGCGATCGACGAGACGAAGCGCCGCCGTGCCCTGCAGGAAGCCTACAACAAAGAACACGGCATCACTCCGACCACCATCAAAAAAGCCGTCCGCGATCTCATCAGCATTTCGAAAGAAGTGGCAAAGACAGAAGAAAAGATGGAAAAAGACCCGGAGTCCATGAGCCGCGAAGAACTGGAAAAACTGATCGGCCAGGTACAGAAACAGATGAAAGCCGCTGCCGCCGAACTCAACTTCGAAATGGCCGCCGAGCTGCGTGACAAAATGATCACACTGAAGAAGAGCCTGGATGACATGGAAGAATAAAAAAGAAGAAAAGAGCATGAAAAAAAGCGTGCCGGAAAAGCGACAGAAAACTTTCCGGCACGCTTTTTTGCGTCCGATTTTGATTCCTTCTTGTTCAGAATTGACGCAAAATAAGAATACCATTATAATATAAAATACGACCAAACGGTCGCATCAAAACGAAAAACACAAAAATAAAAAGACAACAATAAAAAAATTAATCGCCGAATTTTCTCTTTTTACTGGAGACACTCAGCAGATAGTCGACCGAGCAGTCATAGAACCGTGCAAGTCGGATCACATAGTCGATCGGGATGTCGCGGATTCCTTTTTCGTAGCGGGAATAGACGTCGCGGTTGCATTCGAGCAGGGCAGAAATCTCTTTGATGGTGAGATCCTGATCAATCCGCATATCTTCAATTCTCTGGTATTTCATACGTTGTACCATCCTTTCAGATTCAAACCCATACTACCAAACGGTTGGATGGACAAAGTTAAATCAGATCATATGGTCGCAAATTGGAGAATAGGGCGGGAGAGAGAAACGGCGGGTGAAGACAGCCTGTGCAGAAAACAGAAAAATATGTACGGCAGAAATGGGGGAACGAATGGGAAAAGCAGAAAGAATAGAAATAGAAGATTTTGTCCAGAATATAGTGGAACGGATGGAGACGCCGGAAGCGTTTGAAAAAATGATCAGCCGGGAGGAAGAATGCGAAGCGCAGGGGCAGGAGAGCCGTCTGAGGGATGTGCTGAAGAAAGAATGGCCGGTGGACGAAAAGGGAGAGCGCATCTATCAGATCACTAATATATATGAAGAAAAAGCAGAAGAACTCCTCATTGTAGAACTGTATACCGGCATCCACCTGGAAAACGGAGTCCCGTGCGGGCATTTTACGCTGTATCTCTGCGGGGAGCCGGACGGATGGAAACTCAGCGAAACGCGGATGATGGAATATCTGCAGAATCTGTAAACGAAAAAGCAAAACAGGGAGGACAGGGAAAAGAAAAACTGTCCTCCTGCTTTTGCTGCGGCGGAGACACCGGAAAGTCAGGATCCATACGGCCGCTTCTCATCGCTGATGCCGACCAGATAATCCAGACTGACCTGATACAGCTCCGCCAGACGGATGGCAATGGAGATCGGCAGCTGCCGGACGCCTTTTTCATATCGGGTATACACATCGCGGTTGCAGCCGAGATAGTCGGCAACCTGGCGGATCGTCAGATCGTGGTCCGTGCGCAGATCCTCCAGTCTCTGATATTTCATGATTCATCACCTCTGAGAAAATGCTACTAAATGGTCGTATCGAAATGGCAGAATCCTACCATACGGCTATAGCGCCTTTGAAACAGTAGAATGCAATAAAAAAGAAAAGTCAGATTCCTTTTCAGAAAGAAAACGGTTTATACTTTTTTCACAATTTCTTCATAGAAAAACCGGGAAAAGGTGTTGACAAACAAAAGGCAGAGTGCTATCTTAAGAGCATAGATGTTAGCACTCCACTGAAACGAGTGCTAACAGGACTATACAACAGGAAGGAGCTTATCTTAGTGGATACAGAATTGGATGAAAGAAAAAGAAAAATATTAAAAGCGATCATCCAGACGTATCTGGAAACGGGCGAGCCGGTCGGCTCAAGAACGATTTCCAAATACACGGATTTGAATTTAAGCTCCGCCACAATCCGGAATGAAATGTCCGATCTGGAAGAGATGGGTTACATCTTACAGCCCCACACTTCCGCAGGACGCATTCCTTCCGATAAAGGCTACCGCCTCTATGTAGATGAGCTGATGCGGGAAAAAGAACAGGAAGTTGCAGACATCAAAAACATGGTCATTGAAAAAACAGACCGAATGGAAAAAGTTCTGCAGCAGGTTGTCAAAGTCCTCGCTTCATCTACCAACTATGCAACGTTGATTACAGGACCGGAATATCACAGAAATAAAGTGAAATTCATCCAGCTCTCAAAAGTCAATGAAGAGCAGCTCCTGGCCGTCATCGTCGTAGAAGGCAACCTGGTGAAAAACCAGATGATCGACCTCGACGAGACCATCAACGATGAACAGATATTAAAGCTGAACCTGCTTCTGAACACACAGCTCAATGGCCTGACCATTGAAGAAATCAATCTTGGCATGATCAAGAAGATGAAAGAGCAGGCAGGCATCCACTCCGGCATCATCAGCAAAGTGGTCGATACCGTAGCGGAAGCCATCGCAGTCAGCGAAGAAGATGTGCCGGTGTACACCAGCGGCGCAACCAACATTTTCAAGTACCCTGAGCTTTCCGACAGCAGCAAAGCCAGCCAGCTGATTTCCACATTCGAGGAACGGCAGAAACTGGTCGATATGATCAAAGGAGCTGCCGAGGAGCAGGACGGAGAGGAAAATACCGGTATTCAGGTATACATCGGAAATGAATCTTCGATGGAACCCTTACGGGACTGCAGCGTGGTCACCACCACATACGATATGGGAAACGGTATGCGCGGAACAATCGGTATCGTGGGACCAAAGCGGATGGATTACGAAAATGTGGTAGATAACCTGAAAACATTAAAAGTTCAACTGGACGCCGTCTTCAAAAAGCCGGACACAGGTGAGTAGAAAGGTGGAATGATCAGTGAGCGAAGAAAATAGAAAGAAAGAGGAAACCATGGAAGAACCTACACGCGAGATGGAAAAAGAAACCGGAGCAGAGACCGATCTGCCGGAAACCGAACCGGCTGCGGAGCAGGAAGAAGCAAAGAAAGCAGCAGAGGCAAAAGAAGCGGAAGCTGCAGAAGAAACTGCTGAGGATGGCAAAGAACGAAAGTTCTTCAAAAAGAAAAAAGATAAAAAAGATGAGAAAATCGAAGAGCTGACTGACCGCCTGACCCGTCAGATGGCAGAGTTCGATAACTTCCGCAAACGCACCGAAAAAGAAAAAGCAAATATGTATGCCATTGGAGCAAAAGACATCATCGAGAAGATTCTTCCGGTTGTTGACAGCTTCGAGCGCGGACTTGCAACGGTGGAAAACCCGGAGGAAGATCCGTTCGCAGACGGCATGAATAAAGTATACAAACAGTTTACCACAGCACTCGATGAACTCGGTGTAACCGTGATCGAGGCCGTTGGAAAGGAATTCGATCCGAACCTGCACAACGCAGTGATGCATGTGGAGGATGAGGAAGCCGGCGAGAACATCGTCGTAGAAGAGTTCCTGAAGGGCTACATGTACAAAGGTTCCGTAGTCCGTCACAGTATGGTCAAGGTGGCTAACTAAGCCTTGAAGATAAATAAATAGAAATTAAACCATTTTTTAGCATAATTCATTGAGGAGGAAACAACAATGGGCAAAATTATTGGTATTGACTTAGGAACAACAAACAGCTGTGTAGCCGTTATGGAAGGTGGAAAACCAACCGTTATCGCAAACGCAGAGGGTGAAAGAACAACTCCATCTATCGTAGCATTCACAAAAACAGGTGACCGTCTGGTCGGCGAGCCGGCAAAACGTCAGGCTGTAACAAACGCAGACAGAACCATCCGTTCTATCAAACGTGAGATGGGTACTGACTATAAAGTAGACATCGAAGGAAAGAAATACTCTCCGCAGGAGATCTCCGCTATGATTCTTCAGAAACTGAAAGGTGATGCAGAGAACTACCTTGGTGAGAAAGTAACAGAAGCAGTTATCACAGTTCCGGCTTACTTCAATGACGCACAGCGTCAGGCAACCAAAGATGCCGGTAAAATCGCAGGTCTTGATGTAAAACGTATCATCAACGAGCCTACCGCAGCAGCTCTGGCATACGGACTGGACAACGAAAATGAGCAGAAGATCATGGTATACGACCTTGGCGGCGGTACTTTCGATGTTTCCATCATCGAGATCGGTGACGGCGTTATCGAAGTTCTTTCCACAGCAGGAAACAACCGTCTGGGCGGCGATGACTTCGACCAGAAAGTAACAGATTATATCCTTGCTGAGTTCAAGAAACAGGAAGGCGTAGATCTTTCCAATGATAAAATGGCTCTGCAGAGAATCAGAGAAGCAGCAGAGAAAGCAAAGAAAGAGCTTTCCAGCGCAACTACAACCAACATCAACCTGCCGTTCATCACTGCAACCGCAGATGGCCCGAAACATCTCGATATGAACCTGACAAAGGCTAAATTCGATGAGCTGACCCACGACCTGGTAGAGAAAACTGCAGAGCCGGTACAGAGAGCACTTTCTGATGCAGGCCTTCAGGCATCCGAGCTTTCCAAAGTCCTTCTGGTAGGCGGATCTACCCGTATCCCGGCTGTACAGGATAAAGTAAGACAGCTGACCGGACACGAGCCGAGCAAGAGCCTGAACCCGGATGAGTGCGTAGCACTTGGTGCTTCCGTACAGGGCGGTAAACTTGCAGGAGATGCCGGCGCAGGCGACATCCTTCTTCTGGATGTAACTCCGCTGTCTCTGTCCATCGAGACGATGGGAGGTATTGCAACTCGTCTGATCGAGCGTAACACCACAATCCCGACCAAGAAAAGCCAGATCTTCTCCACCGCAGCTGATAACCAGACAGCAGTAGATATCAACGTAGTACAGGGTGAGCGTCAGTTCGCGAAAGACAACAAATCCCTCGGCCAGTTCCGTCTGGATGGAATTCCGCCAGCAAGAAGAGGCGTTCCGCAGATCGAGGTTACCTTTGATATCGATGCCAACGGTATCGTAAATGTATCTGCAAAAGACCTGGGAACAGGAAAAGAGCAGCACATCACCATCACCGCAGGCTCTAACATGTCCGACAGCGAGATCGACAAAGCAGTCAAAGAAGCTGCTGAGTTCGAGGCTCAGGATAAGAAACGAAAAGAAGCAATCGACGCAAGAAACGATGCAGACTCCATGGTATTCCAGACCGAGAAAGCAATCGAGGAAGTCGGCGACAAGCTTGATGCAAACGACAAAACAGCAGTAGAAGCTGACCTGAACGCACTGAAAGATCTCATTGCAAAATGCAATCCGGAAGAAATGACCGATGCACAGGTAGCTGATCTGAAAGCAGCTCAGGAAAAACTGATGACAAGCGCTCAGAAACTGTTTGCAAAACTGTATGAGCAGCAGGGCGGAGCAGCAGGCGCTGGTGCCGGAACAGCAGGTGCAGGCCCGGATATGGGAAATGCAGGAGCAGCAGGCGGCCATGACGACGATGTCGTAGACGCTGACTACAAAGAGGTTTAATTTTCGGCATGTCACACTCCGTGAAAATACCGACTGTGAGTTGAAACAATAAGTAAATAAACGCAAAAAGCCCTGTGAGGCGAATGTTTGCAGGGGACGGAAAATACATTCCGCCCCCTGTATTTATGCTGGTATTGCTTTCGGAAAAGTGCTATACTGGAGCGTGCGGAAAAACATTTCTGCAAAGATGAAATTTGTGGAACAGAAATGAAAAGGTGAACATAAATGGCAGAAAAAAGAGATTATTACGAGGTCCTCGGCGTAGACCGCGGAGCGGACGATGCAACATTAAAAAAAGCATACCGTAAACTGGCCAAGAAATACCATCCGGATATGAACCCGGGCGACAAAGAGGCCGAGGCAAAATTTAAAGAGGCGACAGAAGCCTATGGCGTGCTGAGTGATCCGGACAAACGGCGTCAGTACGATCAGTTTGGCCACGCTGCATTTGAAAACGGCGGTGGCGGCGCAGGAGCCGGCGGATTCGGCGGCTTCGACTTTGGCGGCGGAGATATGGGTGATATCTTCGGCGATATTTTCGGCGACCTGTTCGGTGGCGGCGGAAGCAGAAGAAGAGCAAACAATGGACCTATGAAGGGAGCAAACCTCCGCGCTGTTGTCCACATTACGTTTGAGGAAGCTGTTTTCGGATGCCAGAAAGAGCTCGAGATCAACCTGAAGGATACCTGTACAACGTGCCACGGAACCGGCGCAAAACCAGGAACTTCACCGGAGACATGCTCCAAATGTAACGGAACTGGTCAGATTACGTACACACAGCAGACCATGTTCGGTTCTGTGAGAAACGTGACGACCTGTCCGGATTGTAACGGAACCGGAAAGATCATTCGCGATAAATGTACCGCATGCCACGGCACGGGCTATACATCCAGCAGAAAACGCATTCAGGTCAACATTCCGGCTGGAATCGACGATGGACAGAGCATCCGGATCCGTGAAAAAGGTGAGCCGGGTGTAAACGGCGGACCGAGAGGAGATCTGCTTGTCGAGGTTCAGGTAACCCGTCATCCGATCTTCCAGAGACAGGATATGAACATTTTCTCCACTGCACCGATTACGTTTGCCCAGGCAGCACTCGGCGGTGATGTGAAGATCAGCACCGTTGACGGGGACGTTCTCTACACTGTAAAACCGGGAACCCAGACCGATACGAAGATCCGTCTGAAGGGAAAAGGTGTTCCGTCCCTTCGCAACAGCAATGTGCGCGGTGATCACTACGTAACACTCGTAGTCCAGACTCCGACGAAACTGAATGAGAAAGCAAAAGAGGCCCTCCGCGCCTTCGACGAAGCCTGCGGAAACCGCCCGGCAGCAGAAGAAAAAGCAGCCGACGGCGAAACTGCAGAGCAGCCGAAGAAGAAAAAAGGCTTTATGGATAAAGTGAAAGAGGCCTTTGAGGACATCGATAAATAAAGAACGGTGGCAAGCCGGAAAAGAAAGAAGAATCTGTGGAAAAAGCAGGTTCTTCTTTCTTTTCTATGAAAGAACCATGAAAATTTGGTGAATTTATACACAGAATGGTCGGATTTTGATATAATGTGGAAAACTTAAGGGGAGAGAAAAGAAAGGAAACGGGGAAAATGAGATTTCGACCATGTATTGATATTCATAACGGAAAAGTAAAACAGATTGTCGGGGGATCGCTGAAAGATCAGGGAAATCAGGCGAGCGAGAATTTTGTCTCGGAGCAGGATGCGTCGTACTATGCGCAGCTGTACGAAGAGCAGGGCATTACGGGCGGCCATGTGATTCTGCTGAACAAGGAAGGTACCGAGTTTTACGAGGAAACGAAGCGCCAGGCATTGCTGGCACTCTCGACGTACCCGGGCGGCCTGCAGGTGGGAGGCGGCATTGATGCGGAGAATGCGTGCGAGTTTCTGACAGCGGGGGCAAGCCATGTGATTGTGACTTCGTATGTGTTCCGCGACGGCCATGTGTTCTATGAAAATCTGGACAAGCTGGTGACGACGGTAGGAAAGCAGCGGCTGACACTGGATTTAAGCTGCCGGAAGCGGGACGGAAAATACTATATCGTGACGGACCGCTGGCAGAAGTTCACGGACGAAGAAGTGACAGAGGAACTGCTGCATCACCTGTCAGAATACTGTGATGAGTTCCTGATCCATGCCGTGGATGTCGAGGGAAAGGCTTCCGGCATTGAGACGGAGCTGGTGGAACTGCTTGCGAAGATGAAAGATTTTCCGGTGACGTACGCCGGCGGCGTGGGAAGTTTTGAAGACCTGGAGCTGCTCAAAAAACTGGGAAACAACCACGTCGATGTGACAATTGGCAGTGCACTGGATCTGTTCGGCGGCAAAATGAAGTTTGAAGACGTGCTGGCAGTATGCCGCCGGTAAGCGGAAACGGACGTTCACCCGCGCCATTCGCAAAACCGCGCTTTCAGCGCTCTCCGCTGCTGCGCAGCTCCTTTTTGCTCATAACCAGGCGCTCCCTTTGTATCTTATTCTTGACAGATTTTCATGCGAGCATGAAATCTGTCAAAAATAAGATACAAGTGAACTGTAACAGAAAAAACTCTAAAATATTCATGAATTTTCTAAATACTATTGCAAATAGAGACAACTATTGCTATAATTAGAGTTACTTACAGGGGAAGTGAAGAACCTGTAAAATTTGAGAGCAAAGGGGTTGGGCATAATGAAAATTACCATCAGCGGAAAAAATATTGACGTGACAGAGGGATTAAAAGCCGCGGTCAACGAAAAACTTGGCAAACTGGAGAAATATTTTACGCCTGACACAAATGTCATTGTAACCTTAAGCGTAGAGAAAGAAAGACAGAAAATTGAGGTTACCATTCCGGTAAAAGGAAATATCATCCGTTCCGAGCAGGTAAGCAACGATATGTACGTATCCATCGATCTGGTAGAGGAAGTCATCGAACGCCAGCTTCGCAAATACAAAAACAAAATTGCCGACAAACAGCAGGAAGCAGGAAACTTCCAGAAAGAATATCTGGAGCATGACTATCTGGAGGACGAAGACATCCAGATCATCCGTACGAAAAAATTCGGCATGAAACCAATGTATCCGGAAGATGCCTGCGTACAGATGGAACTTCTTGGACACACCTTCTTCGTATTCCGCAATGCAGAGACCGACGAAGTAAACGTCGTTTACAAGAGAAAGAACAACACCTACGGTCTGATCGAGCCGGAGTGCTGAAAAGTAAATAAAGAATGAACAGTCACCCTGTTTCCAGCTTAGAAAAGCTGTGAAACAGGGTGACTTTTTCGCGGAAAGGGCCGGAAAGTCCGGGAAAAGCCGTAAAAACAGCGGAAAACCGGGGAACGGCACCAAATGTTTACGAAAAATTCATTGTTATCTTGTGCCAGAAGTGGTAGAATAGTACCATATGTTAATATGGCAATTAATAGAGAAAGCAGGAGCAAACATTCTATGAAATTCACAGAAAAACTTTTTGGTACGCACAGTGAGCGCGAGCTGAAACGAATCTATCCAATTGTAGACAAAATCGAAGCTCTCCGCCCGACCATGCAGGCGCTGACCGATGAAGAGCTGCGTGCCAAGACAAAGGAATATAAAGACCGCTACAACGGAGGCGAATCCCTGGATTCCATTCTCCCGGAAGCATTCGCAACCGTCCGCGAGGCAGCAAAACGTTCCCTCGGTATGGAACACCACCGCGTACAGCTGATTGGTGGTATTATCCTCCATCAGGGCCGTATCGCTGAGATGAAAACCGGTGAAGGAAAAACCCTCGTTTCCACCCTTCCGGCTTACCTGAACGCACTGACCGGACGCGGCGTCCACATCGTTACCGTCAACGATTACCTGGCAAACCGAGATGCTGAGTGGATGGGCAAAGTCCACAGATTCCTCGGTTTGACCGTCGGTGTCGTTCTGAACGATATGAAGAACGATGAGCGCCGCCAGCAGTATGCATGCGACATCACCTACATCACCAACAACGAACTTGGTTTCGATTACCTGCGTGACAACATGGTGATCTACAAAGAGCAGCTCGTACAGAGAGAGCTTGCTTACTGTATCATCGACGAGGTCGACTCTGTCCTGATCGACGAGGCAAGAACACCTCTGATTATTTCCGGACAGAGCAGCAAATCCACCAAGCTGTACGAGACCGCAGATATTCTGGCACACCAGATGCAGCGCGGCGAGGCAAGCGGCGAGATGACCAAGATGACCGCGATCATGGGCGAGGAGATCGAGGAGACCGGAGACTTCATCGTCAACGAGAAGGACAAATTCGTTACCCTGACCGATGACGGTGTGAAAAAAGTCGAGAACTTCTTCCATATCGAGAACCTCTCCGACCCGGAAAACCTGGAAATCCAGCACAACGTCATCCTGGCACTGCGTGCCAATTATCTGATGCACCGCGACAAGGATTACGTAGTCAAAGACGACGAGGTTCTGATCGTCGATGAGTTCACCGGCCGTATCATGCCGGGCCGCCGTTATTCCGATGGTCTGCATCAGGCAATCGAGGCAAAAGAGCACGTAAAAGTAAGAAGAGAGAGCAAGACTCTGGCAACCATCACGTTCCAGAACTTCTTTAACAAATACGAGAAAAAAGCCGGCATGACCGGTACTGCTCTCACCGAGGAGCAGGAGTTCCGTGACATCTACGGCATGGACGTTATCGAGATCCCGACCAACCGCCCGGTCATCCGTGTGGATATGGACGATGCCGTATACATGACGAAAAAAGAGAAATTCCACGCAGTCGTAGAGGAAGTCAAAGAGGCACATGCCGTGAACCAGCCGGTTCTGGTTGGTACCATCACCATCGAGACTTCCGAGCTGATCAGCAAAATGCTGCGCCGCGAGGGAATTCCGCATCAGGTCTTAAATGCGAAGTTCCATGAGCTCGAGGCAGAAATCGTAGCGCATGCCGGTGAGGCAGGAGCCGTTACCATCGCGACCAACATGGCCGGCCGTGGTACCGATATTAAGCTGGATGATGTGGCAAAAGCTGCCGGCGGCTTAAAGATCATCGGCACCGAGCGTCATGAGTCCCGCCGTATCGACAATCAGCTCCGCGGTCGTTCCGGCCGTCAGGGAGACCCGGGTGAGTCCCGTTTTTACATTTCCCTGGAAGACGATTTGATGAGACTCTTCGGTTCCGAAAAACTGATGGGCATTTTCAAATCCCTCGGCGTACCGGAAAATGAGCAGATCGAGCACAAGATGCTTTCTTCCGCCATCGAAAAAGCGCAGAAGAAGATCGAGGGCAACAACTACGGAATCCGTAAAAACCTGCTCGACTATGACCAGGTCAACAACGAGCAGCGTGAGATCATCTACAAAGAGAGACGCCGCGTTCTGGACGGCGAGAGCATGAGAGACACCATCTTCAAGATGATTGCCGATACCATCGACAATACTGTGGATCTCTGCATCGGCGAGAACACCGAGCAGTCCGAGTGGGATCTGACCGAGTTAAATGAGATGCTGATCTCCATCATGCCGGTGAAGGCAGTGACAAAAGAGCGCGTAGAGAAGATTTCCAAAAACGAGCTGAAACAGCAGTTAAAAGAGGAAGCTGTTAAACTCTACGAGGAGAAAGAAGCAGAATTCCCGGAGGAGGAGCAGATTCGTGAGCTTGAGCGTGTCGTTCTTCTGAAGGTTATCGACCAGAAGTGGATGGATCATATCGATGATATGGATCAGCTCCGCGAGGGTATCGGCCTGCAGGCATACGGCCAGAGAGACCCGAAGGTTGAGTACAAGATGGCAGCTTACGACATGTTTAACGAAATGCTCGAGTCCATCCAGCAGGATACCGTCCGTCTCCTGTTCCATGTACGTGTTGAGCAGAAAGTAGAACGTGAGCAGGTAGCCAAAGTGACCGGAACCAACAAAGACGAGTCCGGCCCGAGAAAACCGGTACAGCGCGCAGAGCGTAAGATCTATCCAAACGATCCATGCCCGTGCGGAAGCGGCAAGAAGTATAAACAGTGCTGCGGAAGAAAACCGGTTTGATAAAAGCAGAACAGCAGTGAGACGGATGAGCACGATCCGTTTGACAAAGCACGCAGCTTCCCTACCAGAAGCTGCGTGTCATACAAAATATAAAACAGAAAGCAGGTGAAGCTTGTGGTAGTTGAATTAGACCAGTTCAAAATGGAACTTGGCACATACGATAAACCATTAGTGGAAGTGAGGGATTCACTTTGACCTCGCTAACAAAGAGCAGAGGATCGAAGAATTAGAGCGTAAAATGGAGGAACCCAATTTCTGGGACAACCCCGAAGAAGCGCAGGAGCAGATGAAACAGCTGAGCAGCATGAAAGAGGACAGAGATACGTATCAGAAACTGGTATCCGCCAAAGAAGATATGGAAACTCTGATCGAGATGGGACAGGAGGAGGATGACGATTCCGTTGTTCCGGAAATCGCGGAAATGATGGAGGAGTTCAAGGCATCCTTCGATGCCATCCGCATCAAAACCCTGCTGTCCGGCGAATTTGACAAGGACAATGCGATCATCAAACTGAACGCAGGTGCAGGCGGAACCGAGGCGTGCGACTGGTGCGGCATGCTGTACCGTATGTACACCAGATGGGCAGAACGCAAAGGCTTTACGATCGAGGAACTCGACTTTCTGGACGGTGATGAGGCCGGTGTGAAGTCCGTGACATTCCAGGTCAACGGCGAAAACGCTTACGGTTATCTGAAATCCGAAAAAGGCGTTCACCGTCTCGTCCGTATTTCTCCGTTCAACGCGGCAGGAAAACGCCAGACATCGTTCGTATCGTGCGATGTTATGCCGGATATCGACAAAGAGATCGATGTTGAGGTTCGTGATGAGGATATCCGTATCGATACGTACCGTTCCAGCGGTGCCGGCGGACAGCACATCAACAAGACGTCATCGGCGATCCGAATCACGCATATGCCGACCGGCATCGTGGTTACGTGCCAGAATGAGCGTTCCCAGTTCCAGAACAAGGACAAGGCAATGCAGATGCTGAAAGCAAAATTGTATATGCTGAAACTCCAGGAGCAGGCAGATAAGCTGAGCGACATCCGCGGCGAAGTAACCGAGATCGGCTGGGGCAACCAGATCCGTTCTTACGTTATGCAGCCATACACCATGGTCAAAGACCACCGTACCAACGCAGAGACCGGAAACGTCGATGCAGTCATGGACGGCGGAATTGATCTGTTTATCAACGCATATCTGAAGTGGATTGCCCTCGGAACCGGAGCGAAAGAGGAAGAAGCATAATTCGGCTGTGGGCAGAGCACAGTGACAAGTAAAATAAGGAGCATTTTCACCAACAGAGGACGGAAATGCTCCTTTCTGTTTTGAAGCCAAAGGCAAACAGGAGGTAAAAGTATGGGTATTATCAGAGCAGCAGTCAATGCAGTACACGGCAGTCTCGCCGATCAGTGGCTGGAGACCGTGGAACCGTATGAGATGGGGGAACATACGGTATTTACAGAGGGAATTCTGGTAAGAAAAGGCCAGAATAAAAAGGGAAGCCAGACGATTTCAAACGGTTCTGTGATCCATGTCTATGACAATCAGTTTATGATGTTGGTGGACGGCGGAAAGATTATTGATTACACCGCAGAGCCGGGCTACTTTACCGTAGACCAGTCATCGTCTCCGTCGATGTTCAGCGGATCGCTTGACGCAGCCGTAAAAGATACGTTTGAGCGCCTGAAATTCGGCGGCCAGACCCCGCATGAGCAGAGAGTTTTCTATATTAATCTGCAGGAAATCAAGGGAATCAAATTCGGAACGAGAAATCCGGTCAACTATTTCGACCAGTTCTACAATGCCGAGCTGTTCCTTCGGGCACACGGTTCCTATTCCATCCGCATCATCGATCCGCTCCGCTTCTACGCAGAGGCTGTGCCGAGAAACGCATCCCGCGTAGAGATCGAGGATATCAACGAGCAGTATATGAACGAATTTTTAGAGGGCCTGCAGTCCTCGATCAATCAGATGGCAGCCGACGGCATCCGCATTTCGTTCGCAGCATCCAAGAGCGCCGAGCTGTCCCGCTACATGGCAGATGCGATGGATGAGAGCTGGCGGGCAATGCGCGGCATGGAGATCCAGTCCGTGGCAATCGCAAGCCTTTCCTACGATGAAGCTTCCCAGAAACTGATCCAGATGCGCAACGAAGGTGCGATGATGTCTGATCCATCGATCCGTGAGGGCTATGTACAGGGAGCGATGGCACGCAGTATGGAGAAAGCAGCAGCCAACCCAAACGGAGCCATGAACGGCTTTATGGGTGTTCAGATGGGCATGAATGCCTTCGGTTCCTCGTTTGCATCGGCGTCCGCTTCGAATCAGCAGCAGATGCAGCAGCAGGCGGCAGCCAAGGCACAGCAGGAAGCTGCAAAAGGCGTATGGAAATGCTCCTGCGGAACGGAGAACACCGGCAATTTCTGCTCAAACTGCGGAAGTGCAAAGCCGATGGTGTGGATCTGCGGCAAGTGCGGAACGGAGAACAGCGGGAAGTTTTGTTCGAACTGCGGCAGCCCGAAACCGGAAGCGGCAGGAAAATGGGTCTGCGCATGCGGAACGGAGAATACCGGCAAGTTCTGCTCGAATTGCGGAAAACCAAGACAGTAAAAGAAAACAGATAACCATCCAATACAACAGCGGCTCCGGGGAAGGAGGGATAGAATATGGAGGTTATTACATACAAATGCCCGAACTGCGGAGGCGATCTGACCTTCGATCCGGCAAGCGGAAAGTATAAATGCGAGTACTGCCTGTCCTCGTTTACACAGGAAGAAGCCGAAAGGGCGAACCCGAAAGCAGCGGAAGCGCTGAACGGGGAGGACGATGCTGCCGGTGCACAGGAAGCATCCGATGCACAGAAGGAAAGCAGTACGGAGGAAACAAAAGGGGAAACAGAGCAGGGCGAAGCAGTTGTCTACACCTGCCCGAACTGCGGCGCCGAGATTGTGACCGATGCGACGACGGCAGCGACATACTGTTTCTACTGCCACAACCCGGTGGTGCTTTCCGGCCGGCTTTCGGGAGAATATATGCCGGATTTTGTGCTGCCGTTCAAAATCAGCAAGGAGCAGGCAATCGAGAAATTTTTGTCATTTACCCGGAAGAAACACTTTATTCCGAAGGACTTTTTCGAAAAGAGTCAGGTACAGAAGATGACAGGTGTCTATTTCCCGTACTGGATTTACGGCGGAGACTTTGAGACGGATTACATAGCGCGCGGCCGGAAGGTGAGAGTCTGGCAGACCGGTGATGTGGAGTACACAGAGACCAGCATCTACGATGTCCGCCGGGAGGGAGAGGTCCGTGTGGACGGTCTGTCGCGTAACGCTCTGAACAAGGCAGACCGCGATCTGATCGAATGCGTACAGCCATACCGTCTGGAGGAGATGCAGCCGTTTTCCATGGGGTACCTTTCCGGCTTTCAGGCGGAAAAGCGTGATATCGAACAGCAGCAGATCGCACCGGAACTGAAAAAAGAACTGGAGACGATGGCACGCGGCGCCATGCGGAATGAGGCGAACGAATATATCTCCCTCGAGCAGGAAAAAATGAACCTTTCCCCGAAGCAGGAGAACTGGCGTTACGTCCTGTTTCCCGTCTGGACACTGACGTATCCGGGAAAAGACGGGAAGGTTTACTACTATGCGATGAACGGCCAGACCGGAACGATCAACGGCGATTTTCCCTATGAGCGGAAGAGAGCCCTTCTGACGTCGGCTGTGAGTGCTCTTCTGGTTCTGATTGTGATGCTGATAGGAGGGTATTTCGCATGAGAAGAATGAAAAAAGCAGGACAATATCTGCTCGGGATTTTTGCGGCCCTTCTGCTGTGCGGGATTTTTTCTGTGAATACCGTAAAAGCCGAATCCCAGCATATCTACGACAATGCATCGCTTCTTTCTGATGCGGAGGAGCAGGACCTCGAGAGATCCTGCGCGGAGTTCGAGAACAATACGGAAATTCATATGGTCATCCTGACCGAGCGCAGCAGCGGTTCCGAGGACTGTCAGGCGATTGCAGATGATTTTTATGACAAAAAGTATCCGAAAGAGCCAAACGGTGTCTGCTTCCTCATCGATATGGGACAGCGCCAGATTGTGATTTCGACCTCTGGTATTATGCAGTATTACATGTCCGATGCGGAAATTGATGATATCCTGCAGGCGGCGCAGGGCTACGCGAAAGACGGCGACTATGCGGGAACCTTTGCAAAAATGATTACGATGACGCAGGAATGCTTCGACCGCGGCGTTTCCGATGCGGACTATCTGATTACAGAAGACGGTTCCATTATTCATTACCGCAAAATCAACAGCACGGAAGCTCTTATTTCTGTTATCGCAGCGGCTGCGACAGGAATTCTTGTTTATTTTGGAATTTGGAAAAGCTATCGACGAAAGAAAAACCGTGGTGCAAAGAGTTATGCGGATCTGAAGCGCGTGAAAATCAGAGACCGCAGGGATGCACTGATCGATCGCCATGTATCGATGCACAAAATCCAGAAGGATGATGGCAACCACGGCGGAGGCGTTTCTGGCGGCGGAGGTGGCGGTGGAAGCACCGTTCACACTTCGTCAAGCGGAAACAGCCACGGCGGCGGAAGCATTGGCTTCTGAAAAGCGATTCGAAAAAATTCCTTGCGTATTGTGTCGGAATATGGTACGATCTTTCCTGTGAAAACAAATGTATTTCCTGGAAAGAGTATAAAGGTAGAGGATTGCCATGAGAGAAGAAAAAACAAAGTACTATGTAATCAAAGAAAAAGCGGTTCCCGAGGTCCTTTTGAAGGTCATCGAGGCCAAACGGTTGATGGATATGCAGGAGCTTACCGTGCAGCAGGCAACGGAAAAAGCGGGAATCAGCAGAAGCTCTTTCTATAAATACAAAGATGATATTCTTCCTTTTCATGACAATGCAAAAGGAAAAACGATTACGTTTATTCTGCAGATGGACGATGAGCCGGGACTGCTTTCCGATGTGCTGAAGATTATCGCCGAGTTTCACGGAAACATTCTGACCATTCATCAGACGATTCCGTTAAACGGCGTGGCGTCACTGACAATCAGCGTGGATATCGCGGAAGACCGGGGAGACGCCTCGGAGATGATCAACGAGATTGAGTCCAGACAGGGAGTTCATTATTTTAAAATTTTAGGACAGGAGTCCTGAAAAAGAAAAAGCAAGAGAGGGACAAAAGAGATGATTCAGATTGCAGTATTAGGATATGGCACCGTTGGTTCCGGCGTGGTAGAAGTCATCAACACGAACCATGACAGCATCAACAAGAGAGCAGAGAACGAGATTAATATCAAATACGTTCTGGATTTAAGAGATTTCCCGGGAGATCCAGTGGAAAAAGTGCTGGTACATGATTACGAAGTGATCGCAAACGATCCGGAGGTTGATATTGTTGTCGAGGTCATGGGCGGCGTTGAGCCGGCTTACACATTCACAAAACGTGCGCTGGAGGCTGGAAAGAGCGTCTGCACATCCAACAAAGAGCTGGTGGCAAGACACGGTACCGAGCTTCTTGCAATTGCAAAAGAGCACGGCGCAAACTATCTGTTTGAGGCAAGCTGCGGCGGCGGTATCCCGATCATCCGTCCGTTAAACTCCTCCCTGACTGCAGATGAGATCGATGAAGTAACTGGTATCTTAAATGGTACCACGAACTATATCTTAAGCAAAATGGCAAGCGACGGTTCCGATTTCGCGGATGTATTAAAAGAGGCACAGCGCCTCGGCTACGCAGAGCGCAACCCGGAAGCAGATGTAGAAGGCTACGATGCGTGCCGTAAAATTGCGATTCTTTCTTCTCTTGCTTATGGAAAAGAAGTCAATTACGAAGAGGTTTACACCGAGGGAATCACAAAGATCACCGCAGAGGATATCAAATATGCGACCTCGATGGGAACCGCAATCAAACTGCTCGCAACAAGCCGCAAGGTGGGTAATCAGTATTACGCCATGGTAAGCCCGGTGATGATTGACGCGAAAAACCCGCTGTACAGCGTAAACGGTGTCTTCAACGCCATCTTCATCCACGGAAATGTACTGGGTGATGCGATGTTCTACGGAAGCGGAGCAGGAAAGCTTCCGACCGCAAGTGCCGTTGTAGCCGATGTCGTAGACTGCGCAAAGAACAAAGGCAGAAACATCATGATGAGCTGGAGCGAGAAAAAACTGGACCTGCTGCAGATCGATGATGTAAAGAGCCGCTTCTTCGTCCGCGTGTCCGGCCACGCCGCAGAGCGCCAGAGTGAGATCGAGGAGCTGTTCGGAAAAGCAGAAATCGTAGCAGTTCCAAGTCTGTCCGAGGAGTTCGCATTCATCACAGGCGAAATCACAGAGCAGGAGTACAGAGAAAAAGCAGAGAAACTCGACGGAATCCAGAGCAGAATCCGCGCGAGAATTTAAGATCTCGAAATAGACATAACTAAAAAGACGTTTCACAGCCGTAAAGCAAGGGGTGTGAAACGTCTTTTTAGTTATCTTAAAATTTATTTTTAAAGATCTGTGCCGGATCCAAAGGAATCCGTATCATATCCCACCGGTTCCGATGCCGGATACAGGACATCTTTCCGTTCCTGATAGAACGCAGCCATCGTGATCTGCATATAGGGCATTACCCACAAAAAGCCGATGGCACAGGAACAGGATGCGAGAATCTCAAGCCCTAAGAAACTTAAGAGAAGCAGAATGTAGCGGAAAAAGTTCTTCTTCATCATCGCAAAGCTCTGGCGAATTGCCTGGATCGGGCCGATGCCGGGAGCGTCGTTCATCACAAAGGTGGAAAGGGAAAACGGAACCAGCACCAGCGTGGAAACGAGAGAGCCGATCAGCTTGTAAACGTAAACGTTCATCAGAGAAGAAAGCTCGGCTTCGATGGAAAGTGCTGTTCCAAGCGTCAGATCCGCACTCGGGGAGGAAAGATACTGGAAGCCCGGAATGCTGGAAATCAGGGCGATCACGGAGCTGATGCCGTTGATGATAAGGAACATCAGCACGTACTGGTCCGGGTGGTGATAGAAAGCGTAGAGCATATCACCGACGGAAATCGGTTCCCCGCGCAGCGTCGAGAGGCAGATCTTTAAGTAGCCCGCCTGAAAGAGGCTGAGGAGCAGGGAAAACAGGAACAGCGTCAGATTCAGAAAAATGATATCGTACAGCGTTGTGCCTGAAAAAATCAGCGTCGGGATGAGGGAGCAGGAGAAGGTGAGAAACAGGTTGATCGCGGTTGCGCCCACCAGCGTGCCGCATCGGCCTGCCATGGCCTCACGGGCCTGCTTTTTCAGTTCTGAAAATTTCTGTTTTTGTCCGTTCATGAAAAATCCTTTCTGGTACCTAGATGGTATTTCCGTCGGTGGTTGTTCCGTTATCCGGTGTCATCTGGTATTCCTGCATGTACTGATTGTAATACCGCTCAAGCAGGTTGGTGCTGCCGCCGCTGACCATGTTGAAAAGCAGGAAAGCATACATGATGCAGATACCGACAATTATGCCGATGGTACAGCCCGCAAGACCGGCTTTTGCCGTGCCGCTCATGCGTCCTGCGCCGCGGCTTAAAAGGGCGAAGATCACGCCGAGCGAGCCGAAAAACAGGGACCCCATGTTGAGCATGAACAAAAAGGAGCAGATCGCCATGACCATCGAAGCGGCCGCAAGGGCCTGCGAACCCGTCCTGCGCGGCGGCTGTACGGGAGGCTGCTGCTGGTAATGCTGATACGGTCCGGGACGCTGGCCCTCAGGCACGCCGTACGGATGGGAGGACTGATAGGAATCTCCGGACTCATTGGTGTTTGGATCGTAATTTTCTGGTGTCATAAAATGTCCTTTCTTCTGCAAAAAAGCGCGGTTTCACACGCAGTCTGTCAAAAAAGCTATAGTAAAGATTTTATCATGTAAGGTTGACAAAAACAAGACCTATTGATAAGGTAATAGAGTGGCTGTTCCGCCAAGGGTCCCGCTTTTTATGCGGGAAAAACAGAGAAGGAACAGCGTGTTTTGGAAGAGACAACAGGAGGAATTTACCTATGGATATGAATCAGGTATTGGCAGCTGAGCTGAACGTCAAACCGTGGCAGGTAGAAGCTGCAGTGAAACTGATTGACGAGGGAAACACGATCCCTTTTATTTCACGATATCGAAAAGAAGCAACAGGTTCCTTAAACGATGAGATACTGCGAAATCTGTACGACCGTCTGATGTACCTGCGCAGTTTAAATGACCGCAAGGCCGTTGTCCTTGCGAGCATCGAGGAGCAGGGCAAGCTGACCGCAGAACTGAAAAAATCCATCGAAGAGGCCGCAACTCTCGTGGTCGTAGAGGATTTATACCGCCCGTACCGTCCGAAACGCCGGACGCGTGCGACGATCGCAAAAGAAAAAGGATTGGAGCCGCTGGCGAATATCATTCTTCTGCAGATGACAAAAGAGCCGCTCGAAAAAGAGGCAGAGGCTTTTGTTTCAGAAGAAAAGGAAGTCAAAACGGCAAAAGACGCCATTGCTGGTGCCTGCGACATCATCGCCGAGAGCATTTCCGATGAGGCCGATTACCGTATGGAGATCCGCCGCAGAACCGAGGCGAAGGGCCTGATCGTCTCGACAGCAAAGGATGAGAAAGCAGAGTCCGTTTACGAGAATTACTATGAGTTTTCCGAGCCGGTATCGAAAATTGCCGGACACCGTGTGCTGGCACTGAACCGCGGTGAGAAAGAAAAATTCCTGAACGTCAAAATTGAGGCGCCGACGGAAGAAATCCTGCGCTACCTCGAGAAAAAAATCATCACCAAAGAGAATCCGCAGACAAAGCCGGTTCTGCAGGCGACCATCGAGGATGCCTACAACCGTCTGATCGCTCCGGCCATCGAGCGTGAGGTCAGAAACCAGCTCACCGAAAAGGCAGAGGACGGTTCGCTTAAGGTCTTTGGAAAGAATCTTGAGCAGCTTCTGATGCAGCCGCCGATTGCAGGCCAGGTTGTCCTTGGATGGGACCCGGCGTTCCGTACGGGATGCAAGCTGGCCGTTGTCGATGCGACCGGAAAAGTGCTCGACACCACCGTTGTTTATCCGACCGCGCCGACGAACGAGAAGAAGATTGCAGCAGCAAAAGCGACCGTAAAAGATCTGATCCACAAATACGGCGTCACCCTGATTTCTGTCGGAAACGGAACTGCAAGCCGTGAGTCCGAGCAGATCATCGTCGAGATCTTAAAAGAGATCCCGGAGAAGGTTGCGTATGTGATCACAAACGAGGCGGGAGCGTCCGTTTACTCCGCAAGCAAGCTGGCAACCGAGGAATTCCCAAACTTTGATGTCGGACAGCGAAGCGCCGCTTCCATCGCACGCCGCTTGCAGGATCCGCTGGCAGAGTTTGTCAAAATCGATCCGAAATCCATCGGTGTCGGCCAGTATCAGCACGATATGAACCAGAAGAAGCTCGGCGAGGCGCTCGGCGGTGTCGTTGAGGATTGCGTGAATAAAGTCGGTGTCGATCTGAATACGGCATCCGCGTCGCTGCTGGAATACATTTCCGGTGTCAGCAAGGTGATAGCAAAAAACATCGTATCATACCGCGAGGAGAACGGCCGTTTCGAGAGCAGAAAAGAGCTCCTGAAAGTGGCAAAACTCGGACCGAAGGCGTTTGAGCAGTGCGCGGGCTTTATGCGCATCACCGGCGGCAAAAATCCGCTGGACGGCACAAGCGTTCATCCGGAGAGCTACGAGGCAGTCGAGAAGCTGTTTGCAAAGTTAAATATGAAGACAGAGCAGATCAGCGAGGGACCGACGGCGTTCTTCATCAAAGATTACAAAAAGATGGCAGAGGAGATCGGTGTCGGCGAGATTACGCTGCGCGATATCATCAAAGAGCTGCAGAAGCCTGGCCGTGACCCGCGTGACGAGATGCCGCGCCCGATCCTGCGCACCGACGTGCTCGATATGAAGGACCTGAAGGTCGGCATGATCTTAAAGGGAACCGTGCGCAACGTCATTGACTTCGGTGCATTCGTCGATATCGGCGTGCATCAGGACGGACTCGTCCACATTTCCCAGATGACGAAACGCTTCATCAAGCATCCGCTGGAGGCTGTGAGCGTCGGCGATATCGTGGAAGTGAAGGTCATCAGCCTTGATCTGGCGAAGAAGCGGATCGGGCTGTCGATGCTGCTGGATAAATAAAGTGTGATACGTGGGCTGCCCGAAAGAAAACAGGGGCAGCCCGCGGTGTATCAAAGGGGGATTACCATGAATGAGGAAGAAGTGCTGGTCGGACGGATTCAGGATCTGGCAGAGCAGTGTTATCACAGGGATGTTCCGTCACACACGGAGTTTCTGACGCTGGCGGAGCAGGATCTGTTCTACCGTACGGTAAATAAAATTCCGGGCGTGCGTTACGTGCTGTCCGGCGGATACGAGGCGGCAGAGCGGAAAGCGGCGCTGTTTCTGCCATCCTATGCAGAGGACGGTGATGCGTCGATGCTTCCGATCGTAGTCGTGCGCATCAGCCCGCTGAATGAAAAATTTGCGGATGCGCTGTCACACCGTGATTTCTTAGGATCACTGATGAATCTCGGCGTGGAGCGGTATAAGCTGGGAGACATTCTGATCGATGGAAACCAGGCGTATCTGATCTGTATGGCGGATATGGCGGACTACATCTGTGCGGAGCTGAAAAAAGTGCGCCATACGAGCGTGTACTGTGAAGTCGAGGCGGGACTGCCGGAGGAGCTGACGGAGCCGAAAACCGAGCGGAAAGAAGGCTCCGTCGCTTCCGTGCGGCTCGATGCGGTGCTGTCGCTGGCGTTCAGCAGTTCGCGGAGCAAAATGGTGCCGCTGATCGAGGGCGGCCAGGTGTTTATCAACGGAAAGCTGGTGACATCGCCGAGTGCGTCATTAAAAGAGGACGATCTCGTGACCGTGCGCCATATGGGAAAATTCCGCTATGTGGGCGTGCAGAACCAGACGAAAAAGGGAAGGCTGTACGTGGCTGTTGAACGATTTGTCTCATAATAGATATTTTGAGGGATTTTACAGGAAAAGACCATTGACAGTGTTTGTAAAAAGACGGTATTATAGAGGGTATGTAGAAGGTCCGCAGTTATGAGAATTTTCATGAAATTTTTCATACAGAAGCGGACTGCGAAGATTACGTATCAGGAAGGCAGGAAGAAAAAATGGGAAAAATTATACTGACCGGCGACCGACCGACCGGCAAGCTGCATGTAGGACATTACGTTGGTTCACTGCGCCGCCGCGTGGAGCTGCAGAACTCCGGTGAATTCGATAAAATTTACATCATGATTGCAGACGCACAGGCGCTGACCGACAATGCGGACAACCCGGAGAAGGTGCGCCAGAACATTCTGGAGGTAGCACTGGATTACCTTTCCTGCGGACTTGATCCGGAAAAGAGCACCATCTTTATCCAGTCTCAGATTCCGGAACTGTGCGAGCTTTCTTTCTATTATATGAATCTCGTTACGGTTTCCAGACTGCAGAGAAACCCAACCGTAAAATCGGAGATCCAGATGAGAAACTTTGAGGCGAGCATCCCGGTTGGATTCTTCACCTACCCGATCAGCCAGGCAGCCGACATCACTGCATTCAAGGCAACGA
This sequence comes from Blautia sp. OM06-15AC, assembly GCF_003481425.1. Taxonomy (NCBI): domain Bacteria; kingdom Bacillati; phylum Bacillota; class Clostridia; order Lachnospirales; family Lachnospiraceae; genus Blautia; species Blautia sp. OM06-15AC. The sequence continues at coordinate 57,588 of NZ_QULD01000015.1, read as the reverse complement.
CCGTTCCGGTTGGAGAGGATCAGATGCCGATGATCGAGCAGACACAGGAGATCGTCCACAAATTCAATACAGTTTATGGCGAAGCACTTGTGCAGCCGAAGATTATGCTGCCGGAGAATGATTCCTGCAGACGTCTGCCGGGTATCGACGGAAAAGCGAAGATGAGTAAATCGCTCGGAAACTGCATTTACCTGTCCGAGGAGCCGGATGAGATCAAGAAAAAAGTCATGAGCATGTACACCGACCCGGATCACATCAAGATCACCGACCCGGGCAAGATCGAGGGAAATACCGTATTTACTTATCTCGATGCATTCTGCCAGCCGGAGCACTTCGAGCGCTATCTGCCGGATTACGCAAATCTCGACGAGCTGAAAGCACATTACCAGAGAGGCGGCCTTGGCGATGTCAAAGTGAAGAAGTTCCTGAACAATGTACTGCAGGAGACCTTAGAGCCGATCCGTAACCGCAGAAAAGAGCTGGAAAAAGACATTCCGGCGATCTACGAGATGCTGAAAAAAGGCAGCGAAGAGGCAGAAAAAGTTGCCGCTCAGACACTGGCGGATGTCAAAGCAGCCATGAAAATCAACTATTTTGATGATCTGGACCTGATCCGTTCCCAGGCAGAGCGTTACGGCAAATAATTACCAATAGAAGATAAATGGAAAAAGCGGACATTATGGTTCCGCTTTTTCTGTTGCAGGGCGGACGAAAGTTCGGAGTCCTGCGGTCAGAGAGGATAGCATATGGTCATACATGGATTTCAAAAGCTGACGCTGCTGGATTACCCGGGCAAGGTGGCGTGCACATTGTTTTCGGGCGGATGTAATTTCCGCTGCCCGTTCTGCCAGAACGGAAATCTCGTGCAGCATCCCGAATGGGAGCCGGTGATTCCGGAGGAGGAGATTTTTGCAGTGCTCGAAAAGCGGCGCGGCGTGCTGGACGGCGTCTGCGTGACGGGCGGTGAGCCGACGCTGGATCCGGATCTGGAGCGGTTCGTGACGAAAATTAAGGAACTGGGATATCTTGTGAAGCTCGATACGAATGGATACCGGCCGGAGATTTTGAAAAAGCTGGTGGAAGAGAAGAAAATCGACTACGTCGCCATGGACATCAAAAACGCGCCGTCCCGGTACGGCGAGACGGCGGGCGTGAAAAAGATCGATGTGATGCGGATCAATGAGTCGGTCGAGTTTTTAAAGAGCGGCGTGGTGGACTATGAGTTCCGGACAACGCTCTGCCAAGAGCTGCATGGAAGGGAAGAGATCGAAGCGATCGGAAAGTGGCTTTCCGGGGCAAAACGGTACTTCCTGCAGAATTACCGGGAATCGGATTATGTGATTGATCCGAGGTTCTCGGGGTATGCGAGGGAGCAGCTCGAGCGGTTCTGCGAGATCCTGCGCGGAAAGATTGAGACGGTGGAGATCCGCGGCGTGGATTAAAAAACGCTTTAAAGCGTGCGGTACCAGTAGCCGAAGCGGGCATCGGGCGCGAGCTCGGAGGGGCGCATCGCCTGCTTGAAGTGGAAAAAGCCAAAGAGGCTTGCCATGAACTGCTCATTCGGCGTGTAGACGCCGGGGACACCGAAATACCAGAGTTCCTGCTGGTCGCGGTTCCGGGCGAGGAGCAGATGGCGATAGGACGAGGAGCCATGGAGGACGAAGCGGTTCGCATCCACCGAAAGACCGGCGGCGCGGAGCTGTGGAAGATCGTCGAGTGAGAGGCGCAGGCAGTCGGTCAGATCATCATCTGGGAACGGGTGGAACTCCGGGAACTGGTCCTGAAGCTGGAGATAGAGAGCAGCGCGGGACGGCGGCACGGCTGCTGCGGCTGGAAAATCAGCGGAAGTCATATGTAGCGGCTGGGCGGCAGAATCCGGGATGGGCTGCGGCGGTTCCGGGTTGGCAGAGGGATAGCTTTCTGCGGTTTTCACAGATTCCGCGGATGCGGGATGGAGTGTGTTGGCGGATGATTGCGTGATCCTGTCTGCAGGAACGGTGTTTACCGTGTCAGTTGATATGGATTCTGTGGAGACGGTGGATTCCGGGTTGGAATTTTGTGGATAAAGTTCGGAATTGCTGCTGAATTTTGTGGAAAGTTCATCGAACTGTGCTTTTGAAGCGTCTGATGATGGCAGGGACTGCGCAGGTACGGCGGGATCCAGAGGTTCGGGTGTTTCGGCAGTTTTCTCTTCGGTCGGTCTGGCACCATTGTCTGCGGATGTTTTGGGCTCCTGCGGGAGCGTGGGAGCGAAAAACTCCGGCTGAATCGGAAGATCGTCCCACTGGGTGGCGATGACGCCGGTCTGGCGGCAGAGCAGGATCAGACCGCCAAGCTCGTCGAGCGTGACATCCGTCTGCCCAATGGCATCGGAGTGCGTGAAGAGTTTTCCACTCGTAGAAGAGCGCCCCGCAAGGAGATTTCCGAGCGGAATGCCGTACATCCGCCCTGACCGGCGGATAAAACCGTAGACCGTGACCGAGGTCTCCGGCGGAAGAGACGGCGATTTGATCTGGAAGTCCATGCGGCAGAAGCCGTTCTGCGACTCCACGCGGACAAAGCCGCAGCATCCGCCCTTGCGGTTGTTCGGGTATTCGTATAGATAGGCAATGAAACGCCGGTAATCAGACATAAAAACCTCCTGCATAGAAGTAAAAAGAGTAGAAAAAGATACTGCGCTACAGTTCACGATATGCGGGAAGGACAGAAAATATACGCAGAGAAGAAAGGAAGTGCACAATGGAAGAAGAAACAAAGCTGGAAACGCCGGAGAAAAAAGCGCACCGGAAAGAACGGGAACGCTTCATGCGCCAGGCGATTACGCAGGCGAAGAAAGCGGAAAAGCTGATGGAAGTGCCGATCGGCTGTGTGATTGTGTACGAGGGAAAGGTGATTGCGCGGGGCTATAACCGCAGAAATACGGATAAAAACACGCTGTCCCACGCGGAACTGAATGCGATCCGGAAAGCAAGCAAAAAGCTCGGCGACTGGCGGCTGGAGGGCTGTACGTTGTATGTCACCCTGGAACCGTGCCAGATGTGCGCCGGTGCGATCGTACAGGCGAGAGTCAGCGAAGTCGTCATCGGCAGCATGAACCCGAAGGCGGGCTGCGCGGGATCGATCTTAAATATGCTGGAAATGCACGAGTTTAACCATCAGGTGAAGGTCGAGCGCGGCGTGCTGAAAGAAGAGTGCTCGGAGATGCTGAGTGCGTTTTTCCGGAGACTGCGGGTGGTGAAAAAGAAGAAAAAAGAAGAGAGGAAGAGGGTGGAAGAAGGGAAAGAATAAAAGAAGAGGCAGCATCGGGATGGGATGCTGCCTGAGGAAGATTATTTGTTTGAGTAAGTTGCACTTTCGAATATTTCCGTAAAAAATACAATCCCCGTATTTCCATCGGAAACCAATGAAAAAATCATTGACGAATCGTAGAAAAAGCACTATAATATATGATGTATTTGACAAAATACGGAGAAGTACCCAAGAGGCTGAAGGGTCTGGCTTCGAACACCAGTAGGTCGGAAACGGCGCAAGGGTTCAAATCCCTTCTTCTCCGCTATGCAAAAAAGAGACAGCAAAAAGATTGAAAAATCGAAAAAGCTGTCTCTTTTTCTGTGAGAAATTATGAAATAGATGCAAAACAAAAGAAACAAAGACAGAAAAAACATCGCCAGTTCACGAAAAGGGACCGATGCACAACAAAGCAAAATAAAAAGGAGAGACAATACATGGCGCAGTTACCACAGGAATTTCTGACCCGCATGCAGGACATGCTGGGCGATGAATTTGATGCATTTTTAACTTCCTACGACGCACCCCGCACAGCCGGGCTGCGTGTAAATACAAAAAAATGCCGGACCGAAGATTTCCCACCGCTTGTTCCGGGAATGTGGAAGAAAATTCCGTGGATTCCAAACGGCTATTTCGTGCCGGACGGCATGCGCATGGGCCAGTCTCCGCTGTATGCGGCAGGCGTCTTCTATCTGCAGGAGCCAAGCGCCATGACCCCGGCGTCCCGCCTCCCGATCGAACCGGGTGAGCGTGTGCTCGATCTCTGCGCCGCACCGGGCGGCAAAGCGACGGAGCTGAATGCGCGCCTGAAAGGAACCGGCCTTCTCGTCGCCAATGACATCAGCAACGCCCGCGCCAAAGCACTGCTGCGCAATCTGGAGCTGTTCGGAAGTGAAAACGTGCTTGTCACCAATGAGACACCGGCAGGCCTTGCAGACGTCTTCCCGGGCTTCTTCGATAAAATCCTCGTGGATGCACCGTGCTCCGGCGAGGGCATGTTCCGGAAAGACGAGGCAGTCATCGGCACCTGGACCCCGGAGCGGCCGGATTTCTTTGCGGATCTGCAGCGCGAGATCACCTCGAATGCTGTCAAAATGCTGCGTCCGGGCGGCCTCATGATGTATTCGACGTGTACCTTCGCCCCGCAGGAGGACGAGGGAACCGTTTCTTTCCTTCTGGAAAACTTCCCGGAAATGGAACTGATCGAGATGGAAGGCTACGAAGGTTTTTCAAAAGGCAATCCAGTCTGGGGAAACGGCGATCCGGAGATCGAAAAGACCGTGCGCATCTGGCCGCATAAAATGAACGGCGAGGGCCATTACCTTGCCCTGTTCCGCAAAAAAGGCGAAGCCATTCCTTATGAGACAGAAGAAAAACCGATCGAAAAGAAAAACAAAAAACAGAAAAACCGGAAAAAAGACCGCGGAACGGAAGCACCGGGTCCGTCGAAAGCAGAAAAACAGATCCTTTCCGATTTCCTGTCCCGGATGACAGCACCGATCCCGGTGGAGGAACTGGAAGTCCGTGCCGGAAAAGTATACCATTCCCCGTCCCTGCCGGATGGCGTGCGGAATCTTCATTTCCTGCGGAACGGTCTGTATCTCGGTGAACTGAAAAAAGACCGTTTCGAGCCGTCACAGCCGTTTGCCGTGACACTCTCCGCGGACAAGTTCAAAGATTACATGAATTTAAAGGCAGATGACGAGCGTACCGAAAAATATCTCCGCGGTGAGACAATTTCCGTAGAGCCGGGAGAGACCGCATCGCCGTCGGGCTGGAAGCTGGTCTGCGTCGATGGATTCGGCCTTGGATGGGGCAAACTGGTCAATGGAACCTTGAAAAATAAGTACCCTGTTGGATGGAGAAAGTAGAAAAATCATGTCAGTGTTTGCAGGAAAAATGTCGAAATATTACAAAGTTATTAACAGAAATTAAAAAAGACTTTCATTTCAGACATACTTGTGTTATAATGGCAAAGTACGGCGGGAAAAAAGACCCATTTTCCGCAGTAACTTGGAGTGACAATCAGCAACAGAACGTAATAAGTATGAGGTGTACGACATGAAAAAAAAGAAATTATTCAGCCTGGTTTTGGCCACAGTGCTTACGGCAGCAACCGTTCTGCCATGCTATGGTGCCAGTACAAAGGAGAAAATTTCAAATGCTCAGGCAGAACAGGCTGCCGCACAGTCTCAGCTTGACAGCATACAGAGCAGGATTGACGAACTCAATTCCAAAAAGGGACAATCAGAAGAATATCTTTCCGAACTGAACCAGCAGCTGGACGATCTGCAGAACCGTCTGCAGGAGCTTCAGGATCAGTATGATGCGAAGCAGAACGAACTGGTACAGATTCAGGCAGATCTGGAAGATGCAAAAGCAAAAGAAGAAGAGCAGTACGAGGCGATGAAGCTCCGTATCCAGTATATGTATGAAAATTCTTCCGGAAACGGATACATGGCAATGCTCTTTTCTTCCAAAAGCATTTCAGAGCTGATCAGCCGGGCAGAATACATACAGAAAATTTCCGATTTCGACCGCGATCTTATGCAGGAGTATGAAGACACGGTAGACCAGGTAAAAGAAAAAGAAACACAGGTGCAGGAAGAGCAGGCAGCGATCGTAGAACTGCAGCAGCAGAGCAGCGATCAGCAGGAAGCCATCCAGGAGCTGTATGCAGCAGCTTATCAGGAACTCCGTACCTACTCCGCAGAGCTGGACGATGCAAAATCCAGCGAGAGTGCACTGGTAGATGAAATCAACAGCAAAGCAGATGCAATCAACGACCTGATCCGTCAGGCGAAAGAAGAGGAGATTGCAGCGCAGAAGAAAGCAGAAGAGGAAGCAGCCGCAGCAGCCGCCGCACAGCAGGCTGCCGCAGAAGCTGAGGCAGAGGCCGCCAGAAAACAGGCAGCCGAGGCCGCAAGAGTCGCAGCCGCAGAAGCAGCAAATGCCGCAGCGAAAGCAGATACCGATACAAGCAGCAGCTCCGGAAGCAGTTCTTCGGACAGCAGCGCATCCTCCACGACAACGGGGAGTCCATCCGCGTCAGATACTTCCAGCAGCTCCTCCAGCGGAACATACCTTGGAAGATTTAAACTGACAGGCTATTGCTCCTGTTCCATCTGTACCGGACAGTGGTCCGGCGGATCCACCGCGAGCGGAACCACACCGACCGCAGGAAGAACGATCGCCATGGGCGGTGTACCATTCGGAACGAAACTGATGATCAACGGCCAGGTTTACACGGTAGAAGACCGCGGAACCGCTTACGGCCACGTAGACATCTTCTGCAGCAGCCATTCCGAGGCGCTGAGCTTCGGCGTGCAGTATGCAGATGTATATCAGCTGAGCTGAGAAACAAAGATAAGAGATATGCCGGAACAGAACTTCCGGCATATCTCTTTTTTTGACTTTCTCAGAAACTGTCATTCTAAAAGAACACCAAAAAGGCCGCAAACCCGTGTGAAATGTACCTTTTGAAGCAATAATAAAAAAAATTAAAAAAATTTCAAAAAAGGTGTTGACATTCCTATAGACATCATATATAATAGCTATTGTTGACGGACGAGAGTTCAGAAAACAAATAAAATCGAAGCGTGGCTCAGTTTGGTAGAGCGCTGCGTTCGGGACGCAGAGGTCGTGGGTTCGAATCCCGTCGCTTCGACTGGAATGAAAATGCCGAAAGCCTTGACAATCAAGAGCTTCGGCATTTTTTCGTATGTCAGAAAGAGAACAGGAAACAGTACACGAGGAGGAAATTTTTGTGAAAGCATTATTTTTTGATATTGATGGAACGTTACTGAGTGAGATTACAAAAGAAATTCCGCAGAGCGCGCTCGATGCATTGAAAAAGACAGCGGAAAAAGGAAATCTTACGTTTATTAATACCGGCCGCACCTGGTCGGAGCTGCCCGAGGAGCTGAAAAAGCTTCCGTTTTCCGGATTTCTGTGCGGCTGCGGGACCTATCTGCGCCGGGACGGCGAAATCCTGATGCATCAGACGATTCCGAAAAAGCGCTGTGAGGAAATCCCGGTTATTTTAAAGGAGTGCAGGATCGGCATGATTCTGGAGGGAACGGATAATGTTTATTTTTCGTCGGAGGTATCCCGTTTTCGGGAGGTCGAGCAGACCCGTGCCTATTTCGCTGCTGTCGGAATCGGACTCGCGGAGACAGCGGAGACAAAAGGAATCATTTACGATAAATTTTGTATCGTAACCGATGCACAGTCTGATATAGAACGTATGTACCGTGAATTTGAGCAGGAGTTTGATATCATGGATCGCCGCGGCGGTGTATACGAAATCGTTCCGCACGGCTGCAGCAAAGGAACAGCTGTGGACTATGCGCTGAAACAGTTTCAGCTGGAGAAAGAAGATGCATACGTATTTGGCGACAGCAGCAACGACCTTACCATGTTCCGGTGCGGCGCACACACCATTGCGCTTGGAAAACATGATGAGATTCTGGATCCGTACACAGAGTACGTAACCGATACCGTCGAGCGGGACGGCGTGGCAAAGGCGATGGAGCATTACGGATTGATCTGACAGAAAAAAAGAAAGCGAAGGGGCGCATTTGAAAAGAAATTTTCAGGTGCGCCCCTTTGGTTGCAATTTTCTGAAAAAGGAAACAAGAAAAGCAGCGTCTGAAAAGGTATGTGCATTGCAAAGTAAAAAATTTCATGGTAATATAAAAATGAGTTTTTATGTATATTTGTAATGATACCAGGAGGTGAGCGTTCAGAAGTTCCATGGAAACAGAAAAAAATCAGATAAATAAAAAAAGCCTCAGATACCGTTTTACAGCAGGAACGATCGGAGTAAGTGTCTGGCAGCAGGAATGAATGCTCACTTGGCAAAGCCTATAAAAATTGAAAACATAAAGAGAATTTTGTGTGAATATTGTGTGTAGTGGCTGCAACTTCTCAAATCCGTATACCTGTTTTTCACGTTTTGTAGGATATTATAACGTAAATGTAAAACTGGCAGGGACAGGTTCTCTGTATACAGATAAAAGCAGGATAATGAAGCATAAAACAGAGAGAGGATTTTTATAAAATGGAAAAGTATGAAGACAAAATATATTCTTTAGGTGAGGCTGTAACGGGACAGACACAGGCTATGTCACAGGCCGTACAGAAAACACTGGAAAATAACGGCGGGGTAGGTATAATGACAGGATCTTATGACCAAAACCTGTCTATTTTGTCTGTGAATAATCTGCTGTTGCATAGTACAGGATATACATTCGATACTTTCATGGAACAGACAAAAGGCTCATTGAGAAACTTCTTTTATGACGAGGAAGATAGACTGGAGCGAGACCGTTTTTTGCAGCTTCACGGAACAGGGGAAGCACAGATCCTTACAGCAGACGGTACAGTGAAAAATGTACGGCTTTGTAAAGAGGATGCGACAGATGAGGCGGGCAGACAGATCTGGGTTATGTCCGTACAAGTCAACTGGGATCATGTAAATTTGACACTGCTCAATGAGGCTATCTGTTCCGGCTTCTGGTATTTTGACTGTGACGAAAACAGTGAGATTGTGAATGCAAACTGGAGTCATGAATTCCGAAAAATGCTTGGCTATCATGACACTCTGGACTTTCCGAATAAACTGGAATCCTGGTCAGATCTTCTGCATCCACAGGATAAAGAAAGAGTAATGGTGCAGCTTCAGGCGGCAATTAAGGATAAGACGAACCAGATAAAATACCAGGTAGAGTATCGTATGAGAATGAAGGATAATCAATACCAGTGGTTTCGGGCATCGGCAGAAGTAATACGCCGTCTGGATGGTTCTGCCAGCAGGATTGCCGGGATTTTTATTAATATTGATGCGGAAAAAAAAGAGGCCATGCAGGCACAAAAATCTGCTGCTTTCCACCGGGCTTTTACGAAAGCAGACCTGTGTGAGTATTATGTAAATCTGGAAGCGAATACTTTTGATACCTTTAAGGTTGAACCGTCCCTGATGACAGTCTTTGAACAGAGTCATACATGGGATGAACTGATCCGTCATTTTGTGGATTCCTATGTTGTGGAGACAGATAAGAAGGCGGTATCCTCTTTTTACGACCGTGGTTATATTGCAGAAAGGCTGAAGGGTCTGGAAACCGAATTGGCTTTAGAGTGCCGTATCACTCTGAATGGAGAAGAACGATGGGTCCGCAATGTGGTCATACGTGGCGAAATAGAGGATTCAGAATATGCCATGATCTTTCTGCGTGATATCACAGAGACAAAGGTAGAGAGCGCACGGCATCTGCAGATGGCGGCGGATAATGCTTCCATGGAGCAGATAATTCAGAGTATTGTGCGTCTGGTTGACCGCTTTGTTGTCTGTGATCTGGAAAATGACAGATATGAATTCTATAACCTGAATGGACAGATGATATATAAACCTCTGGGATTCTATCATGATTTTCAGATGCAGGTTCTTGAAAAATATAAGACACTGGAACCATTGGAAACTATGGACATCCTGATCGCACCGGAAAATATCCGGAAGAATCTGAAAAGTGAAAATGATATTTATAAGTTTGAGTATTGCAGCCTGGATGAAAAGACTTATAAAATCGCTTCTTATATTCCTTTGGAATGGAAGAATGGAAAGCTGGAAAAGGTATTGCTGGCATCCATGGATGTGACACAGGAGAAGAAAGCAGAGATTGAATCCCGTCAGGCACTGAAAGAGGCTTACCGGTCTGCAGAAAATGCAAACCGTGCGAAAACAGAATTCCTTTCCAATATGTCCCACGATATCCGGACACCGATGAATGCCATTGTCGGCCTGACAGCAATTGCAGGAGCAAATATTGAGAGCCAGGACAGAGTCATTGAATGTCTCAGCAAAATTACAAAATCAAGCCGTCATCTGCTGGGGCTGATTAATGAAGTGCTGGATATGGCACGTATTGAAAGTGGAAAAATGACGCTGGCACAGGAGGATTTCAATCTGCCAGATCTGGTGGATAATCTTATAACACTCACAAAACCGGTGATTGATGAACATAAACACAATTTAGATATACACATTAATCACATTGAACATGAGAGTGTCTGTGGTGACAGCCTGAGAATCCAGCAGGTATTTGTGAATCTGATGAGTAATGCGGTCAAGTATACACCGGATGGCGGGAATATTACTTTTTCCATAGAGGAAAAGCCAAATGGATTTTCGGAACTTGGATGCTATGAATTTACGATTGAGGATAATGGGATCGGTATGTCACCGGAATTCCAGAAAATCATGTTTGATCCTTTCAGCCGCGCAGATGACCATCGGACAACCAGAGTCCAGGGAACAGGTCTGGGAATGGCAATCAGCAGAAATATTGTGAACCTGATGAATGGTAATATTAAAGTGGAAAGCACCTTACATAAGGGAACTAAAATTACAGTAACAATTTATCTGGAACTTCAGGAAAAAGAAAAAGAACAGGACAGAAATCTGATGAATCTACCTGTTCTGGTTGTGGATGATGATAAGACATGTTGTGAAAGTACAGTTGCCACATTGAAGGAGATTGGGATTACAGGCGAATGGGTTCTCTCCGGCAGAGAAGCCGTTGAGCGCTGTTATGCACATCATGAGCTAAAAAATGATTACTTTGCTGTTATTTTAGATTGGAAAATGCCGGATATGGACGGAATTGAAACAGCCAGACAGATCCGGAAACGGATAGGGAAAGAGATTACCATTATTGTACTGACATCTTATGAATTCAGCGAGATCGAAGAAGAAGCAAAGGCTGCAGGCGTAGATGCTTTTATTGCAAAACCGCTGTTCCGTTCCCGTTTGGCGGCTACATTGCGGCAGTTTACTTCTGGCAGAAAAGAAAAAACAGCAAGAAATTATCTGGATGAGCTGTCTGAAGCAGATTACACAGGAAAAAGAATTCTGCTGGTCGAGGATAATGAGTTAAACAGAGAAATTGCTGTTGAAATTCTGCAGATGACAGGGGCGGAAGTGGAAACGGCAGAAAATGGAAAAATTGCAGTTGAAAAAGTAGAAGCTTCACCGAAAGGCTTGTATGACCTTATTTTTATGGATATCCAAATGCCTGTCATGAATGGTTATGAGGCAACCGCAGCAATCAGGAGCCTTCCGGGTGAACAGGGAAAACTACCGATTGTTGCCATGACAGCAAATGCTTTTGCAGAAGATGTACAGCTGGCAAAAAATACAGGCATGAATGGACATATCGCGAAACCGCTGGATATGAATAAGCTGAATGATGTTCTGGAAAACTGGCTGTAATTGTTTCCCAATTATTGAATTAATGATTTTATCAGGAAAGAATGAGGAAAATACGAGGATGAAAAAGGCAAAACAATGTCTGACAGCATTACTGCCAGGTGTGCTTTTAGCAATTACTGTTTTGTCTGGCTGTGGACAATCTCAAAAAGCAGTATCTAAAAATGACGATCACCTTACCGTGTATCTGTGGGAAAATCGTTTAATGAAAAATATTGGACCCTATATCCATGAGCAGTTTCCAGATCAGGATATTGAGTTTATTACCGGTAACAATGATACCGATTTATATAGCTATTTTGAGGAACATGGTGAACTGCCGGATATCATAACCGTACGTCGATTTTCTGGAAAAGATGCACAGGATCTGGAGCCATATCTAATGGATTTTGCTTCTTATGACGTGGTTTCCAGGTATTACTCTTATGCATTGCAATATTATAAAAATTCAAAAAATGAGATTCAGTGGCTTCCTATCTGCGGTATACCGCAGACGATTATTGCCAACAAGACATTGTTTGAACAGTATGGAATCAAGATACCGAAAAACTATAAGGAATATGCACAGGCATGCCAGCAATTTTATGATAATGGTATAAAACCGTATTCCCTGGATCTTGCAGAAGACTGGTCTGCTCATGAGGTGATTCAGACAGGTGCAATTGGGGAATTCATGAGTCTGGATGGAATCGAATGGAGAAGCTCAGCTGAAAGTGCATCAGGGGATATCGCGTTTGATGATGCGTTATGGAAACGTATTTTTTCAGAAACCAATACATTTTTGAAGGACTCACATTTTACAAGTGATGATATCAGCGTCGATATTAATACTGCAACGCAGATGTTCCTTGTGGGAAAAGCAGCAATGTTTCATGGTTATCCGGCACTTATGCAGGAATTTCAGGAACAGATGGATGCAGAATTAACTCGTATACCGTTTTTTTCACAGATTTCGGATGAAGCTTTTATAAATATGACCCCTTCTCTGAATATTGCATTTAACAAAGAACTGGAAAAAGATCAGGAAAAACTGGACCTGGCATTCGATGTCCTGGAGTGTATGATTTCAAAAGAAGGACAAACATTGATCGCAGATGGAAAGGGTGTAATTTCATTAAATGTAGATGTTCCAAACATGATGGAAGATGTACCTGGACTGGAAGATGAAATTAATAATAATTCTGTTTATATCCGATATTCTGCTCAAAAATCATTTTATGCCAGTCTTGAGGCTGTTCACGGATTATTGTCAGGGGAAATGGATGAAACACAGGCTTATGATGCTTTTCGCAGCACAATGAACAGTAAGGATTCAAAAGAAGAAACCACAGTTAATTTTGAAAATGAATATTCCATTTCGCTAAATGATAAAAACGGTCGTGATGCGGCATCTTCTATTTTAACTACGATTAGAGAAGAAAAGGATGCTCAGCTGGCTTTGGCACCATATTATTATTTTACTTCCTCCATTTACAAAGGGGAGTGTACCTGCAGCCGGGTTGGTCTGATGACAGCAAAGAGTTCAGATACACCATTATACCTGGCAAAAATCAATGGCAAAGAGATTTATGAACTTGCGGAGAAATATCTTGCTGATTCTGATGAAAAATTCCATATAACCAATAAATATGAATTACCAATTGCATCCGGTATGAAAATAATCGTCAGGCAGGAGGAAAACGGATTCTCATTAAAGGACATAGAAGTAAATAAGAAAAAAATCGACAAAGAAAAGGAGTACTCTATTCTTCTTACAGAAACCACAATGTCTGTTTTGAAAAAAATAAATCCGGAATGTGAGATCAGGCGGCTTGGTAACACAACATTATCAAGTGCATGGACCGCAGCAATGGAAAACGGACAGCAGCCGTCAGCACCGGAAGATTATATAGAGGTTGAAAAATAAAAGTGGGAACAGAACAGGCGAAAACAAAAAGAAAAAAGATGATAGTACCATTGTTCTTTTTAATTCTTATCTTTTTAAACTTAATTTTTGTAAAGCTCCTTTTGAACAGGATGAACAGCTATATCGCAGAAAACGGGAAAAGCAGTATGGGAGCAGTTGTTGAACAGATACAGCAGACCTATGATCTGCAGGTGAATGGATACTACAGTCGGCTGCATATGCTTGAGGATTTTCTTACTCAAGAGGGAGTGAGATCTATTGAACTGGATAGAAACAAGAAGTTCTTTGAGGCATGGCAGAAAGAATCTGAAAGTACACTTATATTTCTCCAGGAAAATGGAAAGGCAATAACCACTGATGGAACAAAACTTCGGGTTGACATGCCAAGTAAACTTTTGTTGGATTTGAGGAACGGATATAATATTGGAAAATTGGTTTCTCTTGATTACAACCAGAAGAAAAAAGATGGTTATCTGGTTGCAATTCCATGTCAGGAATATACGATTAAGGGGGAAACTTATACGGCAATTGGAACCTTGTATGATCATTCAAAATTAGATTCCATGTTAAGTGTGAAAAGCTATAACGGGAATGCGTATCTGTTTATGCTGGATAACGACGGAAATATTACTTATACAAATCAGAAAGAAGATAAATTTTTCAGGAACTATTTCTTGTTAAAGCATTTAAAAGGAGATCAGGCTATCACTGAGGAAGAGGCTGATTCTCTTCAAAAAAAGCTGGATGGCAGAGAACAGGGGGTAGAACTTGTGGAAAGTGACAAACCTTACTATCTGGGATACTGTCCGATAGAAAATAATAACACCATGCTGATTTGTATTGTAGAAAAAAGTGTTGTAGATAATGTACTAAGAGACTATCAGAAAACAATAGTGTTTGAAACAATACTCATGGCAGGTTTTATACTTTTGCTTTTTGCCGGATTATTCTACAGTATTTCCAGACGCAGTCTTGCTGAGCAAAAAGCTGAATACGAAAAAAGAAATAATGAGATTCAGACGCAGGCAATGAAGGATATGGAGGAGTCCAATAAAAAACTGAAAAAAGCAAAGGACATTACAACGGAAGCCTTGCAGACCGCTGAAAATGCAAATAAGGCGAAAACGGATTTCCTGTCCAATATGTCACATGATATTCGTACACCAATGAATGCAATTATCGGCATGACATCATTGATCAGACATGATGCCGGTAATAAAGCGAAAGTAATAGAGTATGCAGATAAAATAGACATTTCATCACAGCATCTGTTAGGAATCATTAATAATGTTCTGGATATGAGCAAAATTGAGGCAGGAAAAACAGTTTTTAAGTATACCGATTTTTCCATCTTGGATTTTATTACAGAACTCAATACCATATTCCATTCACAGATAGACGAAAAAAATCAGACTCTTACAATCATAAAAGAAAACATCCGGCACGAGTGGGTGAACGGAGATCAGGTTCATCTGATGCAGATTTTCAGCAACTTGGTTTCTAATGCAGTGAAGTACACGCAGGAAGGTGGAAAAATTCAGTTTCTGGTAGAAGAATGTGAGACAAAGTCATCTGTCTACGCAAAGTACCGTTTCTTGGTCAGCGATAATGGCATGGGAATGTCGGCAGATTTCAAAGATACAATTTTTGATGCTTTTACTCGTGCTGAAAGTTCTATGACGAATAAGATACAGGGAACTGGTCTTGGAATGGCTATTACCAAAAATCTGGTTGAAGCAATGGGAGGCACCATTGATGTGGAGAGTGAACTGGGCCAGGGAAGCTGTTTTGAGGTTCTTATAGATCTGAGAATAGCAGAAGATAGATTTGTTTCTTCAGCAGAACAGGCAGAAAAGGATGAACCGGCTGGCAATGTCCTGAAAGGAATGAGGTTTCTGTGTGCAGAGGACAATGAGCTGAATGCAGAAATCCTGATGGAATTGTTAAAGATTGAGGGTGCAGAGTGTACAATCTGTGAAAATGGTAAAAGGGTCTTAGAGGCATTTGAGCAGTCTGCTCCGGGGGATTATGACATGATCCTGATGGATGTGCAGATGCCGGTTATGAATGGTTATGAGGCAACAAAAGCAATCCGAAGAAGCTCCCATGAACTGGCAAAGACAATTCCAATCATTGCTATGACCGCCAATGCGTTTTCTGAGGATATCCAGCATTCTCTGGCAGCCGGTATGAATGCCCATGTTTCAAAACCGGTTGAGATGAAGGTACTGGAAAAGACGATCAGAAGCATAAAATCCGGCGGGGGGCACCGAAATGCAGCTCATTGAACAGTGACAAATGGATATGGAAAAGAGCTGATGAAAGAATCTGGCATTGCCAGAACTTTCAATCAGCTCTTTTTTATCATCAGTTCCCTCTTGACATTTTTTCATTTTCTGCTATACTTATCAAAAGTAATTACTAAAGATAACTAATTTTTAAACAGAAAGGAACCTTTTCCATGACACAGGAAAAATTAAAGCAGTTCCTGGATGCGTGTTTTGATGCAAAGCGTCTGATCGAGAAGCTCCCGGACCTGCCGGACGGTATGAAGCCGCGGCAGGTGCATGTGCTGGATGCGGTGAATGAGATTCAGAAAAAGCAGGGCTTCTGCCGCGTCAGCGACATCAGCAGCTATATGAACACAACGCTGCCGAGCATCACCAAGCTGGTGCAGGAACTGGAGGAGAGAAATCTTCTCGTGAAACAGGCGGATGAAAAAGATAAGCGCGTGATCAACCTGACACTGACCGAAGAGGGAAAAGAGTTTGTGGAACTCCGCGTGACGCACTTTCACGGGGAATGGGCATCCCGCCTGCCAGATCTGGACGACGCGGTGGTGGACGAATTTGTGCATGCAATCACACGGATGCAGGAAACGATGCCGGGAATAAAAGGAGTGAAAAACAATGGCAAAAGAAAATAAGAAAGAAGTATCGTTTGTAGAGGGACCGATTTTCCAGTCCCTGATCCGTTTTGCGCTGCCGGTGCTCGGCGCGCTGATTCTGCAGGCGGCTTACGGTGCGGTCGACCTTCTCGTGGTCGGCTGGTTCGGCGATGCGTCGAGTATTTCCGCTGTCGGAACCGGAAGCAACTTCATGCAGATGGTAACATTTATCATCACCAGCCTTGCGATGGGTTCGACCGTTATGATCGGCCAGCACATCGGCGAGGGCAAGCCGGATAAGGCCGGCAAAACCGTGGGAACCTCGATTGTTCTGTTCGCCATCATCGGTGTCGTCATGACGGTGATTCTGGAGCTGTTCGCAGGCCCGATCGCCAATATTTTACAGGTCCCGGCGGAGTCTTTTGACAAAACCGTCCTCTACCTGCGGATCTGTTCCGGCGGTATTCTGATCATCATCGCGTACAACGTCATCAGCAGCGTGCTTCGCGGAGTCGGTAATGCAAATCTGCCGCTTTTATTCGTCGGCATCGCCTGCGCAGCCAATATTGCCGGAGATCTGTTCTTCGTCGGTGTGCTGAAACTGGACGTTGCGGGAGCAGCGCTTGCGACGGTTCTGGCGCAGCTGATTTCTGTCATCGCCTCCATGGGTGTGTTGAAAAAAGGCAATCTGCCGATTGAATTCAAAAAAGAAGACTGCCGCATCGACCATGACGAGCTGAAGAAAGTCCTGAACGTCGGTGTGCCGATCGCGCTGCAGGAGACGACCGTACAGATTTCCTTCCTTGTGATCAACTCGATCATCAACGGCATGGGCCTTATGCCGTCCGCCGGATACGGTGTGGCGCAGAAGCTGACCTCATTCATCATGCTGATCCCGTCCTCTGTGATGCAGTCTGTGTCAGCATTCGTGGCACAGAACACCGGAGCCGGAAAGAAAGACCGCGCGTGGAAGGGCTTCCTCACCGCAATCGCAACGGGCTGCTCTCTTGGAGTTGTGATTTTCTGCATCGGTTTCTTCGGTGGAAGTGTCATCTCCAGAATCTTCACGAGCGATCCGGCCGTTATCGAGCAGAGCGCCGCTTACCTGCGCGGTTTCGCACCGGAATGTATTCTGACCTGTGTGCTGTTCAGCAGCATCGGATACTTCAACGGCCGCGGCATCAGCATCCCGGTTATGATCCAGGGAATCACCTCCGCCTGCCTGATCCGTATTCCGCTGGCGCTGTTCTTCTCACACCTGCCGAATACGAACCTGACCTTCGTCGGCATGTCCACCCCGATCACAACCGTATACGGCATCTGCTTTTTCATGATCTGCTTTGCACGGTTAAAGAAAAAAGGGCAGATGTAATTGAATCAAACATAACAGAACTGCCTGGGAAACGGCACGGAGTGATCCGCCGTTTCCCAGGCAGTTTTTGGTATTGTTTGTCCGGAACTTTTTTGATACAATACAGACAGAAAGAGCGGAACCCTGTTCAGAAGGGACAGAACAGACGGAAAGGGGAAGAGGAGTGGATAACAGAGAAATCATCAATGAGACACTGGTCCATCTGTTTCACGAGATACAAAAACTGGAAGAAGAGGCGATCATCACCGAGGATTTCAAGGATCTGACGAACAACGATATGCACATCATAGAAGCCGTCGGCCTGGAGGGCGGCAATATGTCATCGATCGCGGCAAAGCTCGACATCACGGTCGGATCGCTGACAACGTCGATGAACAGTCTGGTGAAAAAAGGCTACACCGAGCGGGAGCGCAGCGAGAAGGACCGCCGGATCGTCTACATCCACCTGACCGGAAAGGGACGGCAGGCATTCCATCATCACGCAAAATTCCACGAGCAGATGACGGATGCCGTGATGGCGGAACTCGGAGAAGAGGAAGTGCAGGTGCTCGGGAAAACGCTGAAAGCGCTGACGGACTTCTTTCGGTCATATAAAAAATAGAAACAAAAAGGCTTTTGCAGCCGGGACAGAATCAGAAAAATCTGTCCGGTATGCAAAAGCCTTTTTCGCATGGAAACGCATAGAAAAATGCTATTTTTCTACGCCGTTCTTCTCACAGATATCCGCGAGCACACACCGTTCACAGTGCGGTGTCGTCCTCGCAGTACAGACCTCGCGTCCGTGCTCCACAAACCGGTGGCAGAGCGAGCTTCCTTCTTCCGGCGGCACAATTTTCCAGAGTGCCATCTCCACCTTCTTCGGATCCTTGCAGTCATGCACGAGCCCGATGCGGTTGCACAGCCGGATGCAGTGCGTATCCGTCACAATCGCAGGCTTTTTGAATACATCGCCCATAATCAGGTTCGCACTTTTCCGTCCCACGCCCGGGAGCTTCAAAAGTGCGTTAAAGTCATCCGGCACCTGGCTGTGGTACTCGTCGCGCAGCATGCGCATGCAGGCGTTGATGTCGCGTGCCTTGCTCTTTCCAAGACCGCACGGCCGCACAATTTCCTCGATTTCCTCCGGTGTCGCGTTTGCCAGCGCATCGATATCAGGATACTTTGCGTAGAGATCCTCCACCACAACATTGACCCGCGCATCGGTGCACTGTGCGGCCAGGCGGACACTGACGAGCAGCTTCCACGCCTGGTCATAGTCAAGCGTACAGTCGGCGTCAGGATATTCTTGTTTCAAACGTTCAATGACGGCAAGCGCCAGTTCTTCTTTTGTCATCGTGTTAAACTCCCATTCTCAAAGATATAAAAACAGCGAAAGCTATCAGGATCCTTTCTCGCGTGCTGCCTTCCGAAGCTGCAGCGGCGTCGTGTGAAACCGCTCGCGGAAGAGGCGGTGAAACAGCTTATCGTTTGTAAAGCCATGCTTTTCCGCGAGCGTGCCGACCGGCAGATCCGTGGCGATCAGGTCGCGGTAGATGCGGGAAAGACGGTAGGAATTCAAGTATTCCAGATACGTCGTTTCCATGTTCTGGCGGAAGAAGCGGCAGAAATATTCCGGCTGCAGCGAGACAACATCGGCAGCCTCCTTCAGCGTAATCGGCCGCTGGTAATTTTCCTGCGTGTACGTCAGAATCGTATCGAGCCGTGTCTGCGTCCGGGAGCTCATCGGGTGGTGCGCAAGCGGGCTCTTCTCAGAAAATTTCGTGTAGAGCAGATCGAGAAACGTAAAAAGCTCCCGCTGGAACGTCAGCAGATAGCCGTCGGGCATTTCCTCATGAAGCTGCATCATCGAAAGCAGAAGACGCCGGAACTGGCTGATATTTTTCTGCACTTCCGGATTCGTACTGTCGTAGTCAATCGAGAACCAGAGCTGTGACGGATCAGGCAGATAGTTCGCAAGGAACGCATCCGGAATCTGCATCAGAATCGAGCGGTTTCCCGTGGACGGACAGCGCGCCGTGTGGATACGCCCGGAATTGATCAGCAGAAATTGCCCCGGAAGGACGGTCTTTGTGCGGTCCGAGAGCGTGACAATGGAGGAACCCTCCAGAATATAAATGATTTCCAGCGCGTCGTGCCAGTGCGGCGGCGAAAAACTGCCGAAATCGTCGGTTACACGAAATTCGATGCTGCGGTTCGGCTGCAGCGTGATGTGTTCCTGGCGTGTCTGGCGCGGCAGATGATCTTTGCGTGGCATAAAAAACTCCTTTTTTGTTCAACTTAGTGTATCACTATCTTATCACGAAACCCCCGAATTGGGTATAGCAATTTTTGTATGAAGTTGTTATAATAAATGAACACAAAGCCACGTCACATACGGCTTCGTGCAAACTCAATCTAAAGAAAAGTGAAGGAAGAAAACGTATGTATCAAGTATGGAGTAATTTTTTAAATCCCGGCCAGATCGCCATGCTGGGAATCGTGGTCACCTTTCTGCTGACCTTTCTGGCGTTAAAGCATCCATTTTCCTTTCTGCCGAGCGATCACGGCAGAGAATTTGCCGTAAACGGCGGCCTCTCCCGCGGAAAATTGCGCGGCGTCGGCCTCGTGATCGTCATCTGTTTCCTGATCGGAAGCGTATTGTTCCTGCCTCTTGGCGCCGAGTATGTGATCTACGCGATCCTGCTCGTCTGCATCATGCTGAGCGGCTACCTCGATGATGCATCCGAAACCCCGTGGAGCGATTACAAAAAAGGCGCGATTGACCTCGTCATCTCCATTGTGACCGTCATCACCTTTGTGAATTACAATTCCACCACGATCTGCTTCGGAAGCATGTCCCTTACCATTCCGAAAGTGGTCTACATAATCCTCGGCATCATCCTGATCTGGATTTCGATCAACGTTACAAACTGTTCCGACGGTGTCGACGGACTCTGCGCGAGCCTTTCCTGCGTGGTTATCTTCGCGTTCAGTATGATTTTCCACGATGTCCTTGGAAGCTTCACCGTAGCCAATTACCTGTTCGTGGCAGCGCTTCTCGCGTACCTGTATTTCAATACCTCGCCGAGCAGCATGCTGATGGGAGACGCCGGTTCGAGAGCACTTGGCTTCTACATCGCCATCCTTGCCATGCAGTCCCGCCATCCGTTCTTATATCTGCTGATGGCAGGCGTGATGATCGTCGACGGAGGAATCGGTCTTGTCAAAGTATTTTTACTCCGTTTCCTGAAAATCGCGATCCTCAAAAATACAAGAACACCGCTGCATGACCATGTCCGCCTGAAATACAAATGGTCCGACAGTCAGGTTGTGATCCGCTTTGTGATCCTGCAGATCCTGCTGGCAGTTGTTGCCTATCTGATTGTGGCATAAAGAAAAAACAAAAGAAGAAAGATGGGAGTGTGTCCCGGCAAAAGTAACTGGAAATGAAACAGGATACTTTTGCGGGACACACTCCCGTTTTGCATATTGGAACCAGAAAAAGGTTCAAACCGGAAAAAAGATAATATCGCCGTATTTTTTCACAGAATCCTCCCTGTTTTCGACAGGAAAAGTGTGGTAGGATAAAATTACCAAAAAACGTCAGCCTGAAACAGGAATTCTGTAAAAAATGATGAAAAGAGAGCGCTTTTCATCCTCTGTTTCGGGCGCATCAAATCAGGAGGTAATGAAAAGATGAAATTCACAGAAGGTTACTGGCTTCCGAGTGAAAAAGCAAATGCATCCCATGCAATGCAGGCTTATGAAGTAGAGCAGATCCCAGGCGGTATGCGTATCCTGGCTACCACCCGCCCGATCGAGCACAGAGGTATGACCCTGAACCTGCCGACCATCACCGTTGAGTTCGTGGCACACACACCGGATACCATCTCCATGGAAGCATGGCACTATGAAGCCTACGACAACAAAGTTCCGTCCTTCGACAAAACAGAGAGCGTATACGAGGACGTAACCGTTACCATCAACGACGATGAGGCAGTTCTCGACACCGGAAGCGTACTGGTACGCGTACAGAGAAAAGGAATCTTCGCTTACACCTTCGAGGCAGACGGAAAAGTCCTGACCGGAAGCGGATTCCGCAACCTTTCCT
Source organism: Blautia sp. OM06-15AC (assembly GCF_003481425.1). Classification (NCBI taxonomy): domain Bacteria; kingdom Bacillati; phylum Bacillota; class Clostridia; order Lachnospirales; family Lachnospiraceae; genus Blautia; species Blautia sp. OM06-15AC. The sequence goes on along the minus strand of NZ_QULD01000015.1, from coordinate 35,779 downwards.
ATATCAGATGGGATCGCAAGCAGAGCACCATGCTGCCGGCACCGAACTACATGACCGAAAAATATCAGCCATACATGGTAAGTGAGCTGTCCCTTGGCGTAGGTGAGTGCGTATACGGCCTTGGCGAGAGATTCACCCCATTCGTGAAAAACGGACAGGTTGTCGATACCTGGAATGAAGACGGCGGTACTGCATCCGAGATCGGATACAAATGCGTACCATTCTATATGACAAACAACGGCTACGGTATTCTCGTTGACAGCACCGACAACGTTTCCTTCGAAGTAGCAAGCGAAAAAGTTGAGTATGTCGGCTTCTCCGTACCGGGCGAGAGAATCAAATATTATCTGTTCCACGGCCCGTCACCGAAGAAGATCATGAACGAGTACACCGCACTGACCGGACGTCCGGCACTTCCTCCGGCATGGTCCTTTGGTCTGTGGCTGTCCACATCCTTTACCACAAACTACGACGAAGAGACTACCACATCCTTCATCGAGGGAATGGAAAAGAGAAATATTCCGCTGAGCGTTTTCCACTTCGACTGCTTCTGGATGCACGAATTCCACTGGTGCGATTTTGAGTGGGACAAGAAATGCTTCCCGGATATCCGCGCAACCTTAAAGAAATATCACGACAAAGGTCTTCACATCTGTGCATGGATCAACCCGTATATTGCACAGGGAACCACATTCTTCAAAGAAGGCGCTGCAAACGGCTATCTGCTGCAGAGAGCAGACGGAAAAGGCGTATGGCAGACCGACAACTGGCAGGCAGGTATGGGCCTTGTGGACTTTACCAACCCGGATGCGGTCAAATGGTATACCGATAAACTGAGAACTGTTCTGGACTGTGGCGTAGACTGCTTCAAGACCGACTTCGGCGAGAGAATCCCGGTTGACGTTGTTTACCACGACGGAAGCGATCCGCAGGCAATGCACAACTACTATACATACCTGTACAACCAGGCAGTATTCAATCTGTTAAAAGAAGTAAAAGGCGAGAACGAGGCAGTTCTGTTTGCAAGAAGTGCAACAGCAGGAAGCCAGAAATTCCCGGTACACTGGGGCGGCGACTGCTCTGCAAACTATCCGTCCATGGCAGAAACCCTGCGCGGCGGTCTTTCCTTCGCGATGAGCGGCTTCTCCTTCTGGAGCCATGATATCTCCGGATTCGAGAGCACCGCAACACCGGATCTGTACAAGAGATGGTGCGCATTTGGACTGATGTCCACCCACAGCCGTCTGCACGGATCCACAAGCTACCGTGTGCCGTGGCTGTTCGACGAAGAGTCCTGCGACGTAGTAAAATTCTTCACCAACCTGAAATGCTCGCTGATGCCGTACATTTTCCAGAAATCTGTAGAGGCACACGAGGAAGGAACCCCGGTAATGCGCCCGATGGTATTCGAGTTCATGAACGACCCGGCCGTTCCGTATCTGGATCAGCAGTACATGTTAGGTGATGCCCTTATGGTTGCACCGGTATTCCGCGAGGATAAAGTTGCACAGTACTACCTGCCGGAAGGCACCTGGACTGAGCTTCTGACCGGCGAGACAAAAGAGGGCGGCAGATGGTATCAGGGAACCTACGACTACTTCTCCATGCCGCTGTATGTAAGAGAGAACAGCATCGTAGTAAGAGGAAACTGCGACACCAGACCGGATTACGACTACGATGACCACGCAACTGTTTGCGTATATCAGTTAAAAGACGCAGCCGAGACAAAGGTTTCGGATATCCACGGAAACACCGTATTCACCGTGAAAGCAGTTAAAGACGGCGATGCAGTGAAAGTGTCCGTAGAAGGCGCACATACCGAACTGAAAGTAGAAGTCTTCGTCGGAAATGAAAAGAAAGAAGCTGTTCTGGCAGCAGATGCAAGCGAAGTTGTTGTTGCATAAACATCGGAATGTAAGAATATAGGGGAGGGAGAGGCACGGAAAAGAAAATTTTTCTGTGACCTCTCCTTTCAAAAAGGAGGAAAAAACAATGCGTTTTCAGACAGAAAATGGTGTACTAATTGCACAGGCAAACGGAGAAACACTGCGGATTGAGCCGTGGGGAAAAGATTCCTTACGTGTCCGCGCAACGATGCTTCCGGGATTTTCCGGAAAGGACTGGGCACTGACCGAAGTGCCGGAAAAAACAGAGGCAAAAGCAGAGCAGTTTGAGGTCGATCATCTGGAAATCGACGGATCGATGGGAAAAAGAACCAGCGCATCGATCACCAATGGAAAACTCCGTGCTGTGGTCAACTTTGCAGGCGTTATCACCTTCTACAAAGAAGATCAGGAAATTTTAAGAGAATATCACCGGTGCTACGACGGAACGATCAGCAAAGAGAGCCGCTGCTTAAAAACGGTCAACCGTGAGTGGAAAGGTGTGATCGGCGGAAGCGAATACAGCCTGAACCTGAAATTTGAGAGCAACGACGAAGAGAAGATTTTCGGAATGGGCCAGTATCAGCAGAAATACATGGATCTGAAGGGATGCACCCTGGAGCTGGCGCAGCGGAACTCCCAGATCAGCGTACCATTCGCCGTATCCAGCTTAGGATATGGTATGCTGTGGAACAATCCGGCTGTCGGACAGGTAACCTTCGGAAAGAACTACACCGAATGGACTGCACGCTCGACCAAAGATATGGACTACTGGCTGACCGCAGCCGATACACCGAAAGAGATCCTGGAAAATTACACCGCAGTGACCGGCCGCGCGCCGAAATTCCCGGAGGACCGTATGGGCCTGTGGCAGTGCAAGCTGCGCTACCGTACGCAGGAGGAAGTGCTTGAAGTGGCACGCCGCTACCAGAAGGAAGGCATCAAAATCGATCAGGTTGTCATCGATTTCTTCCACTGGACCGTACAGGGCGACTGGAAATTCGATGAAAAATACTGGCCGGATCCAAAAGCCATGGTGGACGAACTGCATTCCATGGGAATCAAAGTTATCGTTTCCGTATGGCCAAGCGTAGACCGGAAGAGCGAGAATTTCTGGCCGATGCTGGACCGCGGCCTGCTGATTAAAACAGAGCGCGGCGCCCTGCAGACGTATGATTTCCAGGGGGACTGCGTGGAAATCGATGTGTTCAACCCGGAAACCAGAAAATACGTCTGGGAAGTCTGCAAGAAAAACTATTATGATTTTGGAATCGATGCCTTCTGGCTGGACAACTCAGAACCGGATTTCGGCGTTTACGATTTCGATCATTACCGCTATATCGACGGACCTGCTCTTTCCTGCAGCAATATCTATCCGCAGCTGTACAGCCGTGTCTTCTATGACGGCATGAAAGCAGAAGGAGAAGAAAATATTGTAAACCTGCTTCGCTGCGCCTGGGCCGGAAGCCAGAAATACGGAAATGTTGTATGGTCCGGCGATGTGCCGAGTACCTTTGAAGCCTTCTATGATCAGCTCCAGGCCGGCCTTAATATGGGTCTTGCCGGCATTCCGTGGTGGACAACCGATATCGGCGGCTTTATGACAGATGATGTCAACGACCCGGATTTCCAGCAGCTTCTGATCCGCTGGTATGAGTTTGCCGTTTACTCTGCTGTTTTTCGTATGCACGGCGACCGCGGACCGCACAACATTCCACCGCTCGATGACCGTGATTTTGGCGGCGGCTACCTGTATACCGGCCAGTCCAATGAACTGTGGAGCTATGGAGAAGAAAATTACCGGATCATGAAAAAATATTACGACATCCGCATCAGCATGCACGATTACATCAAACAGCTGTATGACGAAGCATCCGAAAACGGTTCTCCGCTGATCCGTACCATGTTCTACGAGTTCCCGGATGACAAAAAATGCTGGGAGCTGCAGGATCAGTATATGTTCGGAAGCGAATACCTGGTAGCGCCGATTTTCCATCTGAACGAGTTCGAGCGTGAAGTATATCTTCCGGCAGGACGCTGGGAAGACACCAGAGACGGAAAAGTGTACGGAGGAGGACAGACCGTTCTTGCCGCCGCACCAATCGATTCGATTCCGGTATTCAAGAAAATAGCATAAGATCGTGTAAAAAGGTCAAAAAAGAAAACAGTACAGAAGACACACACAGCGTGGGGACTTTTCTGTACTGTTTTTACTTTGTCTCTAACTGCGCATCAGATATCCATATTTGCGCATCTGTCGGCGTATGATTTGCTCAACACGCTGGCGGATTTCCAGAGGGTAGTAATCGGCCAGAGAAGCCAGTTCCGTGCGGACATCTTTTGGCGTAAAGGAAAAGTGAAGCTGGATACCGTATAATTCCTCCGCAGCATCCAGCTGTGTATCAAAATCAGAGCTGAAAGGTTTGGCTTCGATGCGTTCCATACAAACATCCATCGGCAGATCCAGAGGGTAGTCATTGCTGGTGTCTGCAAACAGGCATAAACCCTGATCGAACAGGGGACTTAGAGAATATTGCGCTGTTTCTGTATCATATAGAACAGCGATGTTGTTGGTGTGCCGGTCTTCATTCAGAAAGAAGGCATCAATTTCCAGCATAGCGGTCAAATATGCGCCGAAGTTCTGAATTCCCGTCATGTTTTCTAACTGGTCTGCCAGAAAACGAATGCGTTCCGCAGGTTCTGAAAAAGCAGCAAGTGAGATTGCCAGACTGTCTCCGGTATTCTGACGGTACAGTTTTTCCAATGGGATCAGCATCTGATTTGCTTTTAGAAAATCAGGACTGGAACAGCCACTGCGGAGAGTGCCGCGGTATGCAATCCGAACAGGCTGATACAGGACAAACGGATGGGAAAGAGTGCTTTTTTGCAGTAAATGAGACACCAGTGTCTCCGAGAGTCCCTCATATCCCATATAGTCGGATTTGTACCAGATATTACCGATTTTCCACTTGAGCTGGTCCCCTTTTGAGGTGTGATCTGTTTTTTTGACAGGCAGCTGATTATCAAGACGGATCTGTTCCATGGCGTGCCTCCTTATTCTTCAGAATCAGGATCCATTGCTCGTCACCGGCCATTCGCCCATCTGTTTTTTCAATGATAAGCAGCGGATCATAAAAGGGAAGTCCCATTTCTTTTAAAATATCTTTGGCATGATCGCGTGTTTTGGGAAAACAGCGGCTTTCCAGAAACCAGGTAAAATCATCCCAGGTCGGATGCTCCACAACGCCAAAGGCACGAAGCGGAATTTTTTTTGTGTAATTCTGGATTGCAATTTTCTCATGACGGAAGTCGATATCAATCGTTGTGCAAAGCTGATCGCGGTAAAGAAAACACATCCGCGTTTTGACATCGGGATCCGTGCTGAAACAGTGAGCACGGGCAATTTGATTGTATACTGTCTGCCTGCTGACCTGAAAGGTGCGCGCGATCTCGGCAATACTTTTTCCCTGCTGCTGCATGGCAGCCATCTGAATGATTTGCGGCAGCGAAAAAGCTGGTTTTCTTCCAGCCGCATGGCGCAGTGCTTCTTTTTTCGCTAACTGCTGGTATTGTTTCGCGTCTTTGGAAAGCCTGCGCAGCTCCTTTGGGTCCGTTGTTCCAAAGATCTCGTAAATCTGTTGCTCAAATGTGTTTTTCATGCAATCACCTCGTTTCTGCCATTACTGTATCACAGAGATCTGAAAGCGTCAAGAAATCATTTATTGACAAAAAACGAACTGATTGAGAAAAGTTACGGCTCGCAGATGTCTGAGAACAGCAATCATGGCGATGAAAGAACTTCCCTGCAGTGCAGGCAAAAGCTTGGCAGAAAAAAGCAAAGGCAGACCCCATTCTGCGTGAAAAACTGCTTCAGACAAGGGAAAATCCGAATCCAATCCACGCATTCTGCGAAATCTGCCATGCCTATGGCGTTTCCATCTATGAAATGGATCTTGCCATGGCAGGTGAAGAATTTTACGCAGAAATCAAACGCAGCACCAATGGCGGCGGAGAAAATTCCCCGGCGCTTGAAGGGGAAGATGACTTCTATGAGCTGTTTCTGGCAGCGTTAGAAAATATATGATTTTTTGCGAAGAATGTAAGTATTGATGAGTGTAGAAAGCTGCATGGATAGTGCCTGATGAACCTGCGAAGGGCTTGCCATGTCGTAGACGACACCGTCAAAAACTTCGAAGCGTTTCTCTTCTGGAAGCATTTCATACTGTTCCAGCGTGACTTTTTCGAGCTGTGGTTGAAGAACTGGCGTCATAAAATACACATCTTTTCCCAAAAATGAAATGAAATCGCTTAAAATTCTTTCTTTAAATGTTCTGCGAGAATCGTATCGTAATCGCCTTCGATTTCCTCATCGCGCCCTGCATACCGCAGATTGGTCTCCACGCCGACCGGCTCCACATCGTCTGCAAATTCCCAGATATGATACCGCAGACCGCGGTGCTCAAAGTCGATGCTTCCGCAGTTGTCCTCTTCCGTATAGGAAAACGTGATTTTTTTCTCGTTTAAGACAGATTGAATTTGTGTCATATGCATAAAGCGTGATACCTCCGATTTTGTAGTTATCTGGAATAAAAAACAGCTACATTTGTTTACATTAGTATAGAACAGGGCGGGAGAAAATTCAATCGAAATTCTGGTCAGAATCATCGCAGCAGCTCTCACACGCGGTGTGCAGAGACAGCACGGGGTCGGAACGACCATCAAACATTACGCCTGCAACAATCAGGAAGAAAACCGCCGCGGCGTATCGAGCATCGTCTCCGAGCGCGCTCTGCGTGAGATCTATCTGAAGGGCTTCGAAATTGCAATCAAAGAATCCCAGCCAAAGGCGATCATGACCTCCTACAACAAGGTAAACGGTGTCCACACCGCCAACAGCTACGATCTGTGCACAACCGCTGCAAGAAAGGAATGGGGCTTTGCCGGCATCATCATGACAGACTGGACCACAACAAACGCCGACGGAGGCTCCTCTGCCGCAAAATGCATTGCTGCCGGAAACGATCTTGTGATGCCGGGAACCGAAACCGACCGCCGCGAAATCCTGGATGCGCTGAGTGCCGAAAATGACCAGTATCTCGAGGAAAAAGACCTGACCGCCTGTGCCCAGAGAATCCTGGAAATGATTTTTACTTCCAATTCATATGAATAATGCGGCGTTTTCAGGGATAAAATAACATCAGAAATAGCTGCCGCCTCTTCGCAAAGCAAAATTTTCCATGCGGGCTTTGAATATTACAGTTCGCTGAGATGCAGTGAACTGTAACATTCAAATAGTTGGGCAATTTCACGATTGAAATTTCCCATAACATGTATTAGAATATAAATGATATCAATAAATACGAGGACGTGAAAAGAATGTCAGGATTAAGTAACACACAATATTTTAAAGTAAAAACAGAGCCGGAGATTCAGGTAAAAGAGGTACTCGAAACCGTTTACAACGCCATGGTAGAAAAAGGGTATAATCCAGTCAACCAGATCGTAGGCTATATCATGTCAGGCGACCCGACGTACATCACAAGCTTTAAGGGAGCCAGAAGCCTGATCATGAAAGTAGAGCGTGATGAACTGGTAGAGGAACTGTTAAAAGAGTACATCAAAAATGAATCCTGGAAGTGAGCGTAATTACTATGAGAATAATGGGATTAGATTACGGCTCAAAAACAGTAGGGGTGGCAGTCAGCGACGCCCTGGGTCTTACTGCGCAGGGAATCGAAATTGTCCGCAGAAAATCGGAGAATAAGCTGCGTCAGACGCTGGCCCGGATTGAAGAGATAGCAAAAGAGTACGGCGTGGAAAAAATCGTACTCGGCTTCCCGAAACATATGAACAACGACATCGGAGAGCGGGCCGAAAAATCTCTCGAGTTCAAAGAAATGCTGGAGAGACGGACAGGCCTGCCCGTTGTCATGTGGGACGAGCGGCTGACAACGGTCGAAGCAGACCGCACCATGATGGAAACCGGAATCCGCAGGGAAAACCGCAAGGAGTACGTAGATATGATTGCAGCTGTTTTTATCCTGCAGGGATATCTGGACTATCTTTCCCATCAGAAGGAATCACAGGAAAACTGAACAAAGGAATATTGTATGGAAAAAATAACATTTGTAACAGATGATGGCGGCAAAGAAGAATTTTACGTGGAAGAGCAGACCAGAATCAATGGAGTCAACTATATTCTGGTATCCGATTCAAAGGACGACGAGGCAAATGCCTATATTCTGAAGGATATCTCCACCGACACCGACGCAGAGGCAGAGTATGTTATGGTAGAAGACGACACCGAATTCGATGCCGTTTCCGGCGTATTTGCTTCCATGTTGGATGACGAGGCAGACATCACCTATTGAACCAGCCGTTTTGAAGCCATACCGGGACGCAGACAAAGCGGGACCGGGACAGCGCTTTAAAGGGCAAATCCTGCAGGTGCGGGACATGCTCCATCAGCCTGAAGTGACGCTCAGGGGATGCGCGCGTGAAGCCGTACCGGTAACGGAATCGTTTGGAAAACATGCGCGGAGGTGCTATTTGAAAAAGAATAATGGAAGTAAATTAAAAATTATACCGCTTGGCGGTCTGGAACAGATCGGTATGAACATCACCGTTTTCGAGTATGAGGACAGTATCATCGTCGTAGACTGCGGACTTGCATTCCCGGAAGACGACATGCTCGGTATCGACCTGGTCATCCCGGATGTAACATATCTGAAAGAAAACATCGACAAAGTCAAAGGCTTCGTCATCACCCACGGCCACGAGGACCACATCGGTGCGCTGCCGTACATCTTAAAAGAAGTGAACGTGCCGGTCTACGCCACCAAACTGACGATTGGCCTGATCGAAAACAAATTAAAGGAGCACAACCTGCTCCGCACCACAAAACGGAAAATCATCAAACACGGACAGTCCATCAACCTGGGCGCATTCCGTATTGAGTTTATTAAAACAAACCACAGTATTGCAGATGCAGCAGCACTGGCAATCTACTCCCCGGCTGGCATCATCGTCCACACCGGAGACTTCAAAGTCGACTACACACCAGTCTTTGGTGATGTCATCGACCTGCAGAGATTCGCAGAGATCGGAAAGAAAGGCGTTCTGGCACTGATGTGCGACAGTACCAATGCAGAGCGGCCTGGCTTTACCATGTCCGAGCGGACCGTAGGAAAGACGATCGACGGCCTGTTTGCCGAGCATCAGAATTCCCGAATCATCATCGCAACCTTCGCATCGAACGTCGACCGTGTGCAGCAGATCATCAACTCTGCTTATAAATACGGCCGTAAAGTTGTCATCGAAGGCCGCAGTATGGTCAACATCATCTCCATCGCGCAGGAGCTGGGCTACATCAATATCCCGGAAAATACCCTGATCGATGTGGAGCAGATGAAAAACTACACCGGCGAGCAGCTTGTCCTGATCACCACCGGAAGCCAGGGCGAGTCCATGGCAGCACTGTCCCGTATGGCGGCACACCTGCACAAAAAGATCTCGATCCTGCCGGGCGACACCGTGATCTTCAGTTCCCACCCAATCCCGGGAAATGAAAAAGCCGTTTCAAACGTCATCAACGAACTGTCTGCACAGGGTGCCAACGTCGTATTCCAGGACGTTCACGTATCCGGACATGCCTGCCAGGAGGAAATCAAACTGATCTACTCCCTGGTAAAACCGAAATACGCCATTCCGGTACACGGCGAATACCGCCACTTAAAAGCACACGCAGAAGTAGCACAGAGCCTCGGCATCCCGAAAGAGAACATCTTTCTCATGTATTCCGGTGATGTCATGGAACTCGATGAGGACGGCGCAGCAGTAACTGGCAAAGTCCACACCGGAGCCATCATGGTCGACGGACTCGGCGTTGGTGATGTAGGAAATATCGTCCTGCGTGACCGCCAGCATCTGTCCGAGGACGGAATCATGGTCGTTGTACTGACTCTCGAAAAGAGAACGAACCAGCTTCTGGCCGGCCCGGACATCGTATCCCGCGGTTTCGTCTATGTACGCGAATCCGAGGATTTGATGGGCGAGGCAAGAGAAGTTGTAGAAGAGGCGCTGGATGGCTGCCTTTCCAAAAATATCTCCGACTGGGGCAAGATCAAATCCACGATCAAAGATGCCCTCGGCGATTATGTATGGAAGAAAACAAAGAGAAGACCGATGATCCTTCCGATCATCATGGAGGCATAAATACCATGGACAAAGTAACAGAATGTCTGGATGCGCTCATCGAAGAAATGAGGGAGAGCAGGGCATATCAGAATTACTTGTGGATGGAAGAGGAACTTGAAAAAGACCCGGACTTAAAAAGCCGGGTCGACGACTATCGAATCCGCAACTACCGACTGCAGCAGTCCGAAAACGTAGACCTTTACGATGCGGTAGATTCCCTGGAGCGGGATTCCTACGCACTCCGCAAAAGCGAGAAAGCAAACGCCTATCTTGAAGCGGAACTCGAGGTCTGTAAGATGGTACAGAAGGTGCAGGACTGCATTTCAGAGGCAATCCGCATCGGAGTACCGGAAATCTAAAACCGAAAATCAAAAGGAGAGCGCCCATGTCCGAAAAGAAAAGGGATGCCGGATACCGCGCAGCGCTGACAGGTGCGAAAGGAACCGTGCGCCTGCTCATTTACGTCTGCGTGATTCTTGTGATCATTCTGGCAGCGAAAACTTCATATCAGTTTGGACATGACGTGTTTGCCGAGGAGCCAGTCGCATCCAGAGGAAAAGGAAAGGAAGTCACCGTACAGGTGCGTTCCGGCATGGAGGCGAAAGAACTTGGCGAACTCCTGAAAGACAACGGACTGATCGACGAAAGCCTTCTGGTTTTCGAAGTCCAGTACCGCCTGTCCGGCTACTACGGCGGCATCAAGGACGGTTCCTACGTGCTGAACACCGCACAGACCGTCAATGAAATGCTGGAAATTCTGGCGGGCGTCAACACCGAAGGACAGCCGTCCGCGGAATAACGCACGTTTGCAAAACAAGAGGAATCTTACATGATAATAGACGAACGAATGGTAACCTACATCAATTCCCTGGACACCGGCCACACCCCGTTTCTGGAAAATCTGGAGCGGACGGCCAAACAGACAAAAGTGCCGATCATTCGCCGTGAAATGCAGAGCTTTTTAAAAGTATTCTTAAAGATGAAACAGCCAAAGAGAATCCTGGAGGTAGGAACTGCCGTAGGATTCTCTGCTGTTTTCATGGCACAGTACGGCGAACCGGACGCAGAGATTACCACAATAGAAAATTACGAAAAACGCATCCCGATCGCACGGGAGAACTTCGAAAAATCCGGCTTCGCCGACCGCATCACGCTGATCCCGGGAGACGCTGCAGAAGTCTTAAAAACCCTGGATGGTCCGTACGATTTTATCTTTATGGACGCCGCTAAGGGACAGTACATCCACTTCCTGCCGGAAGTCCTGCGTGTCCTTGATAAGAACGGCGTACTGATCACCGACAACGTGCTGCAGGACGGCGACGTCATCGAATCCCGCTTCGCCGTGGAACGCCGGAACCGCACGATCCACAAACGGATGCGGGAATACTTATTTGAACTGACACACAATGAAGGGCTGCTGACATCGGTCGTGCCGCTGGGAGATGGAATCGCGATCACGATGAAAAGCCATGAGAAGAGAGAGGAAACAACATGAGAAAACCGGAATTACTGGTTCCAGCCAGCAGTCTGGAAGTATTAAAAGTAGCAGTGATCTTCGGCGCAGATGCCGTATATATCGGCGGAGAAGTCTTCGGACTCCGCGCGAAGGCGAAGAACTTTTCGATGGGAGATATGAAAGAAGGCGTGGAGTTTGCGCATGAGCATGGAGTGAAAGTGTATGTCACCGCGAATATTCTGGCACATAATCAGGATCTTGAGGGCGTACGCGCTTACTTTGCCGAATTAAAAGAGATCGGACCGGATGCACTCATTATTTCGGATCCGGGAGTGTATCGGATTGCGATGGAAGTGTGCCCGGAGATTGAGCGGCATATCAGTACACAGGCGAATAATACGAACTATGGAACGTATCAGTTCTGGTATGAGCAGGGGGCGAAGCGCGTCGTGACGGCGAGGGAGCTGTCGCTGGCGGAGATCAAAGAGATTCGGGAGCATATTCCGGAGGAGATGGAGATTGAGACATTTATTCATGGGGCGATGTGTATTTCGTACTCGGGAAGATGTCTGCTGTCCAATTATTTCACGGGAAGAGATGCGAACCAGGGGGCTTGTACACATCCGTGCCGGTGGAAGTATGCGGTCGTGGAAGAGTCCAGACCGGGGGAGTATCTGCCGGTGTATGAGAATGAGAGAGGGACGTATATCTTTAACTCGAAAGATCTTTGTATGATTGAGCATATCCCGGATTTGCTGGATGCGGGGATTGACAGTTATAAGATTGAAGGAAGAATGAAGACGGCGCTGTATGTGGCGACGGTGGCAAGGACGTATCGGAAGGCGATTGATGATTATCTGGAGAGCCCTAAGAAGTATGAGGAGAATATGGAGTGGTATCGGGATCAGATCTCGAACTGTACGTACAGGCAGTTTACTACGGGATTTTTCTATGGGAAGCCGGATCATGAGAGCCAGATTTATGACAGTAATACGTATGTGAAGGAGTATACGTATCTGGGGATTGTTGGGGAGAAGAATGAAAAAAGCAGATATGCGATTGAGCAGAGAAATAAGTTTTCGGTTGGGGAAGAGATTGAAGTGATGAAACCGGATGGGGAGAATGTCTGCGTTACGGTGAAGGGGATCTGGGATGATGAAGGGAACCAGATGGAGAGTGCGCCGCATCCGAAGCAGAAATTGTGGATTGATCTTGGCGTGGAATTGGATAGGTTTGATATTTTGAGAAGGAAAGAAATGGAATAGGATAGGAAAATAAAAGGGATTAGGAACGTGTCATTTTCGAAAGGTTGCTAATCCTTTTTTGTGCGAATAGAGATTATGTAAAGCAATAGTAATGATAAAAGAAACAAATAGGAAAAAGTTCGACATTCTGTGAAGAAAGTTGCTTCATAATGTTTACAAACTGGAGCAAATAAGCTAGAATGTACATGATATTATTGGACTAAGGCTAAATGCTGTTTTAATAGGCCATAAGTCACAAAAATATGGTAAGTATCATTACAAACGGAATGTATATAACTGGCAATGTCTACTCAACAAAATCAGCTGAGGTCTGATGGTCTATGGTGGCGTATAAAACGCATGCGAAATACCCCTATTACGAGCCTGTTTTATTGAAGAGCAAGGGACGGACATGATACCTTCATTTTTCCGAAGAATTAGAGGTGGAGGTTAAAAGTGTTGAAAAGCCCAAAATCTATTTTTCTGGAAAAGTTTATTGCAGACAAGAGATGGACATGATAACTGCATTTTTCTGGAAAATTAGAGGTAGTGAGGGGAAGATGATTGTTCATATTGCAACAAGGAAATGGTATGAACTTGTATAGTTTTAACAAAGTGAGTTGGTTTACGAGTTATGACAATAAAGGTCAGCACTTTGAAAAATGGAGAAGCGCGACAACGAGTTATGACAATAAGACACAGCACTTTGTCGGTGAGCTGGTATGAAGGTGTCTACCATAAAGTTTCAGTTGAGGAAAAATGAGAGTGTAGCCCGTGACAGGTCTACATAAAAGATTCAGTGATGGTCGGAAAAGTAGATACCCACTGTGAGAAAAAGATGACTACAGTGCGATAGTTCATCCGGCATAGATGATGAACACACTGTTTGATATAGATAAAGTCCGCCGGTGTACTGCTTTGGCGGTTAGAAATAAAAAATTGTGAGAGGAATATAGCGGAATGTCAAATAAGAAAAATCTACTGATTTATGCTCATTACTATATTCCAGATACTGCGTCAACGGGGCAGATCCTCCGTGAGCTGGCGGAGGGAATGCTGGATAAGTTTGATATTACTGTAATTTGTGTGGTTCCGAGTTACTTAGGAACTATTGAAGATAAATATAAGACACAGAAGTATTACGAAGAAGAAATCAACGGTGTGAAGGTGCTGCGAATCCGGGTTCCGGAGTTCAGCAAGACCAACAAGAAAAGCCGTGTGAAGAATATTGTTTCCTACTTTTTTGGGGCAATGGGCGCGACCTTTAAGGTTGGAAAACAGGACTACGTGTTCTCTATTTCCCAGCCACCGATCCTTGGCGGTCTGCTGGGTGTCTGGGGCAAGTGGGTAAAACACGCCAAGTACATCTATAACATTCAGGACTTCAACCCGGAGCAGGTGCTGGCTGTTGGCTATACCAAGAGCAAATTTATCACCGATGCCATGATGTGGTTTGACAAGTTCAGCTGCAAGAGAAGTGATCTGATCATCACAGTTGGCCGGGATCTGGTTGAGACGGTAGAGGGGCGGTTCAAAGGTAAGAAAGTCCCGAAGACTGTCATGATCAACAACTGGATCGATGAGAAGGAGATCTATCCGCTGGAAGCAGGTAACGAGAGAGTAGTCGCTTTCAAGAAGAAGTACGGTTTGGATGGCAAGTTTGTCATCATGTACTCCGGCAACATCGGTCTGTACTATGATCTTGAAAATTTAATTAAAGTGGTTGAGAAGTTCGGTGCCGGCACAAAGACCGCGGATGGCCGAGAGGTTGTTTTTGCATTTGTCGGTGCCGGTTCCGTCCTGAAGACACTGAAAGACTATGTGGCAGAGCATCACATGGAGAATGTGGTCTTCATTCCGTATCAGGATAAGGCAGACTTGATATATTCCTTAAACGCCAGTGATGTCCACTGGTGCGTGAATGCAAAAGGTATTAAAGGCGTGAGTTGCCCGTCAAAATATTACGGGCTGGCATCTGCGGCAAGGCCAGTAATTGGGGTCTTAGAGTCAGGCTCTGAGATCCGTTGCATTATCGAGGACACAAAGGGCGGCCTGTGTTGTGAACCGGGCGAGTATGACAAGGTTGAAGAAAACATTCGCTGGTTCATTGACAATGCCGGAAGCGAAGAGCTGAAGGCCATGGGAGCCAGAAGCCGTGAAAACCTTGAAAAAAATCTAACTAGAAACGTAAGTGTACAGAAGTACGCAGAAGAAATTCTGAAGCTGTAAAGGAGGCGAGAGGGAATGAATAGTAACTGGTTTAAGCTGGTTATGAAGATGACAAAAGTTGAATATGGAAAGAACCTCTTGCTGAAGGGTGTGCCGATCATCTTCAATAAAGGCGGTGCCAAGCTGAAGATTGGTGAGAACGTCACGATTAAGAGCAGCTTCCTCAGTAATCTGGTGGGCCTTTACAGCCGGACAATCATTGTTACCCGCGCTTCGGGAGCAGAGATTGAAATCGGAGATAATGTGGGAATTTCGGGCGCAACAATTTACGCCCGCAAGAAGATCACGATTGGTGAGAATACCTGCATCGGCGGTAACTGCAAAATTCTGGATAACGACTTTCACCCAATCGAGGCAGAGGAGAGAAACAAGCTGCTTCGGGATGAAAACGGTGGTGAGAGCGATCTGGTACCGAGCAGAGAAATCAAAATCGGCAAGAACTGCTTCATCGGGTGCAACAGCATAATCCTGAAAGGCACAGTGCTAGGCGATGGCTGTGTTGTCGGTGCTGGTGCTGTGGTGTGCGGAAAGTTTGAGGATAACTGTGTGATTGCTGGTAACCCGGCGAGGGTTATTAAGAGGTTGGATGGTAAAGTGCAATGAAATACTTTGTACTTCTTACAGGTTTGATTTTGGCGTGTTATCTGCTGGGCTTTATCAAGAAGTCGGAAAAATACCAGTGGATGGACAGAAATTATACAACAGCAATTAAAGGTTTTTCAATTTTGACTGTTGTCTGGGCACACAGCGGAGCAATGCTTTCTGTTGGAGGAATTCAGTTCGTTGCTGGAATTGGCGTGGCATTGTTTCTGATGTGTTCTGGATATGGACTAGAGATTTCATATGAGAAGAACGGTCTAGAAGAATTCTGGAAGAAACGTCTGTTGAGTGTATGTTTGCCGTTCTGGGTAGTAGAACTGGTAGGACTGTTTGCTACAGCGACATTCACCATCAAGACATATTTATTTGATTTCTGCTGTTTGAAGCCTGCAACAGGATATGGTTGGTTCATGGGCTATATCGTCATCTGCTATCTGATTTTCTACGCAGTAAAGAGGCTGATTAAAGATAGAAAAATGCAGATGGTGGCTTTGTTTGGAACTTTTGGTATTTGGTTTGTAGTAGAGTCGGTATTCTTTGCAAATCCAGATATGCCGTTCCTTCGTGCAAGACAGATGCTGTCTTTTCCAGCTGGTGTATTGCTGGCAGTAAATAAAGATAAGATCGAACGGATATTGACAAAATCTAAAAATATCCTGGTTTTAACGGGGGGGTACAGTGTGCCTTCTCTTCATGGCAGTAACACAGCTGAATGTGGTTAAGAACCTGCCGTACCTTGTATCGAATGCGATGGCATTGTTGACCTGTTTGCCGATGGCGATAGGAATTATGGTATTTGGAAAATCATTTAGTGGATTGTTTGAAAATAAAATGTTGGCCACGATTGGAATGATTTCGTATGAGATTTATCTAGTTCATGCTTTTACATTAGGAATAGTTAAACCGTCAATAATAAGCGTTTTGGCGTTTGTAGTGGTTACATATATATTCGCTTATATCTTATATATAGGGATGAGGAAAGTGAAAAATGACAGATTTAACGGTAGTTATACTAACAAAAAATGAAGAAAAGAATCTTAGAAAGTGTGTGGAATCCTTTCGTGGAGTTGCTAAGAGGTTTGTTATTGTAGACAGCTTCAGTACGGATGGAACAGAAGCACTGTGTAAAGAGTTGAATACGGAACTTCAGAAGATTGGATCTGGTTTGGATTTTTACCAGAATAAATGGGTTTCCTATGCAAATCAGCTGAATTGGGGGCTCCAAAACACTGGCATTGATACAGAATGGTCTATGCGTATGGATGCCGATGAGGAAATTATGGAAGACTTAGCGGCTGAAATCGATGAGAAACTTCCACAGGTTAAAGCACCTGTAAACGGTGTGATTCTCCGTCGGAGAGTCTATTTTATGGGCAGGTGGATCAAGCATGGTGGTCGATACCCGGAACTGTTGCTGCGCATCTTCCGGACGGGTAAAGCATCCTGTGAAATGAAAATCATGGATGAACACATGATCCTGTCAGAGGGGACAACTGTTGAGTTCAAGCATGATCTGATTGACAACAATCAGAAGGATTTGGAATGGTGGACAGCAAAACATAACTGGTACAGTAACCGTGAAGTGCTGGATCACCAGATGACACTTGAAAATGCAATGGATGAGAGCCTGGAGCAGGATGGCACATCGTCTGGACAAGCAAAGATGAAGCGTGTAGTGAAGAATAGCGGATATTATAGACTGCCGAAGTTTTTCCGTGCTCATCTGTATTTCATCTATCGGTATTACATTAAGCTGGGGTTCCTAGATGGACCGGAAGGAAAGATATTCCACTTCTTGCAGGCGTATTGGTATCGTTTCTTGGTAGATGCCAAGATTTACGAATGCGAGAAAAAGGGAATAAAGATGGAACAACAGGGAGCATTGGAAGCAATTCCCAGTAATCGGGGGGGGCAGCACTAAAAATTAAGTTTTTCCCTAATTTGACTTTCGTTAGCACTGGAAGGGCGGTGCTGGCATGAAATTGGGGTATATTATTCAAAAGATTCTAAAAAAGATGTTTAATCGCCCTTGCATTAATCAATCAAATATTGAGAAAAGTGCGCGAATTGATATTGGATCAGTTGTAGTAGAAACATCTATGGATCGCTATTCATATATAGGAGAACATACATCGGTTTTGTGTGCAGAGATAGGAGCATTTACCTGCATATCAAATTATTGTGCAATTGGCGGAGGAAGCCATCCAATAGATTGGGTTTCAGTTTCACCAGTATTTAATACAACAAAAGGAATAATTAAGAAGAAATTAAGTTCGTTACAATATTCACCGTTTCAGAAGGTTCATATCGGAAATGACGTATGGATTGGGTCACATGTGTTAATAAAAAGTGGTGTGACAATTTCTGATGGTGCAGTTATTGGAATGGGTTCCGTAGTTACACATGATGTCGGTCCATATGAAATTTGGGCAGGAAATCCAGCTCGAATGATTCGGAAAAGATTCAATGATGGAACAGTGGAAAATTTAAAACAGATTAAATGGTGGAATTGGAACGAGGAAAAAATCAAAGAATATGCCGCATATTTCTCGGATTCCAATGAGTTTATGCGTCATGTGGAGGAAAAACAAAAGTGAACAAATTACTAATTATAGGAGAGTTCCCAGCACCGTATCGTGTTGAAGTGTTTGCAGATTTGGCAAAGCATTGGTCATCAAAAGTATATTTTGAATATCAGCAAGATGAAAAAAGAACGGCTGAGTGGCTATCAAGAGTATCTGTGGATTGTAATATTCTTGATAATCCATCTGCAAAAAAAGAATTCAAACAGGACATAAAAAATCTGAAATCATACGATGCAGTTATTCTGTACAATAACTGCCTAAAAAATGCTATCATTTTGGAATTGTTTTGCAAACTTAAGAGAGTTCCTTACTTTATCAATTGTGATGGATGCAATGATATTGAGGAATCGAATCCTCTAAAGAAAGCATTAAAATGCTTTTTGATGCGAGGGGCAACTGGGTATTTTGCGGGTGGCCAATCTGCAGTGAAGTATTTTGAATACTATGGGGCAAATCGCAAAAGAATACATTTGCATAATTTTACTTCACTCCATCAGGAAGATATTAATAAGAAACTCTTGTCTAATGCTGAGAAAAACTGCCTGAAAGAGAAAATTGGGATGACTGGAAAATTTAATGTTGTCACAGTTGGCAGACATATTGAATGCAAAGGTTTTGATATTGTACTGAAGGCAGCAGAAAAAATCGGTAAGTCTGTAGACTTTTATATTATCGGTGGAGAACCGTCTGCGGAAAATAAAAAGTATAAGGAAGCACATAATCTTTCAAATGTCCATTTTGTTGATTTTCTAGGCAAGGATGAACTGAGAGAATACTACAACGCAGCAGACCTTTTTGTGCTTATGACTCGTGGGGATACATGGGGGCTTGTAATCAATGAGGCTATGGCAAATGGTCTTCCAGTTATAACAACGAAGCGATGCGTGGCGGGCGTAGAACTTATTAAAGACGGAGAAAACGGCTACATTATTGAGGTTGATGATACAGAGGCGTTGGTAAATAAGGTCTTAACGCTAAGGGATAATGAAGAACTATGCAGACAAATGAGCCTTGCTAACATCAATAAAATGCAAACAAATACGATTGATCAAATTGCAAAGAATCATATTCAAGTGCTTGAAAGCTTCTTTAAGGAAAAGAAGCAGTAAGTAGAGGAAAAATAAGTGAAAGTATTATATGTAGATATAGAAACAGGGGGACATCATCAAACATATCTGAAAGCGTTGATGGACATTCCTGGAAAGGAAAACGTTCTTGTTCTTCCTGAAAAAATAGAAGGGCTTAATGCGAAACAATATGTATTCCGGAAAACAGATTTTTTTAACAAGAAACTGCTGGAATATTATAAGTGGACAAAAGAAGTCAAAGGCATTATAAAAACAGAAAAGCCAGATGTTGTTCATTTCCTGTACGGAGATGTGTTTTATAAGTATTTTGGGTTAGGACTAGAAGGACTAAAAAAGAAACACAAGGTTGTCAATACAATTCATGCACTCAAAAAGGGAAAGATTGGAATTGTAAGCCTTAAGAGAATCATGCACTTGTCAAGCGTTGGTGTTGTACATACAGATGCTATTTTTAATGAAGTTAAAGATGCAGGAATTGAAAATGTTGTGCATATTGAGTATCCGCATTTTTCAACTGGATATGATATTGATAAAGCGGGAGCACGGAAACATTATGGCCTAAGTGAGAATGCCTTTGTACTGGGATGCATTGGTGGAACACGCTATGATAAGGGACTGGACATTTTACTTAAGGCATTGCGAAGCGTAACTGGAGATTTTGAATTACTTGTTGCTGGAGCAGAGGATGCTATAAAGCGAGAGGAAATTGAAGAACTAGCAAGACCATATAGAGACCGAGTGAAACTGCATCTCAGTTTTTTGACTGATGAAGAGTTGGAAATGGCAATTCAGGCTGTAGATGCAATTGTACTTCCTTATCGGAAAACTTTTAATGGAGCCAGTGGTCCTTTAGGTGAAGGTGTGGCTAAAGGAAAGATAATTATTGCAGCAAACCACGGCAGTCTAGGAGATATAGTCGAAAAGAATCATCTCGGATATACGTTTGAAAGTGAAAATATTGAAGCCCTTAAAAAAGTATTAAATATGGCAATACAACGGACAAATTATACATATGATGAAAAAGCAAATGCGTATAAAAATAAATTGTCGATAAATGAATTTAAAAAACAGTATTGCAAACTGTATTTCTGAAAGGAAATGCTATGAAAATTAAATTAGGATTGTTTAGAGAAAAAATCACATATTTGCTTTTTTTTGGTTGCCTGTTTTGCGCATCAATGTATATGTTTGAAAGCTATAGTGGAATGGTTTCAAGCGTACTACTGCTAACGCTGTCTGTTTTAATATATTTATTCAATATAAAGCCATTGGCTAAAAGTCAGATTTTGAACTGTCTGATCATCTTATCATTCATTATGTTTTCAATGGTGGTGAACCGGTCGTTTGCATCAATTGATATTCGTACTGTTGTAATAGTTATTTCTTCGTATCTTGTAATACAAAGTTTTTCTTACGAAGATTTTTTGAAAAAGTATACAGACTGCATAATGGCAATAGCGTTATTTTCGATTGCTGTATATTTTCTGTATAAAGTTGCCCCTGGAGCATTTGGGGCATTTCCGCGACATCTTTGGAGAAATCATAGTGTTTTATTTGTTAATTTGTGGCTCTCTGTTGTGCCAGTTGGTATGCAGGATTATTTCAGAAACTTTGGTATTTTCTATGAACCCGGTATTTTTCAATTTTATCTAAATATAGCCTTGTTAATAGAACTCTTTTCAAACAAAAAAATAAATGTATTTAGAGTTCTTGTGTTGACGGTTGCTGTGATTACGACATTGTCTACAAATGGATATATTAGTATCGTTTTGGTGTTTTTTGCGTACGGATTTTTTGTGATATTAGGCTCTGGAAATAGAGATAAAATATATAGAAAAATAGGATTTCTTGCGCTGCTATCAGTAATTGCGATAATTTTTGTCGTTCTAATAGATAAAGGCATAATCGGAAGCAGAGTGTTTATGAAATTCTCATCAACTAAAACAAGTGGAAGTTATTACGACCGAACCAATGCTATTAGTTATGCGCTTTCAAAAATATTTCAAAATCCATTGTTAGGTGTAGCTGCAAGAGGAATCGAAGATTCGTACAATGCAACGTTTACGCCATTAAATTGGATGATGCTTTATGGAATAGTTATTGAGGGATACGCTTTAGTTGGATACAGCAAAATGTTTTCTAGGCTAGCATCCAATAGGTGGTTGAAGATTTTTGTTGTTGCTGCAGCGTTTTCAACAATTTTGACACAAGATCTTTCATTTGAATGGATTGTATGGTGCTTTATATTTTGCGGGATTAAAAATGGTGTTAGCAAATATAATAAGAAAAGTGAATTATATTAATGAAGAAAAGTATGAAATCAAAAATTAAAACAAACAAAGTACTCCAAGCTGGCATGGGGTACACGATTGGAAATTATTTATTAAAGGGAATCAATCTAATTACATTGCCCATATTTGCCAGACTGATGAATAAAACAGATTATGGCCTGTTTAACATATATATGTCCTATGAGGGAATATTTGTCATCTTGATAGGAGTGACACTTCATAGTAGCTTGAAAAATGCAAGATATGAGTTCAAAAATGATTATAGAAAATATGTATCATCAATTGAGATTGTTCCTATGATAATGCTGGCGGTTGCATTATTGATTGTGAATTTGTTTTCAGGCTCGGTTACACAGGTGACGGGTTTAAATCTTCTGACATTGGATCTACTGATGATTCATAGCTATTGCAGTGCGTTACTTCAGTTTTATAATGCGGATCTTAGCATAGATTATAAATACACTTCTTTTTTGAAAATTGCATTTTTCAACACTATAGCAAATGTGCTGATATCATTGATTTTGATGACAACGGTACTCAGCAGCAAAAGATATGCAGCAAGAATAGCAGGGTGTGTTGCGCCACTTGTTTTAATATGCGTCTATATTTTGTTTAAGCTGTTTTCTTCAGAGAAACCTAAATATAATAAGACATTCTGGAAGTTTGGCGTTAAGTATAGCCTGCCGATTGTTCCACATGGATTATCTCAAATTGTTCTTTCACAGTTTGATAGAATCATGATTAACAATATGGTTGGCGTTGCAGAAGCTGGTATCTATAGTTTTGCGTTTAATATTAATACCATAATACAAATACTGGTTAATTCACTAGATACAGTTTATGGACCATGGTATTACGAAAGGGCCGACAAAAAGGAATTCAAGCAAATTAAAGAAGTATCTACGATTTATATGTACGCCATGTGGTGTGTGATTGTAGCAGTAATGCTTGTGGCCCCAGAGGTAGTACTTATTCTTGGAGGAAAAGAATATTACGAGTCGAGAATAGTTGTATTGCCGTTGTTAGCATGTACCTTCTTTACATTTTTGTACTTACTTCCATCGACAACGGAGTATTATTTGAAGAAAACTTGGAATATTGCATTTGCAACATCATGTATTGCTGTACTGAATATTATTCTGAACTACTTCTTTATTAAACGGTTTGGGTATATTGCTGGTGCTTATACAACTTTGTTTTGCTATATCTGCTACTTCTTATTCCACTACCTGATGGCAAAGAAACTGATCGGATTTCAACAGTTTGATACAAAAATCATTGCGGTTTTAGCAGTTCTGCTGTTTGCAGTACTGGCAGTTTGCTATGTATTGTTGGATCTCTTGGTTGTTAGATGGACTCTTATGATAATTTTTGTGTTAGTAAATGCGCTTTTGTTGCTGAAGATGTACAAAACAGGAAAACTCAAGGGATTAGTAGGAGAAAAGAATAATGAATAAAGAAGATTATCTTAGAACTGAAATCAGAGACGGATATCAGGTTTCAGTTACAAGAAAAAAAGTTTGGTTATGTGAACTGGAAATGGCGACATGGTTTTGCAATGTATGCGAAAAATATGGTTTGAATTATTTCCTGATTGGAGGAAGTGCAATTGGTGCAGTTCGTCATAATGGATTTATTCCATGGGATGATGATCTGGATATCGGTATGCTACGAAGTGACTTTGATAAATTTAGAAAAGTGTCGATAAGAGAGCTTCCGAGCAACTATAAAATCGAATATGGTGTATTAAAAAACAATGTATTTAGTTCGTTACTGCGAATTCGCAATAATGATACGACCGGAATTATTGTTGATGAATATGAGCAAAATGCGCCTGGTGGTGGTATTTTTATTGAGTTATATCCATTTGATAATGTTCCAACTGGTATAAAAAGAAAAGTGCAGTTGGCAAAATCTAGTATGCTTTTTCTTGCATTGAATAATTGGAATCGAAAAGAAAACTTTAGTGGAATAAAGAGATTGATTATCAGTGGGCTAAAAATGTTTCCGATTGAATCTGTTTGGCGAATGTATGAAAAAAATAATACAAAATATTCTGGTAAAAAAACAGAATATGTGGATACTGTAGCGTTGCCATCCTATGCGAAACAGGGAATTCATTTCTATAAGAAAACAGATGTACAGCAAACAGTTTCACATAGCTATGAATTTATAGACTTGAATATCCCTAAAGGAAATGATACGTGTTTGCGGCAACAATATGGGGATTATATGGAACTACCGCCGCTTGAAAAGCGCGGAACACATCATGATTTTATTGTTTTTTACGATCCAGATAGATCTTATCTGGGATATAAAGACAGTGAAATATTGAAGAGATACTTTAATGGCGATATTTCAGTAGAGCTTCTTTAAGAAAATAGGGGTATTGAATGATGTTATGTGAGAAATATAAAGAACAATTCTTGCAGCCGGAAGTCAGGTGCGATACATATATAGGAATTGAAATAAAACAGGTGTGGTTTGCAGAGTTGCAGCTGCTGGAAAAATTTATAGATGTTTGTAATAAGCATGGTTTGTCATACCAATTAGTGGGAGGCAGTCTATTGGGAGCGATCCGTCATAAGGGATTTATTCCTTGGGATGATGATGTTGATGTAGGAATGCTCCGCCCTGATTATGATCGCTTTGTGCAATTGGCGAAAAATGAGTTGGAAGCACCATTTTTTTTGCAAACACCTTTGACAGATCCGGGTCGAAATATAGACTATGTTCAAATTAGAAACAGTGCAACAACAGCAATCGATTTGAGATATGTTGACGATCATAATACATTTAATCAGGGGATTTTTATTGATATTTTTCCGATTGATGGGGTTGGATCAGATGAAGTATTGCAAAAGCAGGAAAAGCAACAGCAATTTATCAGAAGAGTTTATGGAAGTGCCTTTAAGACGAATGCTACTGGAAAAGCAAAAATAAAGCACTATGTTTCGAATGCTATTTATAAGATTGCAGGTCCAAAAAATATTGATAAAAAGAGAAATGACATATTTAGAAAAGTCAGTATTGAATCGAGCAATGAAATAGGTCTGGTTAGCTTTCTATTCAATAATAATCGACGAAATTACTGGAAGAAAGAATGGGTCTTGAATTGTACGAATGCTCCATTTGAATTCTTAAATGTTACGGTTCCGATAGCTGCTGACGAAGTCCTGACGAAAACATATGGTAACTGGCGAATGTTTGAAAAGGGAATGGCGATGCATAGCGGCATTGATTTTGATGTATCAAAGTCATATATGGAAGTTTTGAGAGACAAGTATCACTATGAAGAATTTAAATCATATAACAGTCAGAAAGGGAAAAAACTTGATTACGAAACTGAACGGGGGGGGGTACTACGCCCCATTGCTCCAAATGAAAATCAAACGATTTATGATATGCTACAGGGCATTGATAGAAGAGAAAATGATTTTACAAATGATGTGAAAGATATGCCATATGAGGAATTCCCGGAATGGTGCAAATTGCAGTATGAGTATGCAAATGGAAGGTTGCTTCCGGCTGGGTATGTGCCACAAAGTATTTATTGGCTGTATATTGATGGAGAACCTGTAGGTATTGGAAAAATACGTTGGAAACTTACAGAAACCTCACGAGAAGCAGGCGGTAATATTGGATATGCGATTTCAAGACAGTATCGCGGACATGGATATGGAACAATACTGTTAAAGTCACTTATTGATATTGCAAAATCTGGAAATTGTCCGGAGCTTTTGGCTACTGTGAAAAAATATAATTACGCATCAAAACGTGTGATGGAAAAATGTAGTGGAGAACTGGTAAGAGAAACAGACGAGCGTTGGTATTATAGGCTTGGATAAAATAAACGAAAGGGGGAGAAACAGTGGTCAAAGTAATTACCTATGGAACATACGATATGTTGCATAGAGGACATATTAGACTTCTTGAAAGAGCAAAAGCATTGGGTGATTATCTTATTGTTGGTGTCACAGCTGATGATTTTGATAAAACTCGAGGAAAGATTAATGTACAGCAATCTTTGATGGAGAGAATAGATGGAGTAAAGTCCACAGGATTGGCTGATGAAATTATTGTTGAGGAATATGAAGGGCAAAAAATAGATGACATCAAAAAGTATGATGTTGACATTTTTACGGTTGGCTCTGACTGGAAGGGTAAATTTGATTATCTGAATGAATATTGCAAAGTTGTCTATTTGGAAAGAACACAAGGTGTATCAAGTACAGAAATTAGAGAACAGAAGAGACAGCTTCGCATGGGACTGGTTGGTGAATCGAAATATTTGTGTAAATTACTCAAAGAGAGCACATATGTAAATGGATTGAGTATAGAGGCAATTTATTCTGATTCATTGGATGATGTGCCGGCTGAACTTAAAAAACTAAAGACGGTAACGGACAATTTAGACATTTTTATAAATACAGTTGATGCAGTTTATATTAGATCTTTTCCTACAAAACATTATGAGCAGATAAAAAAAGTATTAAATGCAGGAAAACATGTCTTATGTGAATCTCCTATTACACTAGATAAGCAGCAGTGTAAAGAACTCTTTGAATTGGCACAAGCAAAAGGCTGCATTCTGATGGAGGCAATAAAAACTGCGTATAATACTGCATTTTCACGTCTTGTACTGTTGGCTAAAAGTGGAAAAATTGGAGACATTGTATCCGTTGATGCTACCTGCACTAGTTTAAAAGAACTTGCGGCAAATGAAGTTGAAAAACTTACCGTATGGAATAGTGCGTTTGACTGGGGACCTACAGCTATGTTGCCGGTCTTTGAAATTTTAGGTACAAACTATAAGCTTAAAAGGATTGTAACACATTACATTGATAAAGAAAGAAATTTTGATGATTTTACAAAAATGGATTTCACATATGATAATGCGGTTGCATCAATTAAGGTTGGAATGGGAGTGAAGTCAGAAGGAGAACTGATTGTATCGGGTACCAAAGGATATATTTATGTTCCAGCTCCGTGGTGGAAAACAGACTATTTTGAACTACGTTATGAAAATGCAGCGGATAATCGGCGATATTTCTACCAGTTGGATGGGGAAGGAATTCGGTATGAATTAGTCGCTTTTGTACGAGCAATTGATAATGGCCGTATGGCACGATATATTGAAGAATATGTTTCTGAAGCGATTTCTTCGATTTTAAGTGATTTTCATAATGGTATAGATGTTATTGCAATTAAAAATTGAGGAGGATATAAAAATGTATTATTTGGATAGTAGGGTAGAAAATCTGTATAGAATTTTTGATCAGAATGCAAGAAAGGATTATCTTCGATTAGATTTGAATGAGAATCCTGGTGGTCTTCCGCAGGAGTTTATTGATGATGTTCTTAAAAATGTTACACCGCAGTTTGTTGCACAGTATCCGGAAACGTTACATTTCACTGAAGTTCTGGCGAATCATCTCGGAACGGATATTTCTCATATTTGCCTGACAAATGGTTCAGCAGAGGGCATCCGTTACATCATTCAGGCGTTTACCTCAGTAAATGGACGTATTGTCGGTGTTGTACCATCCTATTTTATGTTCCAGGTTTACTCTGAAATGTATGGACGTAATTTTGTAAAGGTTCCGTATAAAGAAGACCTAAGTATGGATGTTAACGATATTATTCGTGAAATGACGGATGATACACAGCTTTTAATTCTTTTGAATCCAAACAACCCGATGGGAAATGTATATTCGGATGATGAATTTGAATCTATTATGAAGGTTGCAAGACAAAAGCAGATTACAGTATTGGTTGATGAGGCCTATCATTATTTTTATCCGAAGACATTTATTAAATATGCATTGACAGAGGATCATGTGTTTATCACAAGAACATTCTCCAAGCTGTTCTCTATGGCTGGTTGCCGTCTGGGATACGTTGTTGGCTGGTCAGATGGCGTTAAAATGGTACAGAAGATGTGTACACCACATAACACGAACGCATTTGCTATGATGTTTGCAGAAAAAGTATTGACAACGCCGGGAATGCTTGATTCTCTGATTACAAATTTTAACGGTGGAAGAAAGTATCTTGTCGATTCCTTGGATATAAATGGGTATCGCCATAAGGGCGAAGCTGGTAACTTCATTTTTATTGAGCCTAAGACGGATGCACAGACTATCGTAGATAGAATGAAAGCAGAAAAGAAAATCTTGATTAAGGCTTATCCGAATGTTGGTGAGTTTGGTAATTGTTTGCGCGTGTCAATTGGTGAAGAAAAGTATATGAAGCAAT
Organism: Blautia sp. OM06-15AC; assembly: GCF_003481425.1. Classification (NCBI taxonomy): domain Bacteria; kingdom Bacillati; phylum Bacillota; class Clostridia; order Lachnospirales; family Lachnospiraceae; genus Blautia; species Blautia sp. OM06-15AC. The sequence continues at coordinate 7,949 of NZ_QULD01000015.1, read as the reverse complement.
TTATGGATGCATTGCTTGAAATTGATCGATAAATCATTTGGGAAAGATGATTGATACCAGAAAAGTGAGAATTTATAATAAAAAATCTTCAGATTGGGACAAACAAAAGGCCGTGTGAGGAATCACACGGTAGCTGCTCGGAAAATGCACACCGCTACGAGGTGAGCAGCAGGCAACGTTCAATGAACGGCTAAGAGGCGTAGAATAATTAACTGATGTACTGTTATAAGGTTAAAAATATAAAGTATTATTTGAAAGTATGATAAAGCATAATTAGGAGAAAAGATGCAAGAATATAGGAACTTTGTATTGGCTTGATTACTGTATAAATTAGAGGGAGAGATAAAATTATGTGTGGAATAGTAGGCTTTACAGGGAACCGACAGGCGGCACCGATCCTGTTGGATGGTCTGTCAAAATTGGAATATAGAGGATATGATTCGGCCGGACTGGCTGTCCGTGACGGAGAGAATCTGGCGCAGGTCGTCAAGGCAAAAGGCCGTTTGTCCAACCTGATTGAGAAAACGGATGCAGGCAATGCTCTGAAAGGAACTTGTGGTATTGGTCATACTCGCTGGGCAACACATGGTGAGCCGAGCCAGACCAATGCACATCCGCACGTTTCTGGCAATTGCAGCCGTTCCGGCTCCGGTGCAGTAGAGTCGGAAGTGGTTGGCGTTCATAACGGTATCATCGAGAATTATACAGAGTTGAAAGAAAAGCTGTTGAAACATGGCTATACCTTCTATAGCCAGACGGACACCGAAGTAGTCATCAAGCTGGTGGATTACTATTATAAAAAGTATAATCTGGGTCCCATCGATGCTATCGCCAAAACGATGGTGCGTGTCCGTGGTTCCTATGCCCTTGAGTTGATGTTCCGTGACTATCCGGGCGAGATCTGGGTGGCACGAAAGGATAGCCCGATGATCATCGGCATTGCTGACGGGGAAACCTATGTGGCATCGGATGTTCCTGCCATTCTGAAGTATACCCGTAATGTCTATTACATCGGCAACCTTGAGTTTGCAAAGCTGACTCCGGGCGAGGCTCACTTCTATGACCTGAACGGTGACGAGATCGAGAAGCAGACCACGGAAATCAAGTGGGATGCAGAAGCAGCAGAGAAGGCTGGCTTTGAGCATTTCATGATGAAAGAAATCCATGAGCAGCCAAAGGCTGTGCAGGATACTTTGAACTCTGTCATCAAGGACGGAAAGATTGATCTGTCCAACGTGGAAATCACAGAGGATGAGATCAAGAACTTCGAGCAGATCTACATCGTAGCTTGTGGCTCTGCATGGCACGTTGGCATGGCAGCACAGTATGTGCTGGAAGATATGGCAGACATCCCGGTGCGTGTGGAACTGGCATCTGAGTTCCGCTATCGGAAAATGCCGTTCAGTCAGAAAGCACTTGTGATCGTTGTCAGCCAGTCTGGTGAAACAGCCGATACACTGGCAGCTCTTCGTCTTGCAAAAGAAAAGGGTATTATAACACTGGCTGTTGTCAACGTGGTCGGCAGCAGTATTGCCCGTGAAGCGGACAAGGTGTTCTACACCCTTGCTGGCCCGGAAATCTCCGTTGCTACAACAAAGGCATACAGCGCACAGTTGGCAGCGATGTACTGCTTGGCGGTTCAGTTTGCCAAGGTCAGAGAGAAAATCACAGAAGAACAGTACAGCTACTATATTTCTGAACTGCTGACTATCCCGGAAAAGATGCAGAAGATTCTGGAAGACAAAGAGCGCATCCAGTGGTTTGCAGCAAAGTATGCCAATGCACATGACGTGTTCTTCGTGGGCCGCGGCATTGACTATGCAGTTTGCTTGGAAGGAAGTTTGAAGCTGAAAGAAATCAGTTACATCCACTCCGAGGCATACGCTGCGGGTGAGCTGAAGCACGGAACAATCAGTCTGATCGAGCAGGGGACACTTGTAATTGGAGTATTGACACAGAGTGATCTGTACGAAAAGACTATCAGCAATATGTTGGAATGCAAGAGCCGTGGTGCGTATCTGATGGGCCTGACTACTTACGGAAAATACGAGACCGAGGATCAGGTGAACTTCACAGTCTATGTGCCGAAAGTGGATGAGCACTTTGTCGGTAGTCTGGCTGTTATTCCGTTGCAACTGTTGGGCTATTATGTATCTGTTGCAAAAGGTCTGGACGTAGATAAGCCAAGAAATCTGGCGAAAAGCGTTACTGTAGAGTAACAGAATTGAGGAAAAGCAATGGGAAAATACTTTGGAACAGATGGCTTCCGTGGTGAAGCCGGAATTACTTTAACAGCCGACCACGCTTATAAAGTAGGTCGTTTCCTCGGCTGGTATTACAATGTTCTTCGTGAGCGTAACGGAGATAACGAGCCCGCTCGTATCGTTATTGGTAAGGATACTCGCCGCAGTTCTTATATGTTTGAGTACAGCCTTGTGGCAGGCCTGACTGCATCTGGTGCAGATGCCTACCTGCTCCATGTTACCACCACTCCGTCTGTAGCTTACATTGCCCGTGTGGATGACTTTGACTGCGGTATTATGATTTCCGCCAGCCATAATCCATACTATGACAACGGCATCAAGCTGATCGACTGCTACGGAGAGAAGATGCCAGAAGAAACGCTGTTGCTGGTTGAGGACTACATTGATGGTAAGCTCCATGTGTTCGACCAGGACTGGTTAGAGTTGCCGTTTGCACATCGAGAGCATATTGGCTGCACGGTGGACTATGTAGCGGGTCGCAACCGTTACATGGGTTATCTGATTTCTCTTGGAGTTTATTCTTTCAAGGGTGTCAAGGTTGGTTTGGACTGTGCAAACGGTAGTTCTTGGAACATTGCAAAGTCTGTGTTTGACGCACTCGGCGCAGATACCTATGTGATCAATAACCAGCCCAACGGACTGAACATCAATAACGATGCAGGCTCTACTCATATTGAGGGTTTGCAAAAGTTTGTTGTAGAAAAAGGTCTGGATGTTGGATTTGCTTACGACGGCGATGCGGATCGTTGCCTGTGTGTAGATGAGAAAGGCAATGTCATCACTGGTGACCACATTCTGTATATCTATGGTTGCTACATGAAAGAGCGTGGTAAGCTGCTGACCAATACCGTTGTCACTACAGTTATGTCCAACTTTGGCCTGTACAAGGCTTTTGACGAGCAGGGGATTGGTTACGCAAAGACCGCCGTGGGCGACAAATACGTCTACGAGTATATGGCCAAGAACGGCTGCCGTATTGGCGGTGAGCAGAGCGGTCATATCATTTTCAGCAAGTACGCCAGCACCGGCGATGGCATCCTGACGAGCCTGAAGATGATGGAGGTCATGCTGGCCAAGAAGAAGCCGATGAGCGAGCTGGCCTCCCCGCTGAAGATTTATCCGCAGGTGCTGGAGAATGTCCGTGTTACGGATAAGAAGGCGGCACAGAACGACCCGGCTGTGCAGGAAGCAGTAAGTAAAGTTACCGATGCACTGGGCGATACTGGCCGTATTTTGGTGCGTGAATCCGGTACCGAGCCGGTGGTGCGTGTTATGGTGGAAGCGCCTGAGCACGATACCTGCCAGAAATATGTGGATGAAGTGGTCAATGTAATCTGCGAAAAGGGCTATAAAGCATAAATCAGGCTGTGTGGATATACATCCACACAGTAAGCTGCTCAAATCTTCACACACCTCTCCGTGGTGAGCAGCAGGCAACGGTCTTATGACTGGCTGAGATGTGAAGGAATAGTTTGTAATGGAAACGCAGGATTAATGCTTGGATGCCTGTTCTTGTTTTGTAGATGCATCAGTGGAGAGTCTGGAGGGAAAAAGTATTTGCATCTATTGGGTATATTGGCAAGTACAGCTATGGAATCTACTGTTTCCATTAGATTGTAATCAACTGTGCACTTATGTTAATGCTTAAGGATAACAATTTGCTTTTATGGTTCGCCACGTTTGCTTTAATAGCTGTTGTCTCTTGTGGAGCTGGCATTGGAGGGGAATTGATTGAAGAAAATAATACCAAAAGTAAAGACAGTTTTGAAAATAAAACTACATATAAAAAGAAAAAGTGGTTTAATAGTCCTTCTGGCTTTAACAAACGTAATAGTAGCAGTGCTAAGATTAAGTAAGTATTCTTTTCAAAAGGCCTGCTTGAAGAGAGAAATTCGTTGGCCAGATTTGGGAAATGCTGATGATTGGCAATACAAAATTCTCACAGAAGCATATAAAATAAAAATTGAGTCCAATAGAAAGATTACAATTGCAGCTTCTGATGGGATAGAGTTGGTTGGTCACTATTATGAAAGAAAAAAGAATGCACCTTGTATAATCTTTATTCATGGGCTTTGGTCAAACTGCTATACAAATGGTGTGCCGATTTACAGAATTACAGAAGAAAATGGATGGAATCTACTGTTGGTAAGTTTGCGGGCACACGGAGAGAGTGGAGGAAATGTTTCAACGCTCGGTGTTTTAGAAAAATATGATTGTCGTGATTGGGTGAACTGGGTGGTTTCCGAATATGGCGAGCAGATGCCAATATTTCTCATGGGAATTTCCATGGGAGGAGCGGTAGCACTTATGAGTAGCGATTTAGGATTACCTGAATCAGTTTGTGGAATTATTGATGACGCTGGTTTTACATCTCCGCTAGAGATGATAAAAGCAAATAGTAAAGAAAAAATTCATCATAAAATATTGTCAGATTTATTTACGCAGTTTGTAAATGTAGGAACAAAAATCTGGGGCGGATTTGACTTGAAAGAAGCAAACGCATGTGTTGCAGTGTCTAAGACAAGTGTGCCAGTTCTAATTATTCATGGAGACAAGGATAAGCAAGCACCGGTATCTATGGCGTATAAAATTTACGATAGTTGCAAAAGTGAAAGAGAGTTGTATATAGTTTCAGGGTCAGAACATACAGATTGCTATAGATCGAATCCTGAGAAATACGAAAGTATTGTTTCCGAATTCCTTAAAAAACATATTCCAACTAATTGATGCAAGATCCTTTTACAATTTCTTACGATTTAAGGAAGGTAGGAACATTCCAACTATCAGACATCTTCTATAACACAGTTGGTGGAGCAGTTGGTGGTTTGATGTACTATGCGGCAATGAAAATAAGAAGGACATTTAGCAGGTAACGCATAATAAGGTAAGCGTCTGAAATGTAAAGGTATATTAAATATTTGTACATAGAAAAGGATCGCCGGAGAATGTAATAGAAACTGTGTAAGTTTTTCTAACCTGCTCTCAAGATTTTATCAAATGCCAGAATTGTCAGTCAAGGCTGGAACCCTTACCTTGACTGGCATTCCGGCATTTAAAGCAAGGTAGTCAAGCAGGCAAAGGGGAAATTGTCAGACAATTTACTTACACAATTTTTTAGACATTCCCGATCGCGGCATATTCCCAAGGATGCCGTTCCACCAGTTGGATATAAGCGAAGGAAAAAGTGATATTTCGTATTGGAAAGGAGCAACTTATGGACCAAGAACTATTCAACCCACAGTCTTCTTCCGTAAGCTCCTCTCGAATCATTTACACCCCATCAACCTTTGCTGGAACGTCTCTTTTGCATCTGCAGGAGGTCGGCTCTTTGCAGGCTGTTCACCCACATGTATCCCAGAGAGAGGATTTGGTGTCGTTTCTTTGCTTTATTGTTTTGTCTGGCGAGGGAGAACTTTCCTACGAGGAGCAGACTTATCAGCTAGGCCAGGGAGACTGCGTGTTCATTGATTGTCGGAAAGCATATAGCCATTCGACTTCTGATAATCTCTGGTCTCTCCAATGGTGCCATTTCTATGCACCGTCCCTTCCGGCTGTATATGAGAAGTACAAAGAGCGAGGCGGTCGGCCTGTGTTCCATCCGGATGACATAGCTTCGTTTACCAGTCTGCTCAGTGACCTCTACAATCTGGCATCATCTTCCGATTATATCCGGGATATGTGAATTAATGAGAAACTGGGGACTTTACTCACCTTACTGATGGAACAGTCTTGGCATCCAGAGAGTATGACTGTGGGCCGGAAGCGGCTGGAACTTGCAGCTGTAAAGGAGTATCTGGACGAGCATTATACGGAGAAAATCGCACTGGATTACCTGTCAGAACATTTCTTTATCAACAAATTTTATCTGTCCAAAATCTTTAAGGAAACTTATGGAACAACGGTCAATAACTATCTGATCTCAAAGCGGATCACCAGAGCAAAGCAGCTACTCTGCTTTACGGATATGACTGTGGATGAAGTTGGTGTTGCGGTCGGCATGGGAGATGCAAATTATTTTAGCCGGATGTTCCGTAAAGTGGAAGGCATCAGTCCAAGGGAGTATAGAAAGCAATGGTGACACAGGGGAGAACACCCTGTGTTTTCCTAAAAAACATATAGTTTGAAACGAAAATAAAAAGAGAGGCGCAACGATGGATACAAGACAAACAAGGCCAATAATACTCACAGTCCCGGCCTTTGAAGACTTCAGAGGATATCTTGCCGTGCCATACGACCAATCTATAAATTTCAATGTTCGGCAGATCAATCAGGGATACAGCAGGAAAGCGTTCACACTGCGAGGTCTGCATTATCAGGAAGGGGAACACGCCCAAGCGAAGTTGGTATCCTGCCTGCGAGGGAGCATATTCAATGTGGCCGTAGATCTTCGCCCCGGAGAAACCTTCGGTCACGCATACAGTGCGGTGTTGTCGTTTGAAAACCGGAAGCAGATGTATATACTACGAGGCTTTGCTTATGGGTACCTGACATTGGAAGATGATACCCTGATGCAGTGGTGTGTGGATAATGATTTCTGTGCAGAAGCAGCGAGAGCATTGCGATACGATTCAGATTTCATCTGGGAGAGCGAGAGCTGGCCTGCCGGGGAGTACATTGTTTCGGAGAAAGACAGGAATGCGGAGAAATTTTCATTCTCTATTGCCAAAGGTAAATAATGGTGGTTTAATAAAAATACATATAAAACTGAATCGAGGTATCGTATTATGTCCAGAACCAAAGGAAGCAAAAACCGCACAAAAATCGACTTTGATGCCCAGATTGTAAAGCTGCAGAAGGACAAAGCTCTCTTAGAAGAGGGCGTAGCCAAGACCGTCGCTCAGATTGAGGAATTAAAGACGGACATCAAGTCTATGCGTGAATCGCTGAAGCCGCAGAGAGCGGAGATTAAGCAGGTCGAAAAGGAAATCGCCAAACTCGAAGCAAAGAAAGCAAAAGCCGAGCAGAAAGCAGCGGAAGAAGCAAAAAAGTCGGAAGCCGAGGCTGTGGTTAAGAAACTATTGGCCGGTGGCATGAGTGCTGACGAGATCCTTGAAAAGTTGAAGTAATATAGGTGCCGTGTGGACAAACTGAACTCCAGAAGTTCACACGGTTATTTTTAGAGATACTGGTTAGTTAAAACTAATTACAAAAACAAGTTGCTATGTGCAAAACCTGATGCTAATATCCATCCTAACCGGGGAGCAGAATGTAATTGCTTACGGTTGGAAAGGATGGTAGCGTCATAGAAAAACTGAAAGAAATACTGGAAAAATACTTGGAGGGAGCGTCGCCGAAGTACTATCCACCGGTCGAGAATCTGCTGGATTTGATTTACGAGCATTACACGGAGAATAATTCCATAGCACCGCAGACCACCGAGGTCGGCAAGGAGGCCAAGCAAAAAGAGAAAAATCTGGAAACTTGGCTCAGAGGTATAGCTGGAATGGATGTCTTGGTGGATGACTACGGCGGAGACATCCCGCTGTGGGAGAAAATTATGGACAGGCAGGGAAGCGTGTGCTGTGCCTGGGAAAAGACCGCCTTTGAGGAAGGCATGAAAGTCGGGATGCGGCTGATGCTGGAGGCCCTTGACGTATAGTTTGTAACGAAAAATGCCTCACTGTGAAATATGGTAAGTGCAAAATAATTCGACGGATTGTGTTGCCCTAAAAAATATCCCATAAT
>NZ_QULD01000014.1:0-89736 GCF_003481425.1 Blautia sp. OM06-15AC | reverse complement strand
AGACCGCAAAAGCGGTCTGCTATTTGTCAAGGTATTCGTATTCTACCGTTTACATTTTTATGATAGCATTGATGATTCAATGCTAAAGTTTGCAGTTATTATTGCAAAACATAATGGAAAATGGGTATTCTGTAAGCATAGAGAAAGAAGTACATGGGAAGTGCCGGGAGGACATAGAGAACAAGGTGAGGATATTCTTGAAACAGCAAAGAGAGAATTGTATGAGGAAACAGGAGCCATTAATTTTGAGATAAATCCGATATGTATTTATTCTGTGACGGCGCCAGACAACTTTGATGGGAAAGAAACCTTTGGAAAGTTATTTTTCGCGGAGATACATACGTTTGAAAAAGATTTACATAGTGAGATAGAGAAAATAGCAATTATGAATGAACTACCGCTTAATTGGACATATCCGGAAATTCAACCAAGACTGCTAGAAGAAGCGAGACAAAGAGGATTTTTGCCTAAGAAGGATGAAATAAAATGGTTATTTTTTGATGTTGGTTCGACGCTGGTTGATGAAAGTAGAGTTTATGAAGATAGGATGAAAAAAATTGCTGAATTATCTAGTCTAACTTCGCAACAAATTTATGAACATGCGATATCATTATACAGGAGAAATAAAAAAGGTGATTTAGAGATAGCAAAACAATTGGGGATAGAACTACCTAAATGGGAATCACAATATGAAAAGCTGTATACAGATTCTGAAGATTGCCTGAAAAGGTTAAGCAGAAATTATGAAATTGGTATAATCGCAAACCAAACATTAGGAACTTCTGAAAGATTAGAAAATCTCGGAGCGCGAAAATATATTGATTTAGTCATTGCATCAGCAGAAGAAGGTGTTTCAAAACCGGACAGACGTATATTTGAAATTGCTTTGGAAAGAAGTGGCTGTAAGCCGGAAAATGCTGTAATGATTGGTGACCGCATTGATAATGATATTGTACCAGCAAAACAGTTAGGAATGAAAACGATATGGATAAAACAGGGATTTGGAAGTTTGTGGACTGTAATGGAAGAGAGTGAAAAAGCCGATATTGAAGTTAATAACCTATCTGACATTTTGAATTATCTATAGGAGGGAAAGTGAATGTTCAAGGTTGCCATACTACAAAAACGTGCCATTAATGCACAAATAGATAAGAATATTGAAACTATCATTATGGCAATGGAAGAGGCTTCGGAAAACCATGCAGATATTCTTTTATTGCCGGAATGCTTTATTACAGAATATGATTTACCTATGTCATATGAAAAAAGTATTTCCGATGATGATATAAGAATTGCAAAAATATGTAAGTATGCAAAAAAATATAAAATTGGAGTAGTACTAACTTCATTTACGAAAGGTAATAAGCAACCGCAGAACTCAGCATTTGTTATCAATAAATCGGGTGATATTTTGATGAAATATTCTAAGGTGCATACATGTGATTTTGCAGATGAAAGAAATGTTGAATCGGGGAAAGAGTTTAAGGTATGTGACTTTGAAGGAATAAAATTAGGCATTATGATTTGTTATGACAGAGAGTTCCCAGAAAGTGCAAGAATACTGATGTTAAAAGGAGCTGAGGTTATTCTTGTCCCAAATGATTGCGGTTCTATGCAACCAAGAATCAGGGCACTTTCGACAAGAGCTTATGAAAATATGGTTGCAGTCGCTATGGCAAATCCGAATGGAGATAATGCTGGATGTTCCTGCGCATATAGTCCAATTTGCTGGGATAGAAACGGAAAATGTGTTGATAACACAGTTTTGCTGGCTGATGATAAAACTGAGGGGATTTTTTATGCGGAGTTTGATATGGAAGCTATTAGAGAATACAGGAATCGGGAAATGTTAGGAAACACATTTCGTAAGGTAGAATCATATAGTCGGTTGTTAAGTAAAGAAATCAAGGAACCATTTATAAGGGATGGCCAGAATGGATAAATCAGAAGTAACAAGAGGAATATTTTATCGAGGTTCAGATGTAGAATGTCAATTGCTCTATGTAATGGGTGATATGGAGGCGGATATCAGAACACATCATATTCATATTGTAAAATGGAACGGAACTGAGTGAAAGAATTATATTCATTTCAGGGATTATCTTAATGCCAATGAGAATGTGGCATTGCAGTATGAAAAATTAAAGGAAGAACTTGAAAGTAAGTATGCAGATGACAGGGTTGCATACACGAATGGCAAACAGAATATGATAAACAAAATTTTAGGCAAATGAAAAAGGAGAAATTATGAAAAAGATAATTATATTAAGAGGTAACTCTGGAAGTGGAAAAACAACAGTAGCTAGAGCGTTACAAAAGAAATTTGGATACAATACAATGATGATTTCACAAGATGAGATTAGGAGAAATATCTTGTGGGTTAAAGATGGCGTTGATACTAAGGCATTACCACTTATGATAGAACTTATGAAATATGGGTATGAGCATTGTGATGTGGTTATTTTAGAGGGCATCATGTATGATGAGTGGTATAGTCCTTTGTTCAAAACGGCAAATGAATTGTATGGAATGGATATATATGCGTACTATTTTGATATACCATTTGAAGAGACGGTCAGGCGGCATAATACACGAGATAAAAAACAGGAATTTGGTGAAGAAGATATGCGTAGATGGTGGAGAGAAAAGGATTTTTCATCAGTTTTTAATGAAAAAATTATTACATCTGACATTGATGCAGACAGTATTGTTGAAATGATATATATAGCTATAAATGAGCAAATTTGAAAAAATGCACAAAACTACGCCACGACCTTTACAAAGGAGTCAAAACCAATGCATTCCCTCGCATATTGATAGAGGGTGAGATATTTTTCCATCTGGATTATGTCACTGATCTTGCGATACCCTGCTTCAAAAGGACAGACTTTGCCAGTTCCAACAACACACATATAGTGTGCAAATGACATAATCAACCAGTATCTTCGGATTCCCTGTGCAGAACGGATTTGATAGCTGTCCAGCGCCAGTTTATCCTTACATTGGCGGAAAAACACCTCAATTGGCCACCTGCATACGTAATTGTCCAGGATTTCATTTGTGGATAAAGACACATCCATGCAAAGGAAGGCCCTTAGTGCTTTCGGTTTTCCAAATGCTTTTTCGGGATAGGCTGTCGAATTATTTAATAATAATCCGGTGGGTACATTTGATGCAATACTTATGGATATTATGATGCCGGTAATGGATGGATTGACAGCGACTAAAGCAATTCGGGCATTAAATCGACCAGATGCAGGAATAATTCCGATTATTGCAATGACCGCCAATGCTTTTGCAGAAGATGTACAAAGATGTTTAGATTCAGGAATGAACGCACATTTAGCTAAACCTTTGGATATTGAAAAAGTGAAAAAAACGATTTGTGAACATACAATTGAATTATATAATAAAGAGTAAAAGAATGTAATTACTCTGTTAGCAAATTGACACAAGTTGGCTGTAGAGTATAATTATAGTAAAAGTACAGCAGAAGCTGTCGCAAAGATATTTATAAAAATGTTGTGGAGGTATTGAACATTAATGAATGTAAAATTAAAATCTGCAAGCAAGCAAGCGACTGTAGCCTGGAGGGTGGGAGAAAGATGAAGAAGTGCAAATTAGTACAGAATATAAGAAATTTCAAATTTTGTTATTTTATATTTTGCACAATGATATGTTTGGTTGTTTTTCCTGTTTCCACATCTGCCCAAGAAAATTCTGATCATGTTATCCGGGTAGGATCTTTTGAGGAAACTTATAATGTAGTCAATGAAAAGGGAGAAAGAAGCGGCTATGGTTATGAGTATCTTCAAGATATTGCAGGTTATGCAGGATGGACATATAAATACATAACAAGTGATTGGAAAAACTGCTTTACACAGTTGGAAAATGGAGAGATTGATATTCTTGGTGGCATTTCCTATACAGACGAACGTGCTGAAAATATGCTTTTTTCCGATATGCCTATGGGGGAAGAGAAATACTACATCTATACGGATGCATCCAATATGGATCTTACGGCAGGAAATTTGGATTCTTTTGAGGGAAAAAATATTGGTGTGTCTAAAGATAATATAGTGGAGGATGTGCTTAATGAATGGGAATCAAAATATGGTCTGCATACGAAGCATATCAATGTTTCTACAACCACAGAAATTATGGACAAACTGTCGAAACATGAAATTGACTGCTTCGTTTCGGTAGAAGAATCCCGTTGGGAAGAATCGGATATTTCACCGCTTACAAGTATTGGAGAGACAGAAATCTATTTCGCTATAAATCCAGAACGTCCGGATATCAAAGAAGCATTGGATAGTGCTATGCGCAGAATCAAGGATGACAACCCATTTTACACAGATGATCTCTACAGGCGTTATCTTTCTGCACAGAGCAGCTCGTTTCTTTCAAAAGAAGAAAGTGAGTGGATCGGGCAGCATGGTGCAATCCGGATAGGGTATCTGAATCAGGATGGAGGTATCAGCAGTGTAGATCCATCAACAGGTAAACTGACAGGTGTTATTACAGATTATGTGGATCTTGCAGAAAATTGTCTGCAAGGTCAGACTCTGGAATTTGAATTAAATGGATATGAGACAAGAAGTGAACTGCTTCAGGCATTGCAGGATGGAAAAATAGACCTGATTTTTCATGCAAACCAGAATCCATACTTTGCAGAAACAAATGGATTTGCTTTGTCGGATACGCTATTGACTCTCGATATGGCAGCAATTACGGCAAAGGATTCTTTTGATGAAAATAAAGAGAATATAGCTGCCGTTGAAGAAGATGATTTTGCATTGAAAGCATATCTTTCATACAATTATCCGCAATGGAAGGTTGTGGAATATGAAACATCAGATGCAGCAGTAAAAGCAATGCAGAAAGGGGAGACGGATTGTATTGTAAGCAATTCAGGTACTGTTTCAGACTATTTGAAAAATAATAAGCTTCATAGTGTTTTCCTGACAAAAGAAGCTGATGTTCCATTTGCTGTTCAGCAGGGAGAACCGGTTCTTTTGTCCATTCTGAATAAAACACTGACATCTATGCCTACAACTCAATTTTCAGGTGCAGTAGTTTCGTATAATGCTTCCTCACGAAAAGTTACAGCGAAGGATTTTATTCAGGACAATTTACTGACAGTATCACTTATCGCTGGAATTTCTTTTTTCGTTGTTCTGTGTATAATTCTTGATTCTTTGAAAAAATCAAAGCGTGCGGAAGAAAAATCCAAGAAGTCTGCTGAGCAGGCATTGAAGCTGAATCAGGAGCTTGAAGAAAAACAGCAGGAATTACAAAATGCACTTGTAGAAGCACAGAGTGCCAATAAGGCTAAGACTTCCTTTTTAAATAACATGTCTCATGACATCAGGACACCGATCAATGGCATTATGGGCATGCTTACAATTCTTGAAAAAAGCGGAAATGATGGTGAGCGGACAAAAGATTGCCTGAATAAAATAAATGAGTCTTCGAAACTGCTATTATCATTGGTAAATGATGTTTTGGATATGGCAAAGTTAGAATCGAATACCGTGGTTTTTAGTGATGAATCCATCAATCTGGATCAGGTATGTAAAGAAATCACGGAGTCGCTATACTTTCAGGCAGAAGAAAAAGGACTTCATGTTATAGGAGAACATGATGATTACAGTGGTATATATGTTTGGAGCAATGCAGTTCATCTGAAAAAAATATTGATGAATCTGTTTACAAACAGTATGAAGTACAATAAGGTGAATGGTTTTATTTACATGAGTATGAGAACGATTGAAAGATCAGAAGATCACATGACATGTGAATTTAAAATAAAAGATAATGGAATTGGAATGTCAGAAGAATTTATAAAAAATGAATTGTTTACTCCATTTGTACAGGCAGATAATTCCCCGCGTTCTGATTATAATGGGACAGGTCTGGGAATGCCTATTGTGAAACAACTTGTAGAAAAGATGGGCGGAACCATAACAGTTGAAAGCAAGCTTGGTGAAGGAAGTTGTTTTACTGTAATACTTCCATTTAAAATTGATACGAATGCACGGCCAGAAGAAAAAGAAGATTTTGATGCAGATATATCAGATATCCGGGTATTGCTGGTTGAAGATAATGAGCTGAATGTGGAAATAGCAGAATTTATGCTGACGGAAAATGGAGCTAAAGTAGAAACAGTGAACAATGGGTTAGAAGTTGTTCAGCATTTTGAAGCTTCCGAACCGGGAACATACGATGTTATTTTAATGGATGTTATGATGCCGGTGATGGATGGTCTTACTGCTACAAGAACAATAAGAGCTCTGGATCGGCAGGATGCAAAAACAATTCCTATCATTGCTATGACTGCAAATGCATTCAGGGAAGATGCCGAAAGGTGTATGGAAGCAGGAATGAACGCACATCTTGCAAAGCCGTTGGATGATGAAAAAATTAAGCAGACCATAAGCGAAGAGTTGAGAAAGCAAAATGCCTGTCATGAATGATTATGAGGCAACCGCAGCAATCAGGAGCCTTCTAGGTGCATGGGATAAGCAGACAGGAAACATAGAGAGAGGATTTGGTTATGACAGAACAGAAACTGTATCAGTTTTGTGATACAATGGCTGCATCTGAATACCGCTCGCTGATCCGTCCATTTCTGGATATCTCTACACTTTCAGCAAGATTGAAGGCGGAAGAATGCATTTCCACAGAATACCGTATGTGTGATGGCAGTTGGCACAGAATGCTTTTTACTGTAAAAAAAGGGATGAGTCTGGAAATGTAACCCATGTTTGTAAAATACGTGAAGAGTTGAGACGTTTTTGTATTAAATTAAAATTAGATAAAAGGCATGTGAAATACGATGATGAAAAATAACTATATAAAACAAAAAAGAAAAGATCAAAATCCGGTAAATCATTGGAAAATTTTTGAGGGACGGTTGGTATTCCTTCTGGCAATGGTGATTTTGGCTGTTGTCGCATATACTTTTATTTTACAACAAGCATATACCAAAACTGCTCTGAAAACAGAAATTGAACGAGATATTTCCAGTGCAGATGCGGTTCATAAGCTGGTAAATGACAGACTGGGACGAAAAGATTTTAATGAAATAAAAAGTAAAGCTGATGAGAATACAGAACTATTCAAGAATATGTCGACATATATGAATGAAATCAGAACGCTGAATTCTACGAGATATATTTACACAGCAACCAGAAATGAAGACGGTAGATTGATTTACGTTGTAGACGGACTGGATCCATCGGCTGGTGACGTCAGACATCCAGGAGATCCGATTGAAAAGGAGATGGTTCCTTATATAGAAAAAGCACTTTCTGGAAAAACAGTATATTCTCAGGATATTGTTGATACAACATGGGGACCTATTTTTACAGCCTGTTATCCTGTGACAGCGGAAGATGAATCTAATGAAGTGATAGGTGCTTTCTGCATAGAAATGGATATGCAGAAAGCATATGGAATGGTTGAGAAGACGAATAAGTTAAGTATTGTACTGGGATGCATTACAGCGTGTATTTTGGTAATATTATGTACCTGTGGATATTCTGTATATAAGAAGCAAAAAGAAAATGAGCAGAAACAGCAAAAACTGTTGCAGGAAGCTGCAAGACTGGCCGATTCAGCTAATAAAGCAAAATCAACATTTCTATTTAATATGTCTCATGATATTCGTACCCCTATGAATGCAATCATTGGATATGCAGAATTGGGAGAGAAACATTTAAAGGAGCCAACTATATTAGAGGATTACTTTGAAAAAATATTATTGTGCGGAAAGAAAATGCTGCATTTGATTGATAACATTCTTGAATTAGCACGAATCGAAAACAACCAGGCAACGCTGGATGAAACAATAACAGATGTTTCTAAAAACTTTGATTTATGTATTGATATGTTTAGAAAACCGATAGAAGAAAAACATCAAACACTGAAAGTCAATAAGAACATTCGATATCCATACCTGCATATGGATGATGCAAGATCATCTGAAATTACGATTAACATTTTGAGTAATGCTGTGAAATACACGGGTGAAGGCGGTAACATAAGCTGTACATTGAACCAATATCCCGGCGAAAAAGAAGGTTGGAGTGTATTAGAGCTTATCATAGCAGACAACGGAATCGGAATGTCAGAAGAATTCCAAAAACATATTTTTGAATCATTTTCACAGGAACGATCTTCGTCAGACAGCGGAATAGAAGGTAGCGGACTTGGCATGGGAATCGTGAAGAAACTGGTGGATTTAATGAATGGCAAGATCACAGTTCAGAGCAAACCGGGAGCAGGTTCTACTTTTACAATCACGCTTCCATTAAAAATAGCAAATGCGGAAGAAAGGAATCCGAAACATGCAGACGGTCAGTTGAATATCAAAAAACTGGAAGGAAAAAGGGTTCTTCTGGTAGAAGATAATGACTTGAATGCAGAAATTGCAACGGAACTTTTGACGGAAGAGGGAATCATGATAGAAAGAGCGGAGAACGGCGTTGCATGTATTGATATGTTTAACAAAGCAAAGCAAAATTACTACAGTCTGATTCTGATGGATATTCAGATGCCGATTATGAACGGATATGAAGCATCCAGGAGAATTCGAGAACTGAAAGACGGTAACAAATCGCAGATTCCAATTGTTGCAATGACAGCAAATGCGTTTGAAGAAGATAAGAAGATGGCTTTGGCAAGTGGCATGAATGATCATGTTGCAAAACCAATAGATATGAATGTATTATTGCCGACTATTATGAAATATATGTAAAGGAAGAAAGAAGGACACTGATTTTGTAGTCAGTGTTCTTCTTACATATCAGTCGACTAGAGAAAAACATTTTATCCAGTCCATTCTTTTTTGTCAGTCTTCTGCCGGCAAGTCAGAGAGCAGGATATTTCCGTTGACGGTACTTGCCTGAATGGTGAATGCAGAAATACCGGAGTGGGTGAATGTTTTTGTGTAGGAATCCGTTCTTCCATTGGAGACGAGGCGGATTTTTCCGGTTGTCGTGGATGCATGAATAGACGCATCGGCAAGGTCGTGCGGGAGATGGAGTTTCACGGAACCGTTGACGGATTTTGCTGTCAGGGACTCGGAACAGGTTCCCTCGAAGAGGACTTTGCCGTTGACACCGTTTAAAGCTGCGCGGGAGCAGTCGCCGGTGATTTCAAGTCTGCCGTTTGTGGCGGAAACATCGAGGCTGTCTGTGCGCAGACGGGTCAGGACGATCTTTCCGTTCGCAGCCTGTATGCGGCAGCTGGATGCGGAAAGGGAATCGCCGGTGATTTTGCCGTTTGTGGCGGAAATTTCGAGCGTAGTAAGGGAGAGGGTATCAAGCCCGGCCGCGCCGTTCAAAGAGCGGAGCGTCAGCTTCTGTACGGTGGACGGCACCTGGAAGGAGAACACCTCTTTCTGGTGATTATTGCAGAAAAGATGTTTCCAGAATACGGAAGGGATGAGCTTTTTCTCTCGCAGACAGAACGTATTGCCCTCAATGCCTGCTTCGAAGCGGTCCGGATCGAAGTCGCCGGAAAAGTCAAACTCAACCGAAGCGGAAGTGCCCGGAGCAAAGTCGGCAGAAGCGTTCCGCAGGGAGATTTCCATAGCGGTGATGGCGGTGGAAGGGTCGTACGGGTAGTTCGGATGTGTTTCTTCAGAATTGGAGTGGGTTTTCTCCTGTGGCAGCACGTTTGCAACAGGCTGCTCCGTTGTGGCATATTCCTGACGGAAAAATTCGAGGACATCGTCGACATTGCCGAGTTCCGCACAGATTTCCTCATCGGAGAGACCCTGGCTGCGGGCGTCGGCGAAATGGGATTCGAAATCGTTTAAAATTTCCTCTGCGGCGGCAGAATCAAAGGATGCAAGGCCCTGTTTCAATGCATTCATATAAGTTTCATACGTTGTATTCATCATGATTTTCCTTTCTATCGTCAGATCGTTTCATCTGAAATCAGTCGGTTGATCTGCTGGGTGAAATCCAGCCATTCCTGTTTTTTCTCCTGCTGATAAGCTGTTCCTGCTTCAGTCAGATGGTAATATTTCCGGGCAGGGCCGGATGCGGATTCCTGCAGATACGTTTCCACGTAACCGGCTTCCTTGAGTCGTTTTAAAATCATATAGAGCGTTCCTGCGGCGATGGACATTTCGCGGGAAATGGCGTCTGTCAGCTCATAGCCGTATTTGTCCTCTTTTGTCAGCTGGGAGAGGACACAGAGCTCGAGGACGCCCTTTTTGAGTTGTGGATTCATATGAACACCTCCTTGTTGAGTAGATCATAACACAGACTATATCATAATGCAATATAGCGAACCAAATTTTTATCCTGCCATGTGTTCGATTTTGTACATGGAAATGACTTGAAAAGAACCGCGGATTTCCGTATAATCAAGCAGAACCCTGAAATTTGACCGGAAAATACAGAAAAATAGAAAGATAGTAAGTTGGAAAGAAGAGGAAAAAATATGAGTGAAATGAATCAGAATAACAATGGCCCGGTAAAGGGCGCGATCCATTCGATCGAGAGCTTCGGATCCGTCGACGGACCTGGCGTACGCTACGTGATTTTCGTGAAGGGCTGCAACATGCGCTGCCAGTTCTGCCACAACCCGGATACCTGGACGATGAAAGATGCCGACTGGCAGACCGCAGATGAGGTGCTGAAAAAGGCGCTCCGCTACAAAAATTACTGGGGCGAAAAGGGCGGCATTACTGTAAGCGGCGGAGAACCGCTGCTGCAGATCGACTTCCTGATCGAGCTGTTCCGCAAGGCAAAAAAGAACGGCGTTCACACAACGCTGGATACCAGTGGAAATCCGTTCACAAGAGAGGAGCCGTATTTCAGCAAATTTAATGAGCTGATGAAATACACCGACCTGTTGCTGCTCGATATCAAGCTGATTGACGACAAGGCGCACAGAGAGCTGACCGGCTGCACCAACGAGAACATCCTCGATCTGGCGCGCTACCTTGACGAGATCGGCAAACCAGTCTGGATCCGCCACGTCCTCGTCCCGGAACGCAGCGACTACGATGAATACCTGATTCGCCTCGATGAGTTTTTACACAGCCTGCACAACGTACAGCGCGTAGAGGTTCTCCCATACCACACCCTCGGCGTATTCAAATGGGAAACCTTAGGAATCCCATACAAACTCGAAGGCATCAACCCGCCGACCAAGGAGCGCGTGGAAAACGCCAATAAACTGCTGCATACGGCGGAATATACGGGATATCTGAAATAAAAAGCAGAACAACAAGAAAAAAATGTGAAAAAGTAACAATTTTTATAAAAACTTTATAGTATTTCTGTTCAAAAACCAGAAGAAAAGGAGTATAATTTCTGTTATGGACGAGAGCATGGTTACAATGTGGCGGACATGACAGGGACGACAGCAAAAACACTACGAACCTTTTTGATTCGCCGCGGCAGTTGCTGCATCCACCAAAAATAAGAGCAAAAAGAAAGAAGGATTTACAATGTTTGGTTCAAAAGAGGCATCGGAAGACAAGCTGAAAAAAATGGTGGAAAAAGGAAAATGGGACAAATTAAGAAAACAGTATCTGGATTCGGACAAGACAACGCAGGTAGCGCTTGCAAAAGCCTGTGCAGCTTCGAGAAATGATGGTTCTGTTAATATTCTGACTTCTCTTCTGGAAGTAGACGATGTAGACGTAAAAATCGCGGCCGTTACGAGCCTTGGTGAGGTTGGAGACGATCACGTAACAGCACTGATCCGTCAGCTGGCCGTCAAGACACCGGCAGATCAGACGGAGCTGAAAGCAGCGATCACAAAAGCGCTGGAGAAGATTGTCGAAAGAGCATAAGAGCAGGATCAGTGAAAAAAAGGAAAGGCGAAGAAGTTTCTGTAAAAAGAAGCTCCTTCGTTTTTTTGTTGCAAGGCATATCAGAATCTGCTCCAGCGGATTGTTTTTGCCCGAACAGAAATCTTACAAAATCGTAATAATAATGCAGTTGTATCTATCCCGCAAAAAATGCTATAGTGAAAATAACACAGACACAAAAGCAGAACGCGGAGCGAAAAGCATCCGCAGAAAAAAGGGAGGAAACAAGATGGAATTTGTATTCGAACATGCAACTATGATTGCCGTGATCGCTGTTGTGGTGATCATTCTTGCCATTCTGGCGAGCGGTTATGTGAAGGCGCCGCCGGATACCGCATTTATTATTTCCGGTTTCCAAAAAGGCCAGCGGATCCTGATCGGTAAAGCCGGCATCAAGCTCCCATTCTTTGAGCGGCTGGACAAGCTGAGTCTGAAGCTGGTAGCGATTGATGTGAAGACGAGCGACGCCGTGCCGACCGCTGACTACATCAATATTCAGGTGGATGCAGCCGTCAACATCAAAGTCGGGGACGAACCGCAGAAGCTCCAGAAAGCATCCCAGAACTTCCTGAACCGCGACAGCGAATATATTGCCAAGGTTGCAAGAGAAGTCCTTGAAGGAAACATGCGTGAGATCGTTGGAAAGATGCGTCTGGAAGAGATGGTTTCCGACCGCCAGAAGTTTGCGGAGCTGGTCAAAGAAAATGCAGAACCGGACCTGGCTGCGATGGGACTTGACATCATCAGCTTCAACGTACAGAATTTCGTCGATTCCAATCAGGTCATTGAAAACCTCGGTATCGACAATATCGTAAAAATCAAGAAATCCGCGGCGATCGCCCGTGCCAATTCCGAGAAAGAAATCAAAATTGCCCAGGCGCGTGCAAATAAAGAGGCGAACGATGAGCGCGTTCTTGCCGAGACTGAGATCGCAAAGAAAAACAACGATCTGGCAATCAAGTCGGCAGAGCTGAAAAAAGAGTCCGATATCAAAAAGGCAGAGGCAGATGCAGCGTACAAGATTCAGGAAGAGCAGCAGAGAAAAGAGCTGGAAATCACTTCCGCGAATGCGAACATCGCCCGTCAGGAGCGCGAGGTTGAGCTCCGTGCCAGAGAAGTAGAAGTAACCGAGAAATCCCTCGAGGCAGAAGTCAAGAAGAAAGCCGAGGCCGAGCGTTACGCAAAACAGCAGCAGGCAGAGGCAGATTTGTACCGCCGTCAGAAAGACGCAGAGGCAGACCAGTTCGAAAAAATCCGCGAGGCGGAGGCAAAGAAAGCCCAGGCAGAAGCCCAGCGCTATGCGATGGAGCAGGAAGCACTCGGTATCAAGGCAAAAGGTGAGGCGGAAGCCGCATCTATCCGCGCCCAGGCACTTGCAGAGGCCGAAGGTATGGAGAAGAAAGCCGAGGCTTACCAGCGCTACAACAAAGCCGCAATGGCAGAGATGATGATCAAGGTTCTGCCGGAGATCGCCGGAAAGATCGCAGAGCCGCTCAGCCAGATCGACAAGATTACGATCATCGGCGGCGGAAGCGAGGACAACGGCATCGGCTCCGTAGCGGGCAATGTGCCGGTGGTGATGGCAAAGCTGTTTGAGTCGATGAAAGAGGCGACCGGTGTCGATCTCTCCGAAATCATGAGAGCCGATACGTACGATGCAAAAGTAAACCGCAACATTCAGATCTCCAGCCCGGAAGAGCTCAAAGAGTATCTGAAAGCAGAAGCCGGAAAGGCAGCAGCGGATGCAGAAAGCCCGGAAAAAGCGGAAGCATCCGAACCGGTGCAGAAAGACGGCAGCGAGCAGTAAATCCAGAACGGATCATAAAAACAGAAAAAGAGGCAGGGATCCAGAGAAATTTCTTGAGGATCCTGCCTCTTTTGACGTATAGATCGGAAAAAGTTATTCGGCGCCTTTTTCCAGCATGCTCATGAACTCTTTTGCCGCCTGCGGGATCGGCAGATGGGAGCTGTGGGCAACGACAAGCTGGCGCGGCGGAAGCTCCTCCACGAGGTCGAGCTGGAAGGCCGCCGTCTCTTTTACAAGGCAGTAGTCCGGCACAAACGCGATGCCAAGGCCGATACTCGCCAGGTCGATCAGAAGATCGTTGCTGCCAAGCTCAATTTCCGGCACGAGGTCGAGCTGGAACCGCTGAAACTGGCTGTGCAGGAACTCACTCGTCGTACTCTTGCGGTCGAGCATCAGAATCGGGTACTGCAGCAGCTCTTTTAAGTGAACCGGCCTGTTTTCCAGTTCCGGGTAATATTCGCCGTTTGCGATGAAGATATCGTGGAACGAATGAATCGGAATCGTGTGAAGACGGCTGGAAAGATGCGAGTTTGGATAATTGGTCACGATGAAATCCACCTGGCCGGATTCCAGCAGATCGACACACTGGGTCGAAGTCTGGTTTGTCACCTTGATGTGGACATTCGGAAAGGAGCGGTGGAAACGGTTCAGGTACGGAACAAGGAAATAGCGGCAGATTGTGTCGCTCGCGCCGATGCGGAGCTGGCCGCCGCCAAGCGTTCCCGCTTCCATAATCTGTGCTTCACCGCGCGCAATCAGGTTGATCGCAGGCTCTACGTGGCGCAGCAGCGTTTCTCCCTCCGGCGTTAACTGCACGCGCTTTGTACTGCGGATAAAGAGCGTGATTCCAAGCTTTTTCTCCAGTACCTTGATCGACTGGCTGACCGCCGACTGCGAGATAAAAAGCAGCTTGGAGGCCTCGGAAAAACTGAGTGTGGTGGCAACGTAATAGAAAACCTTATATAACTCGTAATTAATATCCAAAATAAGCACCTCTTATAAAATATGATATCTTCACTCTAGCACACTTCCCCGAAAGAATGCAAGAAAAAATCTGCCGGAACCGTGAACTTTTTCTCCTCTTTTTCGAGTAAGAGAAAATTCACGGTTCCGGCAGATAAGAAAGAGGAATCAGCCAAGCACTTTGGCGATGGTGGACAAAAGACTGTCGACCTCGATCGGCTTTGCGATATGGGCATTCATGCCGGCGGCAAAAGCCTTCTGCTTATCCTCATCAAACGCATTTGCCGTCATGGCGATGATCGGAATATTGGCAACATCGCCGTCGTCTGCAAGGCTGACGGAAAATACGGCGTTCGAAAGGAGCTCCATCGCGATTTCCTGTACCATATGGCTGACGCTGATCGCCATGCCAAGTCCCGTACCCTGAATGCCGCTGACCGTAGAAGTCTCCTCGCGTGTAAACGATTCAAAGAGGTGCTCCTGGAATTCCCGGCTCATGCCGATACCGTTGTCGCGGACGTGGAATTCGTAGAGCGCATACCCTTTTTTATAGTACGGTTTCTGAATAATACGGACAATGATGGTGCCGCCGTTCTGTGTGAATTTCGTGGCATTGCTCAGCAGATTCAGCAGAATCTGGTTCAGGCGGAAAAAGGTGCTGGCCGGAGGTGGAAATCTTGTTCAGGTATTCCTGCACCTGGTCCGGCTGATTGACGTGGGCGGCAGCAAGAGCGGCAAAGCCGATGATCGCATTCATCCGAAAAACAGATTTTGTTCCGAAATGAAAATAGGAAACAAAAGTTACTTTACATATAAAAGAGCAGAACAGGAAGAAACTTTGAAAAAAATTGAAGAAAATTACAAATTATTGTGGAATATGCGGAAAAAATATGGTAGGATGGGGGAGAAGAGAAAAGTGGTTTCAAAATGTTACTTAACGTTCAGTGAAAGTTCTATGGTTACAAAGAAAACAAAAAACAAGAGGAGAAGGAAAATGAAATTTTTACCAAAACCAAAAGAGGTAAAACTCCTGACGGGGGAACATGCACTCTGCTATGACGGCAGAATTGTACTGGATGGCAGACTGCTGGGAAATGGGGATACGTATGCGAAAGTGCTGCAGAAGGGAATCAAAAAGGAAACCGGAATGCAGTACGATATCGGATACGGCGTTCCGGGAAGAAAAGAGACCGGCGCGATTGTACTGGAACTGGATGAGACAAGGAAAAGCCAGCAGTATGTGCTGCAGGTGACAGAGGAGGAAATTCGCATCCAGGGCGGAGACGGAGCCGGCGTGCTCTACGGTGTGCAGACGCTGTGCCAGATGATGCACGAATACGGTGCACTGCTTCCTGCCGTGCGGATCGAGGATGAGCCGGATCTGCCGGTGCGCGGCTATTATCTCGATGAGACGAGAGGCCGTGTGCTGACACTTTCCTATTTAAAACAGGTGGCAGACCGCATGGCGTACTACAAGCTGAACCAGCTGCAGCTCTATGTGGAGCACACGTATCTGTTCTCCGGACTTTCCGAGATGTGGCGCGATGAGACGCCGCTTACGGCAGAGGAAATCCGCGAGCTGGATGCGTACTGCGCAAAGCTTCATATCGAACTGGTGCCGTCGATCGCAACGTTCGGCCATCTGTACATGCTGCTCTCCACAAAGAGCTATGGCGACCTCTGTGAATTCCCAGACAGCTGGAAAGAGCCGTTTTCCTTCTGGGACCGGATGCAGCATCACACGGTGGATGTCTCCGGCGGCAGAGCGATCGAGCTGATCAAGGCCATGATCGAGGAGTACATGGCGCTTTTTGCCACGGATAAATTCAACATCTGCGCGGACGAAACGTTCGACCTTGGAAAAGGAAAATCGAAACCGCTGGCAGACGAGAAAGGCGTTCACCGCCTGTATATCGACTATGTAAAAGAGCTCTGCGAGTTTCTCGTGGCAAAAGGCAAAAAGCCGATGTTCTGGGGCGATATCATCTGCGCACAGCCGGAGCTGATCAAAGAGCTGCCAGAGGAAACCGTCTGCCTGACCTGGGGCTATGCAGCCGAGCAGAGAGAGCATGAGGCAAAAGTGATGGCGGAAGCTGGTGCAAGACAGTATCTCTGTCCTGGGGTCGGCGGCTGGAACCAGTGGATGAACCTGGTGGAGAACAGCTACAAAAATATCGCACGGATGTGCGGCTATGCGAGAAAATACCATGCGGAAGGTGTTTTAAACACAGACTGGGGCGACTGCGGTCACATCAACCAGCCGGATTTCTCGCTTCCGGGCATGATCTACGGTGCAGTATTCTCCTGGGGAGAGGATACAGACCGTTTTGAGGAGCTGAATGAACAGATTTCCCGTCTTGCCTACGGCGACCGGAGTGGAAAATTTGTTTCCTATATGGCAAAAACCGCGGAATGCTCCATTTTCGACTGGTGGGATGCCAATGTGGTTTATGAGGAGAAAGTGCTCGGCCATCCGAACAATCGAAACGCGCTGTTCGACGCGAGAATCCAGGATGAGGCGAAGCGTGCGGCCGCTCATGAAACGATTGCGGCACTGAAAAAAGAACTGAAAAAGACAGCAGGAAAGCTGGAAGAATCCTGCCGTCCGATGGTTCCGGTGCTGGAACTTACGATGGACGCCATCGATCTCTGGAACGAGACGGGTGCGAGACTGTGTGACATCGAGCTTGGAAAAGAAAAAGATGAGGCAGCCTGCGCAGCACTTGCGGGCCGACTGGAAAGCTGGTTTATGAAGTACAAAGCATCCTGGAGAAGCATCAGCAAAGAAGGCGATCTGCATCACATTGCGGAAATTGTATTCTGGTATGCCGATATTCTGCGGGGAAGAAAACCGTACGAAAAATAAAAAAATCTGTTTGTGAACAAAATGAACAGAGAAAGAGAATAAATGAACGATAAAAAGTAACAAAGAAAACGAAAATTTACATAAAAGTGAACAAAAACACTTGACTTTTGCGCAGAAATGGACGAAGATAGAAGTATCGGATCGAAAGATCAAAAATGTCCGTATGGCGTGACAAGAGAGAAAGAAAAAATAATTTTCACAGGGGGAAACAATCATGAGTAAAATCATCGGAAACAATCTGCCGGATATGCCTTGGCAGGAAAAACCAGCAGGAGAGCACATGCCGGTATGGCGCTATGATCAGAACCCGATCATCGGCCGCTATGAGCAGAAACGTTCCAACAGTATCTTCAACAGCGCAGTCGTACCGTTCGAGGACGGATATGTAGGTGTATTCCGCTGCGACAGCCGTTCCATCAGTATGGATATTTTCGTTGGAAGAAGTAAAGACGGTATCCACTGGGAGATCGAGGATGAACCGATCAAATTTGAGGGCACTGACGAGGAGATTCTGACAAGAGAGTACCGTTATGACCCGCGTGTCTGCAAAATCGACGACAAATACTATGTAACCTGGTGCAACGGCTATCACGGCCCGACCATCGGCGTTGCTTACACCTACGATTTCAAGAAATTTGTTCAGCTTGAGAACGCATTCCTTCCGTTCAACCGTAACGGTGTGCTGTTCCCGAGAAAGATCAACGGCTACTACATGATGATGAGCCGTCCAAGCGACAACGGCCACACACCATTTGGCGATATCTTTGTCAGCCAGAGTAAAGATATGGAATTCTGGGGAAGACACCGCCATATGATGAGCCCGGTTCGCGGGGATGAGTCTGCATGGCAGTGCACCAAGATCGGCGCCGGCCCGGTTCCGATCGAGACAGATGAGGGATGGCTGCTGATTTACCACGGTGTTATCACAACCTGCAACGGATACGTATATCGTATGGGATGCGCACTGCTTGATATCGACGAGCCGTGGAAAGTAAAATACAGAACGAAAGACTACATTATGGCTCCGATCACCCAGTACGAGTGCATGGGTGATGTTCCGAACGTAGTATTCCCGTGCGCAACCTTAAGCGATGCAGCAAC
Source organism: Blautia sp. OM06-15AC (assembly GCF_003481425.1). NCBI lineage: Bacteria > Bacillati > Bacillota > Clostridia > Lachnospirales > Lachnospiraceae > Blautia > Blautia sp. OM06-15AC. The sequence goes on along the minus strand of NZ_QULD01000014.1, from coordinate 71,157 downwards.
CGGAAGAATCACTATCTACTACGGATGCGCAGATACTGTAACCGGTATGGCATTCACAACCGTAGATGAGCTGCTGAACTATGTGAAAGAGAATAGCCTTTGATTTATAAGATAACTTAAAAAACGACAAGTCCGCCGGGCTTACGGGTGAAAGAAGCCTGCAGGTCCGGCGGACTTTCTTTTTAAAAATGACCCCATGGACAGTATAAGGAGGCACTATGAAATTTGTAAAAGAGCGTGTGAACGTGATCTGCCAGGAACTGGCAAGACTTTCGATTTCACAGAAAATTAAAATCACCGATATGCAGGTGAAAAATGGATGCTATATCACACCGGCAGAGGCCGATGCATCAAAAGAGCCGTGGACATCGTTTGATACGGTCAATGACCGCTGGTACGGACCGGACAAACATTACTGGTTCCGCACCACCATCACCATTCCGGAGAGCTTCGATGGAAAAAATCTCTGGATGAGAGTCCATGCAGGACTGGACGAATGGGATGACGGAAGAAACCCGCAGTTCCTGCTGTTTGCAAACGGCGAAGTGATCCAGGGTATGGATATCAACCACCGCGAAGTACTTGTAAGAGAAAACGCAAAGGCTGGTGAAAAAATCCAGCTCGACCTGCAGTCCTACACCGGAACGCTGCACAGCGAGTTCCGTCTGCTGGCAGACCTTGAGGAGCATGATGCGAAAATCGAGGAGATCTATTACGACCTCATCGTTCCGATGCAGGGCCTGAACCGTATGGACGAGGATAATAAAACGCGTCTGGATCTCGAAACCGCACTGACCAACACGATCAATCTGCTGGACCTGCGCAAGCCGTACAGTAAAGAGTTCTACGCTTCCATCGAAGAGGCAGAAAAATGCATCCAGGAAGAGATCTATGAAAAAATGGGCGGCTGGGACGAAGTTGTGGCAACGTGCATCGGCCACACCCACATTGATGTGGCATGGCTGTGGACGATTGACCAGGTTCGCCAGAAATCCTGCCGAAGCTTTGCAACGGTATTAAAACTGATGGAGGAGTATCCGAACTATCATTTCATGTCAAGCCAGCCGAAGCTCTACAGCTTTGTAAAGGAAAGACACCCGGAAGTATACGAGAAAATCCGTCAGAGAGTCAAAGAAGGACGCTGGGAGCCGGAAGGCGGCATGTGGGTTGAGGCAGACTGCAACTTGACTTCAGGAGAGTCCCTCGTGCGCCAGTTCCTGTTCGGAAAACGCTTTTTCAAAGAAGAGTTCGGCGTGGACAACAAGATCCTGTGGCTGCCGGATGTCTTCGGATACAGCGCAGCGATGCCGCAGATTCTGAAAAAATGCGGAATCGACTACTTCATGACGACAAAGCTGGCATGGAACGAGTTCAACAAAGTGCCGTACGATACGATGAACTGGGAAGGTATCGACGGAAGCAAAGTCTTCACCCATATGATCACAACGCTCGGCGTCGGCCAGCCGGAGACCAGCTTCTTTACGACATACAACGGTATGCTGCACCCGGACGCGATCATGGGCGGATGGGACCGCTACCAGAACAAGGACATCAACAACGATATCCTGATCAGCTACGGCTACGGAGACGGCGGCGGCGGTCCGACCAGAACGATGCTCGAGACATCCAAGCGTATGGAAAAAGGCATCAAAGGTGTGCCGAAAGTACGCCAGGCATTTGCGAGAACGTATTTCGACGAACTGCATGAGAAAGTAAAAGACAGCAAACGCCTCCCAACCTGGATCGGAGAGCTGTATTTTGAGTTCCACCGCGGAACGTACACTTCAATGGCACGCAACAAACGCGGCAACCGCAAGAGCGAGTACGCGATGATGGAATTAGAGCTTCTGTCCGTTCTGGCTGAAAACGCCGGAAAAGCATACCCGACCGAAGAACTGAACCGCATGTGGGAGACGATTCTGACGAATCAGTTCCACGATATTCTGCCGGGCTCCTCGATCCATGAGGTATATGAGCAGACAAAGAAAGAGTACGCAGAGATTGCAGAAACATCTGCAGAACTGATCAGTGAGCGTCTGAATGCACTCTGTGCGAAGAAGGACGAGAGCGTAACTGTATGGAACACGCTGGGGCACAGGAGAAACGATATCGTAGAGCTTGGCGCAAACAGCGCAGAGGCACTGACCGACGGAACGAACGTGTACCCGGTACAGCAGACGAAAGACGGAGCCGTTATTTATGCGGAAAACCTGCCGTCCAAGGGATATCAGGTGCTGCGTCCGGTAAGCGGGGCAGCTGTGGAAACACCGTTTGCCGTAACAGAAGCAGGAGAAGGCTATATGCTTGAGACACCGTTCTACACCATCAAGATCAATGCAAACGGCGAATTTACTTCCCTGTTTGACAAAGAGAATGACCGCGAAGTGCTGCAGAGCGGAAAAACCGGCAATGAGCTGCGCATCTATGAGGATAAACCGCTGCAGTACAGTGCATGGAACCTGGATATCTTCCACACCGAGAAATCCTGGAAGGTAGAGGGCGTGCGCCGCATGGAGTGGACAGAAAACGGTCCGGTCCGCGCAACTCTTGAAATCGAGCGTGAGGTCATGGATACCGTGATCCGCCAGCAGATCCACTTCTATGCAAAAGACCGCAGAATCGACTTCGAAACCTACGTTGACTGGAAATTTGCCGAGCATGTGCTCAAAGTTCACTTCCCGGCAGACGTTCACAGCGACGAGGCAACGTACGATATCCAGTTCGGTAATGTGACAAGAAAACTGCACACCAACACAAGCTGGGATCAGGCAAGATTCGAGGTATGCGGCCACAAATGGGCCGATCTCTCCGAGGGAGGCTACGGCGTCAGCCTGATGAACGACTGCAAGTACGGCTATTCCATGAAGGACCGTGTGATAACACAGACCCTGATCAAATCCGGAACCGAGCCGAATCTGACCGCAGACCAGGAAGAACATTTCTTTACCTACTCTCTGTATCCGCACGCAGGAACATGGCGCGAGGCAGGTACGGTACAGGAAGCACTGAACCTGAACGTGCCGGCAAAAGCTGTTTCCAGTGCGGCAGAAAAAGACCGTATGGAATTCCTGTCCGTGGACAAGCGCAACGTTGTGCTTGAGACCGTGAAAAAGGCAGAGGACGGCGATGGCATCATTGTGCGTCTGTATGAGGTGGAGAATGCGAGAACGAAAGTGACACTGTACTGCGCAGATGCGATTCTTTCCGCAGAGGAAACCAATCTGCTGGAGCAGCCGGCAGAGAGTGCCATCGATGTGAAAGAAAACGAGATTTCACTTACGATCAAACCGTACGAGATCCGTACCATCCGCATTCGCACGACAAAATAAGAAATCAGAACAGAAAATGCTTCCGGGAGCGCAGAACCAATGCGTTCCCGGAAAAAAGAAAACACAAAAAAGACACCGGATCCGAAATAAACGGAAGACGGTGTCTTTTCAAAAAGCAAAATTAGAAAAACGGTTGCATCAGTCGCCGGTGGAAGCGCGGTACAGAACTTTGGATTCCAGATACGTCACTTCATGCGGCGTGTGCGGATATTTGATCCGGTAAAGAATCTGAAGCGCCAGGCGGGAGCCGAGCTCCTCATTGAAGACCTGAACGGTAGTCAGATTTTCTGCCAGAAGATCCTCGATATTGTTGTCAAAGCCGGATACGGCAACGTCCTCCGGCACGCGCAGTCCCCGCTTTTCAAGAAGCTGCATCAGAATACAGGCAACGTAGTCGCTGGCGCAGACAAAAGCGTCCGGCATGCGGGAAAGGGAGGAAAGGAAAGAATCGATTTCCTCGCGGTAGGAGTCAATCCCAAGCGGTGTGGTCAGGCAAAGAGAAGGATTCGGTGTTTTTCCGGCATCCATCAGTGCCTGGCAGAAGCCCTCATAGCGTTCGCGGTTGGACTGTGCGTAGCCGATATCACCCATGAAGCCCGGAAGAGTGCGTCCTTTCTCGAGAAGATGGGCGGTGATATTGCGGACGCTGTTCCGGCTCTCCATCAGGAGAAGATCGCCGTTCAGTTCATCCGGGGATACGAGGGAGGAAGTGTCCAGGAACACTTTGGGAATCTGTGTCTCTGCGAGCAGACGCAGAAGACGTTCGTTGTACACGTTCAGAACAATGATGCCGTGGACGCTTCCGTTTGTAAGTGTGGGCGGGAGAAAATACGTTTTATCCGCCGAAGTCGGAAGATACGTGTAAACGAGATTGACATTGTGTGTTGAAAATACTTTTGCAATCTGGTGGATGATGGTCATCCAGAAAAGTGAGGTTTCCGGTCTGCAGACGGCAACTGCAATGTTGACCGGCGTGGTCTCCTCCGCGCTGGAAGGATATTGAAAATCTTCCGGGATGGCATAGCCAAGCTCCTGGGCTTTGGCGATGACCTTGGTGCGCAGGGAATCGGAGACACCTTCGTGTCCGCTGAACACCTTCCAGACGGTGGTCCGGGAGATGCCCAGGGAATTTGCAATTTCCTGTAAAGTGACTTTTTTCATAGTTTCAACCGATCCTGTTACAAATTTTAACTACTAACCGATATTATACGCTTAAAGTGTAATTTTTTCAACCTTTCCGTTGGAATACAGAAGGAGGAGATGTGCACGATCGGCACTCGGACAGGAAATCAGGTACGTACGGCTGGTGGTTTCAATGGTATATCCAAGATCTTTTACAGATTTATTCCAGTCGTTCGGTGCATACGCATCCAGCGTTTTCTGCAGTTCATCGAGGCTGCTGCTGTAGGAGCCGGTTGTCTCAAACAGAATATTTTCTGCGTAATACAGCTTGCGGAGCTCCCATTTGCGATACTCGTCCTCCGGAATGGTGCTGTCGCATGGAGCATCCTCGCGGTCCTCGGAGAAGAAGACGAAGGCCCACAGCTCCGGATAATGAATATTGATGACGCCGGTCGGAGCCCATACCCAGTTGTCTTCCGGGAGAACATTTCCGTTTTCATCGGTGCGTTTTACGTAAGTGTTGTCCTTGACATCCACATTCCACTGCACACGGGAGAAGTTCATACGGTAAAATTCTCCGTTTTTCGGTGCGCGGCGCTCTTTCTGGTATTCGTAGAGAGCGGAGAACGGAATCACAACCTCAACACTCCAGCCTTTGTTTTCAGCGGAAGGATCGTTGATTGAACCGTCCACATGGACAGCGGTGCGAAGGCCGTGCATATCGTAGCCATTGAGGCCGCTGCCGCCGTCGCGGTACGGCTCTGCGAGAAACAGATCCCATACCGTGTTCAGAACGTTCATTTCAAATTCATAGTAATGGTACGTATCGGAATCCGGGTCAACGAAGATCTCGAAATCGTTGTCAAAGTAGATGACAGAATCGCGTTCTGTTAAATGACCCCAGATTTCATCGCCGGCAAGGTCGGCAGCAACGTAAAGATTTTCATCATCCCAGAGCATTTTTGCGCGGGTGACAAAACGCGGAAGCGGCATGTGACTGCCCTGGATATCCAGAAATTCATCGGTATACGGTGCGTCCTCCCAGAATGGTTTGTTGATATTTCCGTCCAGATGGAACTCTTTTTTTGCGCGGTGGCAGGTATAAACTGGCGGTGCAAACGGGACAGCCGGAACCGGAATCGTGATGTTTTTGCTCATAAGTAAAAACCTCCCTTTGTAATTTGCAAAATTTAGTAGCGAAAGGTATCATAACACTAAAAGTAATAAATTTCAACATGAAAAATGAACAAAAATGAACGAAATATAACTTATTGTGGACAAAAGTAAAAAAATGAGATACAATAAAGCCGTTTCATAAGAGAATTTTGGGGGAAACAGATCAAAAATACACCGGCAGGAAGAAAACGGCCGGGCAGAAAGCATATAAGGAGGAAAATCAGATGGAAGCATATCAGAATGCGGCCTTTTCGCCGGAAGAGAGAGCGAAAGATCTTCTGGGAAGAATGACATTAAAAGAAAAAGTGGGACAGCTCAACCAGCGGCTGTACGGATTCCGCATCTATGAGCGGCAGGGAGAGGAATTTACCCTGACCGACGAATTCAAAGAAGAAGTAGAGCGCATGGGCGGACTGGGGGTTCTGTACGGCCTGTACCGTGCCGACCCGTGGGCAGATAAGGACGAGAAGACCGGAATCGTGCCGGAACTCTCCGCGAAAGCCTACAATATGGTACAGCACTACGTCATGGAACATTCCCGCCTCGGCATTCCGATGATGATGAGCAGCGAGTGCCCCCATGGCCATCAGGCACTCGGAGGAGGTCTGCTTCCGGTCAACCTGGCTGCCGGAGCAACGTTTGATCCGGCGCTTCTTTCGGAAGGCTACAAGGCATGCGGAAAGCAGTTAAAGAGCGGTCATGTGGAGCTGGCGCTGATGTCGGCACTTGATATGGCGCGTGATCCGAGATGGGGAAGAAGTGAAGAGTGCTACTCTGAGGACCCATGCCTTGCAGCCGCAATGGCAAAAGCAGCCGTGACCGGCATGCAGTCGACCGGCGTCGGCAGCGTGGCAAAACATTTCTGCGCCCAGGGCGAGACGACCGGAGGTGTGAATGCGAGTGCGGCGAGAATCGGGGAGCGTGAGCTGCGTGAAATCCATTTTCCGTCTGCAAAAGCGTGCTGCGAAGCCGGTGTGGAAGGAATCATGGCGGCGTATAACGAGATCGACGGCGTGTACTGCCACAGAAATGCATGGCTGCTTCGCGATGTACTGCGCGGTGAGATGGGCTTTGACGGCATTGTGATGGCAGACGGACTGGCTGTCGATTTCCTGAAAAACACAGAGGGGGATACGCTGCATGCAGCCGTTGCGGCAAGAAAGGCCGGTGTTGATGTGAGCCTGTGGGATGAAGCCTTTGGCCGTCTCGGTGAGGCGGTTGATCAGGGACTTCTGGAGGAGAGCCAGATCGATGAGGCGGTGCTCCGCGTTCTGAAACTGAAATTTGAAAAAGGTCTGTTCGAGCATCCTTATATGGAAGAAAACATGCTTTCCCCGGAAGAAGCCGGCATCCCGGAGGTATCTCTTGCACTGGCGCGGGAGTCTGCTGTGCTTCTGAAAAATGAAAAGACGGTGCTTCCGCTTGCAAAGAAATATAAAAAAGTAGCAGTGATCGGCTACCATGCGGCAGACCGTTACTGTATGCTCGGCGATTATACTCCGCCGGTGCCGGAAAGCGAGTGCGTCACGGTTCTGCAGGGCATGAAGCAGGAAGCACCGGATGGCGTGAAAGTCTCTTATGCGATGGGGTCCGGTTTTTCCGAGGCGGATGAGCATGAAAAAGCAAAAGCGATGGCACTTGCAGAAGAAAGCGATGTGATCGTGGCCGTTGTCGGCGGTTCCTCCTCACGGTTTGGAGGAGCTGTGTTCGATGCAAACGGAGCAGCCTCGAAGGGAACGGGCAGCCGTTCGATGGACTGCGGCGAGGGAATGGACACCGCGAAGGTTCACATTCCGGCCGCGCAGGAAGAACTGATTGCAGCACTTGCCCGCCTTGGCAAACCACTGGTAACGGTTGTAATTGCCGGAAGAGCATACTGTATCGAGAAGATCGAAAATGCTTCCGATGCCGTTTTATATGCATTCTACCCGGGACCGATGGGAGGCAGGGCAGTTGCTGAGCTTCTCTATGGAAGCAGCAATCCGTCCGGCCGTCTTCCGGTTTCTATGCCACGCCACGTGGGACAGATCCCGGTATGCTACAATTATCGGACTTCCGTTGCCCCGGCGTACTGTGATATGACAAGCCAGCCGCTGCATACCTTCGGAGAAGGAAGATCCTACACAACGTTTACCGGCAGTGATGTTTCCGTAACAAAAGAAGAAAATGGTATTTCTGTTTCCTTTACCGTGGAAAATACCGGAAATATGGCCGGAACTTCCGTTCCGTGCCTGTATGTGCGGAAACGTTCCGGCGGCGTTGTGGCAAGAATCAAAGAGCTGAAAGCCTTTACGAGAATTGCACTTGCACCGGGAGAGAAAAAAGAAGCTGTGTTCCATCTTACAAAAGAGGAGCTGAATTTTGTCCAGATTCCGGGAAAACCAGAGGTCATCTGCCATGAGTACGAGCTGATGCTTGAAGATGGAGCAGAGAAATGGTGGACTGGAAACGTGACGGAAATGTAAGAACGGACGAAAAAACATAAAAATATAATAAAAATGAACAAAGAAGGAAACTATATTACAAAATAAAGAAACATAGCTTCCTTCTTTTTGTTTGCAAAAAATGGATAAAAATATAAATGGATCGTATGCTCCGATGCCGTGAAACGAAAAACAAAGGGAAAAACAGGAGAATTTATGGGAAAAGTGCTTAAAAAGTATCGGTTTAAATTGCGTAAAAGTAACAAAATGATATTTGTGTTTAAAAATTAATTGACAAATAAGGAAACAAAATGTAAAATAAATTTATCAAAACAGTGTTGGATAAATCTTAAATAACAGATTTGATTGTGGCAGTTGCACAAAAAAGAAGCAGCATGCGAGGATGATGCGAAAGCAAAATGTTCAAAATGTTCACGACAAGGGATGCTCCAATCAAGGAAAACACGAAACCTTTAAAAGGGAGGACAAGAGAGAAATGAAAGAGAAACCAACAAAAGCAAAGAAAAAAGGCCGCACCATCCGCGCCTTTAAGAGAGACATCTCGCTTTGGCTTTTCTGTGTTCCGGGCGTAATCCTGACATTCATCTTCAGCTACATTCCGATGTATGGTGTACAGATCGCGTTCCGCCGCTTTAATGCGACAGCCGGAATCACAAAGAGCCCGTGGGTAGGCATGTACTACTTTGAGAGATTCTTCAACTCTCCATACTTTGCTTCCACCATCAAGAACACATTGATCCTGAGTCTGTACGGACTGGTTGTATCATTCCCGATTCCGATCATCCTGGCACTGATGCTGAACTCCTTCCGCCATAAGAGATACCGGAAAGTGATCCAGACCGTCACCTACGCGCCGAACTTCATTTCCACCGTAGTTATGTGTGGTATGATCATTCTGTTCCTGTCTCCGTCCGTCGGTGTTATCAACCACGTACTGGAAGCAATCGGAATTCCGGCGGTCAACTTCATGGCGAAAAAAGCCTACTGGAGACACATTTATGTGTGGACCGGCGTATGGCAGAGTACAGGATGGAGCTCTGTTATTTACTTCGCAGCACTCGCCGGCATCAGCCCGGAGCTGCATGAGGCGGCAAAGGTAGACGGCGCAACGAAATTACAGCTGATCCGTCACATCGACCTTCCGCTGATCATGCCGACCGCGACCATTCTTCTGATTATGAACTGCGGAAGCATTCTTTCCGTCGGCTTCGAAAAAGCCTTCCTTCTGCAGAACAACCTGAATGCCAGTGTATCCGAGATCATTTCCACCTACGTCTATAAGGTCGGTCTGATCAACAACGATATGTCGTATTCTTCAGCAATCGGTCTGTTCAACACCATCGTAAACATGGTTATGCTGATCATTGTCAATACGATATCTGATAAACTTTCGGGCAACAGCCTGTGGTAGGAGGAAACAAAAACATGAGTAAAGAAAATACCGCAGTGACAAAAAAGAAAATAAAACGCTGCAAAGAGGACGTCGTTTTTGACGCAGCCTGCTTCATTATCCTGACGCTGGTTCTGTTTGTTGTGGCATATCCGCTGTACTGGGTTATCATTTCATCCATCAGTGCGCCAAGCGCCGTATCGAGTGGTAAAGTACTGCTTCACCCGATCGGATTTACCCTGAAGGGCTACGCAGAAGTATTTAAAAACGACCAGGTTATGAGAGGCTTTTTAAACTCCCTGATCATCACCTTCTGCGGTGTCATGGTCAACCTGATCGTAACGCTTCCGACATCATATGCACTTTCCAGAAGCAATTTCTCCGGAAAGAAACCGATCACCATTTTTTACCTGATCACCATGTTCTTCGGCGGCGGTCTGATCCCTACCTATCTGGTTATTCAGAGACTGCAGATGCTGAACACGATCTGGGCACTGATTCTTCCGGGATGCTTAAGCGTATACAACATGATCGTGGCAAGAACCTTCTTCAAGTCGAACATTTCGGAAGAGCTGTATGAGGCAGCTGAAATTGACGGCTGCACCCAGGCGAGATTCTTTTTCCAGATTGCACTTCCGCTTTCCAAAGCGATCATCGCAATTCTGGTTCTGTACTATGGTGTCGGTCACTGGAACTCATACTTCTCAGCACTCGTTTATATTTCGGACAAAGCAAAGTATCCGTTGCAGCTGGTTCTGCGTAACATCCTGATCACGAACCAGACCGCGCTGTCCCAGACAGCAACAACTGCGGCAGCAAGAGCAGCACTGCAGGAAAAACAGCAGCTGATCGACGTTATGAAATACTCGCTGATCATCATCAGCAGTATCCCGGTTCTGGTTATGTACCCACTGGTGCAGAAGCACTTTGTAAAGGGTGTTATGATCGGATCCATGAAGGGTTGATTTACAAGAAGAAGTTTTTTTAACGATTTATCTGCCGCACGGGAAACGGCGGTATGTAAATAAAGAGTCCGGACAACGGACAGGCAAAAGCGCTTCCGGCGGGAAAATGCCGCCGGAACAACACAGGAGGGAAAAATCATGAAAAGAAAAGCAGTCGCAGCAGTTTTAACTGCAGTAATGGTGGCATCTATGTTTACCGGATGTGGAAGTGATAAGGGAAGCAGCTCGGCAAAGAGTGCTTCTGCAGCATCCGCAGCATCCGCAGCAAACGACACCGTGGATGAGGACGGAAAAGTAAACGGCATTATGTATCAGGAAGGTCTTCCGCTGGTAGACGAGGGAGATTACACCTTCTCCATCTTCTGCGATGATTCCAGCGAATCCGGCGAGTTTATCATGCTCGATGAGTTCAAAAAACAGACCAATGTAGACGTTGACCTGAAAATTTATCCATACGAAACAGCAACGGAGAGACTGAATCTGGATCTGAACTCCGGAGATTACGCGGATGTGATCGGCGGATGGACCTTAAGCGATAATGCAATCCTCACCTATGGTGTAAACCAGGGCGTATTCATTCCGCTGGAAGATTATTTTGAGAAATATTGCCCGAACATTTCTGCGATCCTGGATCTGCCGGGTGTAAGAGAAAAAATGACAGCACCGGACGGACACATCTACACAATTCCGTACGTATGTACCGATACAACCGTTGGATACAGCCCATACATCAATACGAAATGGCTGGAGAATGTTGGCATGAGCATGCCGACCACTACAGACGAGTTTGAGGCAGTCTTGAAAGCCTTCAAAGAGCAGGATGCAAACGGCAACGGTGACGCTTCCGATGAAATCCCGTTCTCTACCGACCCGAACAACAAACATATCGAGGCTATGGCCGGTTACTTCGGACTTCCGATGAACAAACTTGGTATTGCAATCCAGAATGAAAAGGTTGTTTACGGCGGTGTCAGCGATACATACCGTGAGTTCCTTTCCTGGTTCCACAAACTGTATGCAGAAGGACTCGTAGACGTAGAGCTTTACACACAGGACAGCTCCACATGGGAAGGTAAAGGAAATCAGGACCTGTACGGCGTTTCCATCGCATACGGAAGCAACGAGTTTACCGGAATCCCGGCTGCAGAGGAAAGAGGCGATTTCGACTCCATGCCTGTTCTGAACACAGACAAAGACGGAATCTGGCTGCGCGATACGGAAGGCTTCAGCGTATACAGAACCCAGGCTGTCATCACAAACAAGGCAGAGCATCCGGAAATCATCTGCCGCTGGTTTGACAATGCATTCGCACTGGAGAACGGCATCGGCTGCAACAGAGGACCGGTTGGTGTGATTGTAAACAAAGAGGATGACGGATACCATGCGATTGACACCACCACACTGTCTGAGGAAGATCAGGAAAAATATTCCTGGGGCAATCTGTGGCCGCAGTCTCTGCCGAAATATCTGCCGGTAGACTTCGAGTTTGTAGAAGAGCATCCGATGTATGATGAGAAAAAAGCAACAGAGGAAGCTTATGAGGCAAATCTGACCAAAGAAATTATTCCGTCCTACTGGATTGACTTGGATAAAATTGATACCTTCTCTGATACGAACACAGCAATCAAAGATTTCTTTGAGCAGCAGCAGGCGCAGTTCGTATGCGGCGAGCTTGACATTGACAACGATGCTGACTGGCAGGCTTATGTAGATGGTATGTACTCTCTGGGACTTGAGGACTGGGTAGCAACTCAGGGTATCGAGGAAATCGCGAAATAAACAGGAAAAGGTAACGATATTTCCTGTGGCGTGAAAAAAGGCATATTACAGTGTAAAACGGTAATATGCCTTTCTTTTTGGGCAAGAACTGATATAATGGGAAGAAACAATAAAGGGGTAATTAGATCGGATAAAAAAGCTATGCCCGGAGTCTTTTAATCCGGGAGTACAAAAAAAGGAGGAGCTGGAAGAGATGATGCAGGACTGGTTTCGGAACGCGAAGCTGGGCATTTTTATCCATTATGGGATTTATGCGGTGGGTGATGTGTCAGAGTCATGGTCGTTCCACAACGGAAATATTTCTTATGAAGATTACATGAAACAGTGTGAAGGCTTTACAGCATCGAAGTTTGATGCGAAAAAATGGGCGGAGCTGTTTCAAAAAGCAGGTGCGCAGTACGTGGTTATGACAGCGAAGCACCATGACGGCGTGGCACTGTTTGATACCGGATACAGTGATTTAAGTGTTGTGAAGAAAACACCGGCAGCGCGCGACCTTGTAAAAGAGTATACAGCTGCCATGCGTGAGGCAGGTCTGAAGGTCGGCCTTTATTATTCGCTGATCGACTGGTCGGATCCGCGGTACCGCACGGTTTACCCGGAAGGAATGAAAAAAGAAGACTGTCTGAACGATATCTATGGTTCTCCGGCCGGAAAAGAGGAGGAGCCGCAGAAATGGCAGGAGTTTCTGGAATTCAACAATCATCAGTTAAAAGAACTGATGTCGAATTACGGAACGGTGGATCTGTTATGGTTTGATGGTGACTGGGAACGGAGCGCGGCACAGTGGAAGATGCCGGAATTCAGGGAATATCTGCATACGCTGAATCCGAACGTTGTATTGAATTCGAGAATGCAGGGCTACGGAGATTATGAGACACCGGAGCAGGGAATTCCGCTGTACGGACCGAAAGGCGAGTGGGAATTCTGTACGACGATCAATGATTCCTGGGGATATCGTCCATCGGACAATGATTACAAGAGCAGCGGCCAGATCGTGCGTATGTTCTGCGACTGTATTACCCTCGGCGGAAGAATGCTGCTGGACATCGGACCGAAAGAGGACGGAACGCTCGATGAACGTCAGGAGCAGGTGCTGCTGGATCTCGGCGGATGGATTCATGACCACGAGGAAGCAGTATTTGGAACAGAAAAAGGACTGGATTACAATCATTTCCTCGGTGGAAGCACGATTTCGGCGGATCAGAAGACGATGTATCTTTTTGTCTATGATAAGCCGCAGGAGACGCTGTGCGTGAAAGGCATTAAAACACCGGTAAAAAGGGTGACGGTTCTGCATACGGGAGAGGAGCTCCGGTTCTCCTACACAGGTTCCCTTCCATGGAGCGGTATTCCGGGAACGCTCTGGATCTGGGCCGGAGAGATGAGCATTCATCCGTTTGCAACGGTTGTGAAGGTGGAGCTTGAGGATGAGATCACCTACAATCTGGGACACGGGGAAGTCGTAACCTTTAATGAGTAAAACGATTCGGACAGAGGAGCTTATGAGATGAAGAGAATAATTGGCTATGTAAATACGGCGGACTTAAATCATATGCGAGAAGAGGATGTGCGGGCACTTACCGTGATCAATATTGCATTTGGTCTGATCCGGGACGGAGAAGTTGTATGGGATGCAAAGGATGCACGGGATGGAATAGTATCCATTCGGAAAAGCAATCCGGAGCTGAAGATTGTATTGTCCGTAGGCGGCTGGGGAGCAGACGGCTTTTCCCAGGCTGCAAGAACAAAAGAGGGAAGAGAGCGGTTTGCTGCGAGTGCACTTGCAATTGTGAAGGAGTATGGTCTGGACGGCATTGACATTGACTGGGAGTATCCGGGCACATCACTGGCAGGAATTGCGTCGGACAGATCGGATAAAGAGAATTATACGCTGCTTCTGGCGGAGCTTCGGAAGACACTGGACACGTACAGAGAAGGCATGCTTGTAACGACAGCAGTCGGCGGAGATGTTTACTTTGCACTGCAGACAGATATGAAGGAGGCCTCCCGGTATCTGGATTATGTGCAGCTGATGACGTATGATCTGCAGGGCGGTTTCCAGAAGGTGACGGGACATCATGCGGCGCTGTATCACAGTGAGGGAAACCTGTTTGACGCATGTGTGGAGAAGGCAGTGAACGGTTTTGCAAATGCAGGCGTTCCAATGGAGAAGCTGATCCTTGGCGTACCGTTTTATTCCAGAAAATGGGATGGAGTAAAAGGCGCCGGATGCCGCAACGGGCTTGGAATGGAAGCAGAGACGGTCGGAGGATATGGCGGTGACTATGGCGAGCTCAAAGAGAGCTGGATCGGAAAGAGGGGATTTATCCGGTATTGGGATGAGCAGGCGAAGGTTCCGTATCTGTTTGACGGGGAGACATTTATCAGCTATGAGGACTGCGAGTCACTGGGTGTGAAAATTGCGTACCTGAAAGAAAAGGGTATGGGAGGCATTATGTTCTGGGAGTATAAATGCGATCCCAGCGGAGAATTACTTTCATTTATAAAGAAAAATATGTAGCGTAGTGACCCACAGCCGGTATGTGAAAAGGCTCCTCGCTCCGGTGTTCCTGAAAAATCGCAAGGAATCCTTTTTCGCATGGCGTCTGCCGCCGGTGGGCGGATGTACGTTGTGGAGACGGATAGGAAAAAAGAGAAAGGGATAGATAGAATCATGATCTCAGAAAATTTGAAAAAATATGCAACGGAAAAATTTGAGGGACGGAGAGAGCTTCTGGCTCCGGTGATGCCTGTTATCGAAGAAAAATTGAAACAGTGCAGTGAAGAAGAGGCTGTGCTGATGAAGTTTCTGTATGGTACGATGCCGGTAAGGGATGCGGGAGAATATGGATTTGATCTTTTTCTTTCGTACGTGAAGCATGCGCTGATGCTGCGGGAGAAGGTGGCATGGTGTAAGGAGCTGCCGGAGGATGTGTTTGTAAATTATGTGCTGTATGACCGGATCAATTCCGAGGATATTACGGACTGCAGACCGTTTTTTTACGAGCAGATTATGGGGCGTGTAGCCGGAATGAGTCTTTGGGAGGCAATTCTGGAGATTAATTACTGGTGTGCGGAGCATGCAACGTATGAGGCGACGGACAGCAGAACGGCATCTCCGATGACGATGTATCGGAGCGGAAAGGGACGCTGCGGCGAGGAGTCAACGTTTGCAGTTACGGCGTATCGGAGTGTCGGTATTGCGGCGCGGCAGGTCTATACACCAAGATGGGCGCACTGTGATGACAATCATGCATGGGTTGAGGTGTTTGTGGACGGCGAGTGGCATTTCCTTGGCGCCTGTGAGCCGGAAGAAGTGCTGGATACCGGCTGGTTCTCGGGTCCGGCGAATCGGGCAATTCTGATTCATACGCGGAACTTCTCGGATTATGTGAAGGAAAGTAACGAGGAGTATCTTGGAAAAGAAGGAGCGCTGTACTACTTTAACCATACAGATTTTTATGGCAGAACGAAGCTGGTGAAGATTCTTGTGAAGGATGAGAATGGAAAACCGGCTGCAGGAGCGCATATTGCGGTTGAAATCCTGAATATGGCAGAGTTTTTCCCGGCTGCAGTGATGATTGCGGATGCGGACGGAGAAGTTCAGATGACACTTGGCCTTGGCGATATCCGGGTACGGGCATTTGACGGAATACGCCGGGCAGAGGCAATGATGCGGATTGAGGAGGAGGATTCGCTGGAACTGGTGCTTCGTGAAGAGGCGGTTCCGGAAGCGGATGACAGGTGGCAGACGCTGGAAATCCGGGCACCGAAGGAGGTGCCGGTACGGAATGTCGTTGCCACAAAGGAGCAGAAGGAGCGCAATGCGGCACGGATGGCAGAGGCGGAACGGCTTCGGAAGGCACGGTTTGCAGCATGCTTTGATGAGAAAAAGGCTGCTGCGTATCCGGAAGCGGAAGAGATTTTCCACCGGGCAGGAGAGAATTTTGAGGAGGTTTATACATTCCTTTCCAAAGATGAAAATCCGAACCGGAAGAAGCTGCTGTTTTCGCTGGCTTTAAAGGATGCGAAGGACTTGAAGGCATCCGTTTTAGAGGATCATCTCGACTGCGAGCAGGGGGATCTGCCGGAGGAGATTTTCAGGAAGGATCTTCTTTGCCCGCGTATTTTCCTCGAGGAGCTGACGCCGTATCGGAGCATGATCCGCGGATTTTTTGAAGAGGAGACAAAACGTAGCTTTGTGGAGCAGCCGGAACGGATTCTGGATTATCTTAAGAAGAATATTACCTTCCATGCAGAAGAAGAGTATGACACGATCATGGCAACACCGGTCGGCGTCCTTACGATGAAACAGGGAAGTCCTCTGGCGCAGAAGATTCTGTTTGTGGCAATCTGCCGGAGTCTCAATGTAGCGGCAAGACTGAATCCGGTGACCCTGGAGCCGGAGTATTACCGTGATGGGGCATTCCACAGTGTGGAAACAGAAGCTGCTGTTTTGAAGGATGAAACGGAAAGTGCGGTTCTGACACTGAATGCGGAGGATGGAAGCGCATGGAAGTATTATCAGACGTGGACCATCGGAAAGTGGAACGGAACAGTGTTTGAGACGCTGAATTACGAAGAAACCGCATTCAATGGCAAAACACTGGCTCTGACCCTGGAGCCGGGCTGCTATCGTCTGATTACAAGTATGCGTATGCCGAACGGTGACCAGCATGCCGCATACCGCGTGTTTGAACTGAAGGCGGGAGAAGCAAAAGAGATTTATCTGGAAACCGTGAAAAAAGAGCTGGATGAGCTGTTAGAGCACATCGAACTGCCGGAGATCACGCTGGAGGATCTGGATGGAAAGGCGCATACCCTGAACGATCTCACCAAAGACGGCCCGATCCTTCTGGCCTTCCTCGGAACCGGAGAGGAGCCGACCGAGCATGTTCTGAATGAGCTGATCGAAATCGCAGAGAAGTGGAACGCAAAAGACGCTGCCATGGCAGCCGTGCTCCGCACGAAAGCCGACCTGGAAAACACGACTTTCCAGAAAGCCCGCGCAGCAATCCACAACATGTCCCTCTACCTCGACCCATCCGACGACGCCCCGGCGATTGCCGAAAAAATGGGAATCGACGCAGAAAAACTCCCACTGCTGATACTCGCATTGCCGGGAAACATCGGCGGACGCGCTTATGCCGGATATAACGTCGGCAGCGTCGGACTGATGCTGCGGCTGATGGAAGAGGCGGCGAAAGCGTAAGTTAATACTAAAAAAACAGGCTGACGCATGAATGCGGCAGCCTGTTTTTTAAAGAACGCCCAGTTTTTTCAACTGTGCCACGCCATCTTCATATCCCGTAAAATGAATTCCATGAATCCCTGCCTGCTCTGCGGCCTCGACGTTTGCTTTGGTGTCATCGAGGAATACGCAGCGGTCCGGGGTGAGGGAGAATTTCTGGATCAGGTACTGGTAGATCTCCGGTTCCGGTTTTGTTAAATGGCAGGTGTAGGAGAAGAGGGTTCCGTCCATGTAGGGGAGAAAGGGCATTTTCTCTTTGGTGCGCTCGAAGAGGTCTCCGGAGTAGTTGGAGAGGATGTAGAGGCGGTAGCCTTTTTCTTTTAAGGAGCGTACCCAGCTTTCTGCATACGGCAGCGGGGTGATGGTTTCCTCGCAGTGGGCGAAAACCTCTTTGATTTCTTCGGTGTATTCCGGGGCGAGGGAGCAGAATCCTTTTACAATCTCCGCCGGTGTGAGAATTCCGCGGTCGAACTGGCGCCAGTAAGGGCTTTCGAAGGTTGCGGCGGCGATTGCTTTCGTCTTTTCCGGACCGAAAGCAAAGCGTTTCAGATAGGACTCGTAGTCCCAGTTGACGAGTACGCGGCCTACATCAAAAATAATGGTATCAATCATGACTGTTTTTCTCCTTTGTCTGATTTGTCGTTCTCATCGCGGTGCGACAGAACCTTGGCAACCAGCATCATGGCATAGATGAGCACTGGTACGGTAATCGCACAGTAGAGGCAGACCGTCAGCGCCTTGTGTGCAAACGGCGTGTCGATAAACGCAAAAATCATGGCGCCAAGCCCGAATCCGATCAGGACCGCGATGGCGAGAAGGGCGCCGATCTGTTTGAGTCGTTTCATAGATGGGATTCTCCAATCAAAAAATAAATACATGGTATAGTGTAGCACAGCTTCCTTGAAACATCCATGAAAAATTGAAAAACTGTCTGCAGGAAAAAACAGAGCGTGTTTGAAAAATGCGACACTGCAAAATTTAAGGATTCTTTAGAAAAAATTAATGGCGCTTTCGATTGCTTTTTTCCCTCAAAAGGGATAGAGTATTGGCATATACTTTGAAAAAGGAGAAACGAGAACAAAATGGATAAACTGAAAGAAAAACTTTCCCGCCTGATGTACGGCCGCTACGGCATCGATCAGCTGGGCAATTTTATGATGTGGGCGGCAGTTGCCATGATGATTTTCGGGGCGGTTGTACGGAGCTCCCTTATCTACACCCTGGCACTCGTCCTGATCGTCTGGGCGGATGTGCGCATCATGTCCAAGAACCATTCCAAACGGTATGCGGAAAACCAGAAATTCCTGGAACTGAAAAACCGCGTCGTCGGATTCTTCCGAGGCGGAACCCGTGCATTCAAGGATAAAGAGCACTGCTACTTCCGCTGCCCGTCCTGCCATCAGCAGGTGCGTGTGCCGAAAGGAAAAGGGCACATCGAGATCCGCTGCCCGAAATGCGGAACAAAATTCATCAAAAACACCTGATAAAAAGGAGCAGTGCGATTCATGTTTGGTTATGTGACCATCCGAAAGGATGACCTGAAAGTCAAAGATTACAATAAATATCAGGCATACTACTGCGGTCTGTGTCAGGATATCAAAGAGGCGTATGGAAAAAAGGGTCAGGCGATGCTGACGTTTGATATGACATTTCTTTCCATCCTGCTGACCGGGCTTTATGAGTGTGAGACAAAAGAAGAGGAGCATTACTGCTTTCTTCATCCCGGCAAAAAACATAAATGCCTGCGGAACAAATACACAAAATACTGCGCAGACATGAACGTGCTGCTCGCCTATTACAATCTGCTGGATGACTGGGAGGACGAGAAAAACTACGCGGCGTTTACAGTGGCAAAGGCTTTGAAAAAATCTGTGACACGCATCGAGGCATCGTATCCGCGCCAGACGAAAGCAGTGCAGGATTACCTCGAAAAGCTGCATGCATGCGAGAAGGAAAACAATCCAGACCTCGATCTTGCGGCGGGCTATACCGGAGAGGTGATGGCGGAGATCTATATTCCGGAGGAGGACATCTGGAGCGATGATCTGCGCCAGGTCGGCTTTTACATCGGAAAATTCATTTACCTGATGGATGCGCTTGATGACGTGGAAAAAGATAAAAAGAGCGGAAACTACAACCCGTTTCTGTCCATCGCAGATCAGCCGGACTTCGAGGAAACCGCAGAAAAAATCCTGCTGATGATGACGGCGGAAGCGTCGCGTGCATTTGAAAAACTTCCGATCCTGGAAAATGTAGACATTCTGCGAAATATATTGTATGCTGGTATCTGGGAAAAATACGAAATGCGAAAAAGCGCAAAAGAGCGCCAAAAAGAGGAGAAATAAAGACTGATGACAGATCCATATGAGGTGCTGGGCGTGTCCCGCGGGGCTTCGGACGATGAAATCAAAAAAGCATACCGAAAACTCAGCCGGACGTATCACCCGGATGCCAATATCAATAATCCGAATAAAGCAGAAGCAGAAGAAAAATTCAAACAGGTGCAGCAGGCGTACAAACAGATCATGGATGAACGCGAGCACGGCACCTCGTACCAGAGCGGAGGTTCGTCGTATGGCGGAGATGCTTACGGCGGCTATGGCCCGTTCGGCGGCTTCGACCCATTCGGCGGCGCGTACGGAAACGGCGGCTCCGCACGGAATGATTATGGAAATTCCGAGCAGGAAATGCGGCTGCAGGCGGCAGCCAACTACATCAACAGCGGCCACTTCCGCGAGGCGATGAACGTGCTGAACGACATTTCCGACCGCAGCGGAAAATGGTATTTCCTGCATGCGATCGCAAATTCGCGCCTCGGCAACAACATCAATGCCGTGCAGGATGCCGAGATGGCAGTCAAATTAGAACCGCAGAATCTGCAGTACCAGCAGCTTTTAAGCCAACTCCGGGGCAGCGGCCAGTGGTATTCCGACATGGGAAGCGGCTATGGCTACGAGAGAAGTGCAGGTGATCTCGGAAAATGGTGCTGTGAATGTATGGCAATCAATGCCATCTGCAATTGCTGTTGCTGCGGCGGAAGAGGATTTTTCTGCTGTTGATCAAAAAATAATTACAAGAAATGTATAAAAGTGAACATTCAGGGGAGAATAACAGTGTCATCGAAATTCCCCTGTTCGATGATACAAAAGAAAAATAAGGAAATACTTATCCTCCCCTTAAAAGCCCCGCTGCAACCCAAAAAACGGTTCGCTGTGGGGCTTTTTTCTAACAGCCGAAAGTCCTTGTTTTTCCCATCAAAACAGATTATAATGAAAGAGATCGCAATTATGACCGGAGCAAAAAAATACGAACGGATCATAGAAAGAAAACAGAAAGAGAGAAAAGCTATGGAACGAAAAACAGCATGGAATGAGTACAAGAAAAAAGATATGAAAAAGCTGGAAAAATTAAACGCCGGCTACCGCGCATTCCTGGATCACGGAAAAACGGAGCGTGAGTGTGTAAAGGAAAGTGTACGTCAGGCAGAAGAGGCCGGATACGTAAGCCTCGACACCTATGTAAAAGAAAATCGTGCGTTAAAACCGGGTGACAAGGTTTATGCTGTATGCATGAAGAAGGCCATTGCCCTGTTCCAGATCGGAACAAAGCCTCTGACAGAGGGTATGAATATTCTCGGTGCGCACATCGATTCTCCGCGTCTTGACGTAAAACAGAATCCACTGTATGAGGACAACGGATTTACATATCTTGATACCCATTATTACGGTGGTATCAAAAAATGGCAGTGGGTAACGCTTCCGCTTGCAATCCACGGTGTTGTAGCCAAGAAGGATGGCGAAGTAGTGGATGTAGTCATCGGCGAGGATGATAACGATCCGGTATTCTGTGTGACAGATCTTCTGATTCACCTTTCCAGAGAGCAGCAGACCAAACCGGCAAGTACGGTAGTAGAGGGCGAGAACCTCGATCTTCTGATCGGAAGCCAGCCGCTGGAAGGAACAGAGAAAGATGCAGTGAAAGCCATGACCTTAAAGCTCTTAAACGACAAGTATGGCATCGAAGAAGAGGATTTCCTCTCCGCAGAGCTTGAAATTGTACCGGCAGGAAAAGCGCGTGAGCTTGGTATGGATGCCAGCATGATTCTTGCATACGGCCAGGATGACCGTGTATGCGCATACACTTCTCTTGTCGCAATGCTCGAGGTGGAAGCACCGGAGAAGACATCCTGCTGCCTGCTCGTAGACAAAGAGGAGATCGGAAGCGTCGGAGCAACCGGCATGCAGTCTCATTTCTTCGAAAACACCATGGCAGAGCTGCTTGCACTTGCAGGTGAGGGAACGGAGCTTGCACTTCGGAGATGTCTGGCTTCTTCCAGAATGCTTTCTTCCGATGTAAGTGCAGCGTTTGATCCGTTGTATGCAGCAGCATTTGAGAAGAAAAACGCTGCATTTTTCGGAAAAGGTATCGTAATTAACAAATTTACAGGAGCAGGCGGAAAGAGCGGCTCAAACGATGCCAATGCAGAGTACGTCGGAGCTCTTCGCGCTATCTTTGATGATGCAAAAGTAAATTGGCAGACAGCAGAACTTGGTAAAGTTGATGTCGGAGGCGGCGGAACCATCGCCTACATCATGTCTCTGTACGGTATGGAAGTGATTGACTCCGGTGTACCGGTTCTCAGCATGCATGCTCCATGGGAAGTAACCAGCAAAGCAGATGTTTACGAGGCCAAGAAGGCCTATGTGGCATTTTTGAAAAATGCATAAATAATATTGAGGAGGTTTGAAACGTTTGGACAGTGACATAGTCGGCAGTATTCTTTTGCAGGTCGTATTGATAGCGGTCAATGCGGTATTTGCCTGCGCGGAGATCGCTGTGGTCTCCTGCAACGACGCTAAACTGGAAAAAATGGCACAGGAGGGAAACAAAAGAGCGGCGAAGCTGTTTCATCTGACGGAACAGCCATCCCGTTTTCTTGCAACGATACAGGTGGTCATCACTCTGTCCGGTTTTCTTGGAAGTGCCTTTGCAGCAGAAAATTTTTCGGATCGAATCGTTTCCGCTCTTGTGGACGCGGGTATGAAGATTCCGGAAAAGACACTGGATGCGATTGCCGTTGTGCTGATTACGCTGCTTTTATCTTATATCACCCTGATCTTTGGCGAACTGGTGCCGAAAAGGATTGCAATGCAGAAGGCTGAGCAGATTGCGCTCGGGATTTCCGGTCTTGTAAGCGGTGCTTCGAAAGTGTTTGCACCGCTTGTGTGGCTGTTGACTGCATCGACAAACGGTATCCTGCGCCTTCTGGGGATCGATCCGGATGAGGACGACGATCAGGTGACGGAGGAAGAAATCCGAATGATGGTAGATGCCGGCAGCGAAAAAGGCGCGATCGACAATGAAGAAAAAGATATGATTCAGAACGTATTTGAGTTTGATGATCTGACCATTGATGAAATCTGCGTCCACAGAACCGATGTAGATCTTCTGTGGCTGGAAGACTCGATGGAGGAGTGGGAGCAGCTGATCCATGAAAGCCGCCATTCTTATTACCCGGTCTGTGGTGAAAATGTGGACGATATCATCGGCGTTCTGGACGCCAAGGATTATTTCCGGCTTCGCACCAAGGACCGCGATCATGTCATGAAAGAAGCAATCAAACAGCCTTATTTTGTTCCTGAAAACATCAAGGCTGCCACGCTGTTCCAGAACATGAAAAAGACCGGCAACTATTTTGCCGTGGTTCTGGATGAGTACGGCGGCATGGATGGAATTATCACCGTGCGTAACCTGATCGAGCAGCTTGTCGGGGACTTGAATGATGAGGCGGAGATCGGGCAGCCATCGGAAATTGAGCTGATTTCCACAGACACCTGGAAAATCATGGGAAGTGCCTCGTTGGATGATGTGGCGGAGGAACTGAAGATCAAACTGCCGGTCGATGAATATGAAACGTTCG
Organism: Blautia sp. OM06-15AC; assembly: GCF_003481425.1. Lineage (NCBI taxonomy): Bacteria > Bacillati > Bacillota > Clostridia > Lachnospirales > Lachnospiraceae > Blautia > Blautia sp. OM06-15AC. The sequence goes on along the minus strand of NZ_QULD01000014.1, from coordinate 47,778 downwards.
GCGGCTACATTTTCGGCGAACTCGGTGCGGTTCCGGATGACGGCAGCCAGTTTGAACTCGAGACCGACGATCTCTGGATCAAGGTCATGCGGGTCAAAGAACACCGCGTGGAAAATACGGTGGTAAAGAAACTGCCTCCGAAAGAAAAAGGAGAGCAGGAGGAACGTAAGGAGAGGGAATGAAACGTGAACTGGATACAGCAGACCGGAAAATTGTGGAACTGCTGCAGGAAGATGCAAGGCTTCCGCTCAAAAGTATTGCAGACAAGGTAAGTCTCACTTCGCCGACGGTTTCGGCGAGAATCGACCGCCTGGAAAAGGACGGGGTGATCACCGGCTACCGTGCGAGTGTGAACCCGGAGGTTTTCGACTATCGGATCAAGGCATTCATCAATCTGGAGGTTGAGCCGGTGCGGAAAAAGGAATTCTATCCGTACATCACTGACTGCCCGAATGTGATCGAGTGCAACTGCGTGACCGGCGACTATTCGATGCTGATGGAGGTTGTGTTCCACACGACATCTGAGCTGGATCAGTTTATTGGCCAGCTTCAGCATTTTGGAAGAACGAAGACGCAGATCGTGTTCTCTACATCGGTGGAACACAGAGGAATTCCGCTCGGCGATACCAGAATCCCGATTCTGGAGCAGGAAGAAGAAAAAGGTTGATTTTCTGCGGACTTTCCGATATACTAAAGCGTGTTACAAAAACCGGAATCCCGCTAGGGGACGGCGCGAAAAAACGCGCTCAGAGAAACAGATAAAGGATGGATAATAACATGAGTTTATTACAGAATTGGCGTGATATCGCCTATAATCAGGAAGCAGACAAAAGACAGCTCCAGCAGTTCTGGACCAATTATTTCCTGATTGAGAAAAACATTTACGAGCAGCTTCTTTCCAACCCGGATGAAGTGGTAAAAGGAACCGTAAAAGAGCTGGCAGAGAAATACAAAGTGGACGTTATGACCATGGTTGGTTTCCTGGACGGCATCAACGACAGCCTTGTGATCCCGAACCCGATCGAGGAGATGGAAGAGGATACCGTTGTTACACTGGCTTACGATAAAGAGCTTCTGTACAAAAACATGGTAGACGCAAAAGCAGACTGGCTGTACAACCTGCCGATGTGGGATGAGATCTTCACAGAAGAGCAGAAGAAAACGCTTTACATGGAGCAGAAAAAATCCGGCACTGTAATCAAAGGCAAAAAAATCGGAAGAAACGATCCATGCCCGTGCGGAAGCGGAAAGAAATACAAATACTGCTGCGGTAAAAACGCATAAGAAAGAATTTTCGAGAAGAGACCGGGGAGCCGAAAGTTGAAAGGCTTCGCGGTCTCTTTTTCTATGAAGAGGGAGAAGCAGGATGCAGGAGACGGTAGTTTATCTGAAAAAAATTACACAGCCGGAGGGCGAAAAAAAAGAGCTGGAACGGGAACTCTCGCAGTGCGGATGGGAGCTGTTCCGGATGGGAATGCAGGAACAGTATGAGCTGGATGGAGAAAAGATAACGATCGAACGGAATGCGCACGGAAAACCGTACCTGCCAGGGCATCCGCAGATCTGTTTTAATATTTCTCATTCGGGGGAATACGCTGCCTGCGCTTTTGCTTCCATTCCGATCGGCATGGATCTGCAGCAGCACCGCCGCGCTGCCTGGGAGCGCATGGCAGAACGGTATTTTTCCGACGAAGACCAGAAACGCCTTGCCGCAGCGGAGAATGCTGAAACGCTGTTTTTCCGGATCTGGACCGAAGAGGAGAGCTACGGCAAGTGGAGGGGAACCGGTCTTTCGGGTTCTCTTGGAACGGAAAAGAAAGAGGGCTTCTGCATGCATTTCAGTCCGGAGAAAGGATATGAAGGCGCCGTCTGGGCAGCGGAGCCCGTGAAAATCTGCATGAAAAGAATAGAACCATAAAAATCGTGCATAACCTGTCCCGCCATCTCATATATATAACGATAAGAGGTGGTGAAGATGAAAAGGACAGGAAGACAAAAGGATATTGTTACGCCAGAGAAAAAACAGGAGCAAAGGGAACTTTTGCGCCTGTTTTCTGCGAATATACGGAAAATTCTGAAAAACACAGATCTGCTGGCCGATGACCTGCAGGAAATCCGTCTGCGGACCGGCGCGCCGCTTCTGGTGGTCGCAAAGGATCAGGAGTACTTTCTGACCCCGGACGGAGCACTGACCGGGGAGTGGGAGAAAGGTTATCCCGTCTCACCGACGGATATCCGCGATACGATGGATTACATAGGAAGTTTTTCCCTCTACGCCTACGAGGATGAACTGCGGCAGGGTTTTCTGACCGTTGAGGGCGGCCACCGGATCGGCATTGCCGGAAAGACGGTAATCGAAGGGGAAAAGGTGAAAGGCATCAGCCATATATCCTGCATCAACGTGCGGGTTGCTCATGAGAAAAAGGGCTGCGCGGACCGAGTGATGCCGTACCTTTGGGAAGACGGCCGTTTCCTGCACACCCTGATTGTCTCCGCACCCGGCTGCGGCAAAACGACGATGCTGCGCGATATCATCCGCCAGATTTCGGACGGGGAGTCGCCGTATCCGGGGCTGACCGTCGGTGTGGTCGATGAACGGAGCGAGATCGCAGGCTGCTATCTCGGCGTTGCGCAGAATGATGTCGGTATCCGCACCGATGTGCTCGACTGCTGTCCGAAGGCGGAGGGCATGATGATGCTGATCCGCGCCATGTCGCCCGATGTGGTGGCAGTCGATGAGATCGGAACGGGCGAGGACATCCGTGCGATCGAGTCCGTCGTTAACTGCGGGTGCAAGCTGCTCGCGACCGTGCATGGCAATTCCATGGAGGATATGAAGCAGAAGCCTCTCCTGAACCGCCTCGTGGAATCCCACGTTTTCGAGCGGTACATCGTGCTGGATGCGAAACCCCACGCCGGAAGCGTACAGGCTATTTTTGACGGAAGAGGAACGACACTGTACCGAAGGGAGGCGTTTCTGTGATGCGGCTTGCAGTTTTACTGGCGGCTTCTCTTGCCTGCGTCGGGATCGGCTTTGCAAAGAGTGCGGCGCTGTCGGCCCATGTGAAAGATCTGGAAACACTGCAGAAAATTATCCAGTATCTGCGTGGAGAGATTGTGACGGCGGCTTCCCCGCTGCCGGATGCGTTCTGGGAGACGGGAAAGCGGATGCGGGATCCGTACCGGGATTTTTTACAGGATATTTCCGAGGATATGCGCCGCCCGGACGGAAAGACACTGCCGGCGATTCTGGAAGAGAATACGGCAGTCCACCTGGCGGACACACGCCTTACAAAAGAAGAAAAAGAAGAGCTGCAGGAGGCCGGATGCAGCCTTGGCACCGGGGACCGCGCCATGCAGAAGGCGAATCTGGACCGGTATGAGGCACGCCTTGTGCAGCGGATCGCGGAACTGCAGAAAGGATTGCCGGAAAGGAAGAGGCTCTGTCAGAGTCTTGGAATCATGGGAGGCCTTTTTTTATTTTTGATTCTGGTTTAGGGCGTGTCTGAAAACGGAGGAGCAGGCGTGGAGGTCGGGATTCTATTTAAAATCGGGGCAGTCGGGATTCTGGTATCGGTCCTGTGCCAGGTATTAAAACACAGCGGCCGGGAAGAACAGGCATTTCTTGCAAGCCTTGCCGGTCTTGTGCTGGTGCTGTTCTGGATTCTTCCCTATATTTCCGCGCTGTTTGAGGACATCAAACAACTGTTTACAATTTAAGAGCAGGGAGAAAAAACGGAGGGGATCATATGGATATACTTCGGATCGCTGCGCTTGGCACGGCGGGCGTGCTGCTTGGAATCACAGTAAAGGGAGCAAAGCCGGAATTTGCCCTTCTTGTGACGGTCGGTGCCGGCCTCTGCATTCTTGCCGGGACCGTCGGAAAAATGCAGTATCTGCTCGGCATGCTCGCACAAATGAAATCGTATCTCCCGGTGGACTCATCGTATCTGAATACGCTGCTGAAAATGCTTGGGATCACGTATGTGGGGCAGTTTTCCGCCGGGATCTGTAAAGATGCGGGCTATTCTTCCATTGCAGGGCAGATTGAACTGTTCGCCCGCCTGGCGGTCCTTGCCGTCAGTATGCCAGTGCTGCTCGCTCTGCTGGAAACGGTTCATGATTTTCTGTAAAAAAGCCGGATGGGGCATGGCGCTGCTTTTTCTGTGTCTCATTTTCGGAACGGGAAGAACGCAGAAAATCGAAGCAGCGGTACAAAACGTGCCGGAGAGCCTGGAAGAAGAATCACGTTTGGACACCGTAGGAACAGATCAGGAGACGGAGCGTGCGGCGGTCAGAGAAAAGAAAGGACAGCAGGAGAAAGAAGCGGGGGATACCGAAACGGATCAGGCAGCAGCAGCGCAGGACGAACTTCTTGCAGAACTCGACTTCGATGCAATCCAGCAGGAAGTGGACAGCCTGCTGTCCAGCCAGCAGTTTTCTTTTGCCGGTACGGTGCGTTCTCTTTTGCAGGATGGCGATCCCTTCCGCATTTTCCGTGCCGGAAATGCCGTTCTCTCCTGTGCCAAAACAGCATTCCTTGCGCAGAAGGGGCTGATGAAGGAGCTGTTTCTCCTCGTTCTGGCAGGCGCGGTGCTCGGCAGTTTTTCCTCTCTCTTTGAAGGAAAACAGGTCAGGGACGCCAGTTTTTATATGGTCTATCTGCTTGCGCTTGCACTGATTCTGAAAAATTTCCAGTCGAGCGGGGAAAACCTGAAAGCTGTCATCACATCGCTGGTCGCTTTTATGCGGATCCTGACGCCATCCTACTATCTGGCGGCCGCGGCCGCCGGTGGTGCATCATCAGCCGTGATGTTTTATCAGATGCTCCTTCTAGTGATTCTGGCTGTCGAAAAGCTTCTGCTCGCCCTCGTCCTCCCGATGATCCATATCTATCTGCTCATCGCCCTTGTAAACGATCTTTCCGGCGAGGAGATTTTGTCCCATATGACAGAGCTGCTGGAAACCTGCGTGAACGGCCTTTTAAAATCGTCGCTCGGCGTACTTGTGGGAATGCAGATGATCCGGAATCTGATCGCACCGGCGCTCGATTCCCTGCGGCAGATGGCACTCTGGCGGACTGCCGGAATGATTCCCGGCATCGGAAATGCGGTGAATGCTGTAACCGAGTTGGTGGCAGGCTCCGCAGTGCTGATCCGCAACTGCTTTGGCGTGACGGCAATGCTGGTACTGCTCGCAGCAGGCATGGTCCCCGCCGTTCAGCTTCTCGTTTCGGGTCTTTCCTTCCGCCTTCTCGCCGCGGCGGCGCAGCCCGTCTCGGACAAGCGGATCGCGGGATGTCTTGCGGCGGCAGGAAAAGGATATGCGATGCTTCTGCGTCTCCTTCTGACCGTAGAAGTCCTGTTTCTGCTGACGATTGCAATCCTGGCGGGAACTTTTTCCTAGAGCGTGTCTGAAAAAGGCTTTTCGCAAACTGGGGCTTGCAGATTGCGGAAATGATTTTTCAGACATGCTCTAGCATGTAGTTGGGCAGGCAGCGGCGGGAGGCGGCATGGTAGAAGAGATTCTGCAGTGGCTTAAGAATATTTCAATTTTTCTGATTTTTATGACAACTGTGCTGAACCTGATCCCGGAGAAGGAGGACAAGAAGCCGGTTCAGTTTTTTCTTGGAATTGTGATGGTACTGATTTTTTTTCAGCCCGTGCTAAAAGCGGGAGGTTTGGAGCAGAAAATGGCGCAGACGCTCGACCGTCTGACGCTGGAAGAGGAGGCAGCAGCAATGGAAAATGTACAGATTCGTGCAGAAAGCTTTGAAAAACAGTATTACGTGGGCGCCTGGGAAAAAGAGACGGAGCGCCAGATCCGGATGTATCTGTCAGAGAGCGGCATTCCGGGGGCAGCCGTTTCGGTAACGCTGGAGCCGGGAAACACCGGTGAGGCAAAAGAGATCCGCATTGAAGCGCCGATGCGGCAGACGAGCATTTACCGCGAAGAACAGAAAAAACAGCGGGAAATGCTCGATGAAAAGCTGACAGAGATCAAAAGTGTTTTAAGTGAGGTCTACGGAACCGATCCGGCGCATATTATGGTAGAGATTTCGGAATAGGCCTATGAGGGAAAAGGCAGCGGCGTTTTTCCGGAAACAGAAAAAGGAGCAGTGGATGCTGTACTTCCTGCTGGCGGCAATCGGCGTTGTCCTGTTGCTGCCGACGGGAACAAAAAAGACCAGTGAGGAGACAGAACAGCCGCAGGAGACGGCTGCGCGTCCGGCGGGGGATGCGGGACTTTCGGTGCAGGAGGAGATGGAACAGCGCCTTTGTGACGCACTTTCCCAGATGGACGGTGTGGGCGCAGTGCACGTCGTGGTGACGCTGGAATCCACAGGAAAAAAGATTGTGGAAAAAGATGTCCCAACGCGGAGCACAACGGAGGAAAACAAGAAGGGAGAGGAGACCGGAAGCGTTACATCCTCGTCGCAGGATGAGGCAACTGTCTATGAAAAGACACAGAACGGAGCCGAGACACCGTATGTGGTTTCCGAGGAGTACCCGGCGGTGCGCGGCGTGCTCGTTATCGCAGAAGGCGGGGGAAACCCGGTGACGATACAGGAGATTCAGGAGGCCGTGATGGCATTATTTCAGGTGGGCGCAAATAAGATTAAAGTAGTCAAAATGAAGTAAAGGAGTCAAATGCGTGGAAAAATTAGAACAGGAAATGAATGCACCTGAGAAAATGGCAGAGACACCATCGCCGAAAAAGACGGCCGGGAAAAAGAAAAAATTCCGGAAAAATCAGGTCATCATCACCGCCCTTGCGATCATGATTGCCGTCGCCGGATACATCAACTATGCTGACAGTACCCTGTCCACGAAGGAGAAGGCAGACGGAACCACGGCGGATGCCAGCACCGTTTTAAAAGACATCTCCAGCCTGGACACCGACATCACCGACGAGGTGGATGCCGGCACAGCAGGGGACTCGTCGCGGACCGTCACCGAAACGCCGGGAGAGGCAGTCCTTGCCGGGGCATCTACATACATGGCCCAGGCCAGAATCGACCGCGAACAGATCCGTTCCCAGAACAAAGACACCTTAAATGAAATCATCAACAACACCAACCTCTCCGAAACCGAGCGCCAGAGCGCTGTCCAGAGCATGGTGGAAATGACGGAACTCGTAGAAAAAGAGTCAGCAACTGAACTCCTCCTCGAAGCCAAAGGCTTCACCGACGTCGTTGTAAACCTGACCGGCGAAACCGCCGACATCGTCGTTCCGATGAAAGAAGTAACCGAGGAACAGCGTGCCCAGATCGAAGACATCGTAACCCGCAAAACCGGAATCGGCGTAGAAAACATCGTCATCACCCCCATGAGCTCCGCCGCCGACACAGCCGCAGAGGAGAGTGCTCAGTAAATTTTGATATCCACGTAAAAAATCCGGAAACGCAAAATCATGCGTTCCCGGATTTTTTCACGTAATTCTATTTAATTTGCACCATGTGCTGTTCTTGCAACCGTCTGCAGTGCTTTCTTCACCGGCGGCAGCGAGATCAGAATCACCGTCAGCACACCTTCAGCCAGCAGATAGCTGTAGTTGTAAATAATCGGATACAGCGCCTTTAAAGACTGCGGGAAATTCTCCGGCATATAATCCATCCAGTACAGATACCCGCCTAACGTATGGAAAAATCCCCTCGCCAGCACAGCTACAATATACCCGATCAGCAGCCCGTTTTTCTTCTTTCCAAAGAATCCGGCCACACCCAGCGCCGCAAACGCAAACACATAATCACAGCACACCTGGAACAGCGACAGCACATACGGCCCCTGGATAAACTGCAGCAGTCCATAAGCAAAACCAACGAGAATACCCGTCTTCGCCCCATACCAGTTCGCAATCAGCACAATAAACAGCATCGAAAACAACGTAACCGATCCCCCGTACGGCAGCTCAAACACTTTCACATACGAAGTCACAAACGCCAGCGCCATCCCCATCGCACAAAACGCCAGCTTCCTTGCATCCATTCCCGTCCCCTTACTCTTCTGAGCAGAAAGAACCGAAGCAATCACCACCAGCGCCACCATCAGCACCACGCATCCAACATAACCGGCCGTCGTCAGTCCGCCGTCAGCAGTAACAAAAAAACTCATAAAAAAACCTCCTTCGCATTCCGCTTGGAGGGGCTCACATAAAAACACAGTCCCGAATCACCTCCGAAACCACGTTCCAGCTTCCCTACGCAGGAATTATCCCGTTCAGGTAGTGAGGGTCCGTGAGCTTATCCCTGTCCCACGTTCTCAGCCAAAGGCTCCCCTAGCGTCTTATTATTTTAACGTATTAAAGTATACCAACCTCCCCCTTATTTGTCAACCTACCCGTTTTTTCATCCAAATACATGTTGACAAGAAGTACATACAAGTGCTATATTACAATTAGTTCAATCATTAAACTAATTGTACGAAAGGAGCACCAACACAATGCAGATTCTGAAAGTAACAGACGAAGCATTCCGCCAGTACGGCAAAGTCATCAAAGACCTCGACGTCAGCGACATCATCACCGCCATGTCCGAGACCCCATGTCCCGACGACGTAGTCTACGAGCCTTCCATTGAAAGCCTCGAAGCCTGCAAAAGCGCCCAGTCCGTATCCGACAGCCTCTACGGCGGCATGCCGATCCAGATCGGCTACTGCAACGGCCACAACCATTTACTGAACGCCGTAGAATACCACCGCGACAGCGAAATCAACATCGCCGTAACCGACCTGATCCTGATCCTCGGAAAAGAACAGGACATCACCGAAGACCACACCTACGACTCATCCAAAATGGAGGCCTTCTTAATCCCGGCCGGAACCACCATTGAAGTCTACGCAACCACCCTCCACTACGCACCATGCAACGTGGCAGCCAGCGGCTTCAAATGCGTCGTAGTCCTTCCAAAAGGAACCAATACCGACATCACCCTGGAAGAAAAACACACCCCGGAAGACGATCTGCTCTTCGCCAGAAACAAATGGCTCTTAAGCCACCCGGATGCAAACATCGCTGGAAGCGTAGCAGGCATCAAAGGAGAAAACCTCTCGGTAAAATAAAACCAGAGACAAAACCAGAAATCAGAAACACTGCCCCAAAAGAGCAGTTCTGAACATAAAAAGAAACCAAAAACCAAGAAAACCAAAAAAAGGAGGATCTTCAAAAATGATCAACAATACACCGGAAATCAAATTAGGTATCGTTGCAGTAAGCCGTGACTGCTTCCCGAACAGCCTTTCCGAGAACAGAAGAAAAGCAGTCGTAAAAGCATACGACGGAGAAATCTACGAATGTCCAATCATCGTCGAGAATGAAATCGACATGATGAACGCACTCGAAGACCTGAAAAAAGCAGAGTGTGATGCACTTGTTGTATACCTTGGAAACTTCGGACCGGAGACCGAGGAAACCCTGCTTGTAAAATACTTCGACGGACCTTGCATGGTAGTAGCAGCAGCAGAAGAGACCGGCGACGACCTTGTAGGCGGACGCGGCGATGCATACTGCGGCGTTCTGAATGCAAGCTACAACCTGAAACTGCGCAACCTGCACGCATACATTCCGGAGTACCCGGTTGGCGATGCAGAAGACGTAGCAGCCATGATCAAAGATTTCGTACCGGTTGCAACTGCAGTTGTAGCTGTTAAGAACCTGAAAATCATCAGCTTCGGACCGCGTCCGGCCAACTTCCTGGCATGTAACGCACCGATCAAACAGCTGTACAACCTCGGCGTAGAAATCGAAGAGAACTCCGAGCTTGACCTGTTTGAAGCATTCAACAAACACGCAGGCGACGAGAGAATCCCGGCAGTCGTAGAAGATATGGCAAAAGAGCTCGGCGAAGGAAACCTGAAACCGGAAATCCTGCCGAAACTGGCTCAGTACGAGATCACCCTGTTAGACTGGATCGAAGCACACAAAGGCTCCAGAAAATACGTAACCCTGACCGGAAAATGCTGGCCGGCATTCCAGACACAGTTCGGATTCGTTCCTTGCTATGTCAACAGCCGTCTGACCAAGATGGGCATCCCGGTATCCTGTGAGGTAGATATCTACGGAACACTGTCCGAGTTCATCGGAACCGTTGTATCCAAAGACACCGTAACACTCCTCGACATCAACAACACCGTTCCGAAGGATATGTATGAGAGCGAAATAAAAGGCAAATTTGATTACACCTTAAAAGATACCTTCATGGGATTCCACTGCGGAAATACCGCTTCCACCAAACTGGCATTCTGCTCTATGAAATATCAGATGATCATGGCAAGAACCCTTCCGGAAGAAGTAACACAGGGTACCCTCGAGGGAGATATCGTTCCTGGAGACATCACCTTCTATCGTCTGCAGAGCACATCTGACGCAAAACTGCGCGGATACATCGCAGAGGGCGAGGTTCTTCCTGTAGCAACACGTTCCTTCGGAAGCATCGGTATCTTCGCTATTCCGGAGATGGGCAGATTCTACCGTCACGTACTGGTAGAGAAAAACTATCCGCATCACGGCGCAGTAGCATTCGGACACTTCGGAAAACCGTTATTCGAAGTATTCAAAATGCTCGGTGTTGAAGTAGATGAGATCGGCTACAACCAGCCGAAGGGTGTTCGTTACCCGACAGAGAATCCGTGGGGCTAATCCGTTACGGAAGATTCACTGAAAAATAAGAAAGATATGCAGTAACGCATAAGCAAAAGGGCGGAGCAGAGATCTAGGTCTGCTGCCGCCCTTTTTGAAAAAGAGTAGAAAAAGGAGATTCGACATGTATTTTATTGGTGTTGACCTTGGTACTTCCGCTGTCAAACTGCTTCTGATGGACGAGGAAGGCAAAATTGTAAATATTGTATCGAGAGAGTATCCGCTGTATTTCCCGCATCCAGGCTGGTCTGAGCAGAAACCGGAAGACTGGTGGGAGCAGAGCAAAGAGGGAATCCGCGAGCTGGTAAAAGACGTAGACAAATCCCAGGTAGCCGGCATCAGCTTCGGCGGCCAGATGCATGGCCTTGTCATCCTGGATGAGAACGATAACGTCATCCGCCCGGCGATCCTCTGGAACGACGGCCGTACCGCAAAACAGACCGATTATCTGAACACCGTAATCGGAAAAGAAAAACTCTCCGAGTACACCGCAAACATTGCATTTGCAGGCTTTACCGCACCGAAGATTCTCTGGGTGAAAGAAAATGAGCCGGATAACTTCGAAAAAATCTGCAAAATCATGCTTCCAAAAGATTACCTGGCATACCGTCTCTCCGGCGCATTCGTAAGCGACTACTCCGATGCATCGGGCATGCTTCTAATGGATGTCAAGAACAAATACTGGTCCAAAGAGATGGCAGAAATCTGCGGTATTTCCCTAGAGATGCTGCCGGAGCTCCATGAGAGCTTTGACGCTGTCGGAACCTTAAAACCGGAAGTAGCAGCAGAACTTGGACTGCCGGCGACCTGTAAAGTTGTAGCAGGAGCCGGAGACAACGCAGCAGCCGCAGTCGGAACCGGAACCGTAGGCGACGGCATGTGCAACGTTTCCCTTGGTACAAGCGGAACCGTATTCATTTCCAGCAACAAATTCGGCGTAGACAGCCACAATGCCCTGCACGCATTCGCACACGCAGACGGCCACTATCACCTGATGGGATGCATGCTGAGTGCAGCTTCCTGCAACAAATGGTGGATGGATGAAATCATCCGCACAAAAGAATATACAAAAGAGCAGGAGAACATCACAAAACTTGGCGAGAATAATGTCTTCTTCCTGCCGTATCTGATGGGCGAGCGTTCCCCGCACAACAACCCGGATGCAAGAGGAACCTTCATCGGCCTGACCATGGACACCACAAGAGAGGATATGACCCAGGCTGTTCTCGAGGGCGTTGCCTTTGCGATCCGCGATTCCTTTGAGGTAGCAAAATCCCTCGGCATCCAGATCGAGAGAACGAAAATCTGCGGAGGCGGTGCAAAGAGCCCGCTGTGGAGACGCATGATCGCAAACGTGCTGAACATCAAAGTGGACCGTATTGAGTCCGAGGAAGGCCCGGCACTTGGCGGAGCCATGCTGGCAGCCGTTGCCTGCGGTGTCTTTTCATCCGTAGAAGAGGCGGCAGAAAAAATTGTTCGTGTGACAGAGACCATCGAGCCGGAACCGGAACTGGTTGAGAAATATGAGCGCCAGTATCAGAAATTTGCAAAGATTTATCCGACCGTAAAAGATCTGTTTACAGAGCTGCTGTAATAAAAAGAGGTAAGAAATAAGATGAAGAAAGTGGAACATGGGAAAACATTTGACCGGAATGCAGCAAACCCGCCGGCGTTTGAAATCTTTCACAACACCGTGACAGAAGGCTATCCGAAGCACTGGCATACCGCAATTGAAATTATCATGCCGACCAGAGGCGAATATGAGGTTGTTGTCGGAAAAGACAGCTATAATCTCAAAGAGGGCGACATCATTATGATCAATTCCGGCGTTGTACACGGAATGAGATTCGTATCCCAGGGAGAACGGATTGTCATGCTGGTGGAACCGGGCTGTGTGGAGAATCAGGAAGAAATGGAAACGATTTTCCTGCGGCTTCCGGCCATCTACTTCAAAAAAGAGGATGAGGAAGATCCCTTCTATCTGTTTCTACGCAGCCAGATTCTGGAACTGGTGCGGGAATACGATAATGAGGGCGCAGTGATGACGCACAGAATCTGCACCGGCCTCAAAGAGCTTTTTTCAGAGTTTGGCCGCAAGGGCTTTTCGGATGCCAACGCGCAGAATACGTTCGGGGCAATGAAACAGCAGGAATATATAGAGGCTGTTTTAAGCGTCTGCCGTTATATCAATGTCCATTACATGGAGAATCTTTCTCTCGAGGAAGTAGCTACGGTCAGCGGATTTTCCAAGTTCCACTTTACCAGAATTTTCAAGCAGTACATGAACATGACATTCTATGAGTACCTCAATTCTAAACGCGTCAAACGCGCAGAGGAGCTTCTGTACGACAAAAAGATGAGTATCACGGATGTGGCGATGAATTCCGGATTCTCTTCTTTAAGTGCCTTCAACCGTACCTTCAAGACGGTAAAGGCCTGTTCGCCGAGCGATTACCGCAGACAGCGGGAGTCGATGGTACAGGCTTTGCTGATGCAGGGATAAAAGGACTTGTATTTCACACTTTACTGTGCTAAAATGGTAGTATTCCGAGTTATAAGAATGAGATGGGGACTTAATTTTCGTACAGGAGGGCTTGAAATGAACAAGAAACTTCATTCAGAAGCAGTAGACCAGCTTTTTGAGGCAATTTTGTGTCTGAAGAATAAGGAAGAATGCTATACTTTTTTTGAGGATGTATGCACCATCAATGAACTGCTTTCGCTGTCGCAGCGGTTTGAAGTGGCGAAAATGCTGCGGGAGAAGAGAACGTATCTGGAAATTTCCGAAAAGACGGGAGCATCCACGGCGACGATCAGCCGCGTGAACCGTTCCTTAAGCTATGGAAACGACGGATATGAGATGGTGTTTGAACGGATGGAAAAGAAAGAAAATGTGTAAAATCAAAAAAGACGGTGCGATTCCAACGCAGCCGTCTTTTTTGATTTTACACGTTTGTTCTTAATTTTTCTTTTTCGGATCAGAAGGCGCCGCGAGGGATGCCAGTTCATCCACCATGTGCTCGATCATCTGTTTTTTCAGATAGACATCGAAACTCAGCAGACAGATAAACGAAAAGAGCTGGAGAAATTCCCGGTCCTCCTCCGGTGAGCTGCCGAACATGGACTTGGATACATCCGCTTTTTTCAGAAGATCTTCTTTTACGGATGCAATTTCTTCTTTTTCCATCTGGAAAATTTCGTCGTAGATATCTTGGATGGAAAAGCCGCTCTCCGTGCCGAAATACCGATCGGTGATCGGGGCGAGCAGTGTCTGGATATCCGTGATCGAGAGGATGTTTTTAAAGTAGTAAATAAAAACCAGAAGCATCATGTGCTCCGGCGAATATTTCTTTTTGACCGGCGGCGGGAGCAGCTTGTTTTTTGCATAGTTGTTGATCATTGTTTTTGTCAGAACCTTATCGGACTCGAAGCGGCGCGAAGAAGCGAGCTGTGCGTCCATAAAGGTCGTGACCTGGTCCATATATAAAGCAATGTTCGGGATTTCCCCCGGGCGGATGCCTTCGAGAGAATCCAGTGAATTCAGTAAATCATGAAGAATTTTATCTGAGTCTATCGTCATTTGTTATCACCTCACGGTTCCCATTATATAGTTTTTAATACCAGATAGCAAGGACTTTGCGAAAAAAAGTTTCCATGATAAAAATGCAACGTATGTTCGTTCTTACTTGTAACCGGGGCGGATTTGTTATATACTGAGATGCATGTGAAAAGATTCGAAGCAGATGAAGGAGAAAGAACATGAATCAGACAGAAACAGGATTAAACCCGATGCAGATGGAAGCTGTGGAGCACACCGAAGGGCCGCTTCTGATCCTTGCAGGTGCCGGTTCGGGAAAGACGAGGGTACTGACGCACCGCATCGCCTCCCTGATCCGGGACAAAGGCGTCAATCCATGGAATATTATGGCGATCACCTTTACGAATAAGGCCGCCGGAGAAATGCGTGAGCGTGTCGATAAAATCGTGGGATACGGATCGGAGCGGATCTGGGTCAGCACCTTCCATTCCAGCTGCGTGCGGATTCTGCGCCGCCATGCTGAACGTCTGGGATACGCCAACAATTTTGCAATTTACGATACCGATGACCAGAAATCGCTGATCAAGGACATCATGAAACGGCTCCAGATGGATCCGAAACTGTACCGCGACCGTGCGATCATGGCGGCAATTTCGTCCGCAAAGGATGAGATGATCGAGCTGGACCAGTACCGGATTGACGCGGGAATCGACTGGAAGCTGCAGAAGTATGCGGCAGTTTATGCGGAGTATCAGGCAGAGTTAAAGAAAAACAATGCAATGGACTTCGATGATCTGCTGGTACAGACCGTAAAATTATTCCAGCAGTTCCCGGAAGTGCTCGACTATTATCAGGAGCAGTTCCGCTATATCATGGTCGATGAGTATCAGGATACCAACACGGTTCAGTTCCGCTTTGTGAGCCTTCTGGCGGCAAAATACCGCAATCTCTGCGTTGTCGGCGATGATGACCAGTCGATCTACAAATTCCGCGGGGCGAATATTGAAAATATTCTGAGCTTTGAGCATGTATTCCCGGATGCGAAGGTCATTAAACTGGAGCAGAATTACCGTTCCACGCAGAATATTCTGAATGCGGCAAATGAAGTGATTGCGAATAACCAGGGACGAAAAGCAAAACGCCTGTGGACAGAGAATCCGGAGGGTGACCTGATCGATCTGCGGCAGTTCCAGAGCGGTTTTGAGGAGGCGGAGTACGTGGCAGGAGAAATCACGCGCGGCGTCCGCACGGAGGGAAAGAAGTACCGTGATTATGCAATTCTCTACCGTACCAACGCACAGTCCCGCCTTTTTGAGGAGAAACTGCTGCTTGCAAATGTTCCATATAAAATCGTGGGCGGTGTCAACTTCTATGCGAGACGCGAGATCAAGGATCTGCTGGCGTATCTGCGTGTGATCGAGAACCCGGAGGATGACCTTGCGGTACTGCGTATCATCAACGTTCCGCGGCGCGGTATCGGAGCGGCGACGATCAACAAAGTGCAGGACTGGGAGGCAGAGCAGGGCATCCGTTTCTACGATGCGCTTCTCGAGGCCGAGTATGTGCCGGGGCTGATGCGGTCTTTAAATAAGATTAAATCCTTCACGTCCTTTTTACAGGTACTCCGCGCGAAAGCAGATTATCTGTCGGTCAAAGAGCTGCTGAATGAAATCATCGAGGAGACCGGCTATGTAGCAGATCTGCAGGCGGAGGGAACCGAAGAAGCGGCAGCCCGCATCGAGAACATCGACGAGCTGATTTCAAAGATTGCGGATTATGAGGAGAGCGCCGAACAGCCATCTCTCGGTGGTTTTCTGCAGGAGGTTGCGCTGGTGTCTGATATCGACTCGGTGGATGAGGAGAGCGATTACGTGCTGTTGATGACACTGCATTCTGCAAAAGGACTGGAGTTCCCGAACGTATTCCTTGCCGGCATGGAGGATGGTATTTTCCCAAGCTACATGACGATCACCGGGGATGATCCGTCGGAGCTGGAGGAGGAGCGCCGTCTCTGCTACGTGGGCATCACGCGTGCGATGCAGCATCTGACATTGACGTGTGCGCGCCAGAGAATGATCCGCGGCGAAGTGCAGTACAACAAGATGTCCCGTTTTGTCAAAGAGATTCCGCGGGAGCTGATTTCCCTGGAGCGGGAGCGCGGGGAGATCGAAGACCGGAAACCGAAGATGGACATTCCTACGAGAGGCAGCGTCTATGCGGCGATGAAGCAGGCATTCCGCGAGAAGCCGCAGCAGGCGAAAACCTTCAGCGCGCAGAAGGCGACGAAACTCGATTACGAAATCGGAGATACGGTGCGCCATATCAAGTTCGGTGTCGGCATTGTCACGGATATCGTGGACGGCGGAAGAGATTATGAAGTTACCGTCAACTTCGACCAGGCTGGTACGAAGAAAATGTTTGCTTCGTTTGCAAAACTGAAAAAGTTATAAGGAGAACGAGAGCGTGCCGGAAAATAAAATTCCGGCACGCTCTTTTTTCGACTGATGCGTCAGACGCTCAGGTGGTAATCAGGGTGGAATAGCCGTCGCGGCGCAGGCGGCGTTCCATCAGAATGGCATTTCCGAGCTGGCGGTAAGCGCCGACCTGGACTTTGAAAAAGCCGTCCTCGGCGAGAAGAAAAGCGGGATAGCCCTGGTCGAGAAGGTCGTAAAGCATACGGTCGGCATTCTGGCGGATGCGGAAAAGGCCGGTCTGGACACGGTAGAAGGTTTCCGGTGTATCGGAAGGATTTTCCTGTTCCGGCGGCGTGGGATGGGGCGAAGCGGAAGCAGTGACGGTATCCGCTGTTGAAACGGACGGACGGGCGGCCTCCGTTTCCGCAGCGCGCCGGTCAGCCTCCGTGACCGTCTCGAGATCCAGCGTTCCAAGCACTGCATCCGCGATGGCGCGGGCGATTTCTTCCAGCTTTTCATCGTAGAGCGTATTGTCCTGCTCATTGTTCAGAAAGCCGGTTTCAATCAGAAGAGCCGGCATTTTCGTCCGCCGCAGAACAACGAGCCCTGGCCGTGCCTTGACACCGAGATTCCGGAATCCCAGCTCCGAGAGCGCGCCGTTAATGTTTTCTGCCATTGTCTGTTTGATGCCGGAGTTGTCATAGACAAGCGTTTCCACGCCGGTATACTGGTTCGGTTCCTCCGAAGAATTCCGGTGAAAAGAAATAAAAAAGTCGGCATCCGCCTGATTGGCCATCTGCGCCTTTTCAAACGGCGTCTGATAAACATCGGTTGTGCGGGTATAAATGACAGAGACACCCTGCCGGGAAAGAAGCTCGCCGACCGCGATGGCGAGGGAAAGATTGTCATCCTTTTCCCTGCGTCCCTCATAGACAGCGCCCGGATCACTTCCCCCGTGTCCGGCATCGATTACGATAGTATAGGGCATAAGATCAAAGCTCCTGAAAATACGGTTCTACTTACGATATGAAGAAAGGACGAAAAAGGTTATACTTTTTTTAGTTTTATTTCATTGTATCGTATACGGGCGGTGTGTTAGAATAGGAGATAACATTAGGAAAGTGTGTCAAAAAATCTGCGGAGGATACAAAAGACACACAGATGAGAGTGAGGATTTCATGAGAATTACAATATTCAGTCTGGGGGGACTGCTTGGGCAGTATGTGACCAACACGGCGCTTCTTCACGGCGCACAGGTGACCGCCTACGTGCCGGATGCAAAAGCGATCTGGCCGAGAAAAAATCTGACCGTGATTGAGGGAAGCCTTCAGAACCGGGAACGCGTACTGGAGGCACTGCTGGAAGCGGATGCAGTCATCAGCGTGCTGACTCCGATGCGTGTGAAACATGTAAAAGAAGAGGAGACACCGCTGGCTGACGGAAACGCGATGATTCTCTCGGCCATGAAGCAGCTTGGAAAAACGCGGTTTGTGACGGTAGGCCATGTCTGCATTCATGCGTTTGGAGACTGCGAGGACAAATACCAGAGAATGAGTACGAAATTCCTGCAGATTTTCTGGCCAGGTGTCTATAAAGATATGCAGAAGATGGGACAGGTTCTGGCACGGAGCGATCTGAACTGGACACTGGTGCGGACGTGTCCGGGAAGAGACGGGAAAGTGAAAAAGGTAGGGCAGAACTGCAGTATTTCGCTGGACGGCAGCCAGTTCCGGCCTGGATACTCGAGAGAGGCCCTGGCGGAATTTCTGTACGAGGCGGCCGCCGATCAGCAGATGTACAGCAGAAAAATGCCCATTTTTTACAGAGAGGGGTAAGAATGGATTTTTCAATTTTATATGCACTGCAGCATCTTCACAATGCAGTGCTCGATCGGGTGATGGTGGGAATTACTTCACTTGGAAATGCGGGATGGATCTGGATTGCGCTGACCGCCGTTTTCTTAATCCTTCCGAAATACCGGAAATGCGGTGTAAGAATGGCGATCGCGCTGATTTTAGATTTGATTTTATGTAATCTGGTGTTAAAGCCGCTGGCAGCGCGCCCGCGTCCGTGCTGGATTGACGAGCAGGTAAAGCTGCTGGTTGCCGCTCCGAAGGACTATTCCTTCCCATCAGGCCATTCGGCAGCCTCGTTTGCGGCGGCAGTCTCTATTTTTGTGATGCACAAAAAAGAAGGGGCTGCCGCACTGATTCTGGCCTGCCTGATTGCATTTTCCAGACTGTATCTGTTTGTGCATTTCCCGACCGATGTCCTGGCGGGAATTGCGGTTGGTTTTATCTGTGCTTTTCTGGCTGCGAAGATCCAGAACGGTTTTCTTCTTCATTCTCGAGGTCGATAAAACGGAACGAAAGCATCAGATACAGAATTTCATCCGGGCTGGAAAGATCAGATTCTAAAATTTCCTTGATCTTTTCCAGGCGGTAGAGCAGGGTACTGCGGTGGATAAAAAGCTCACGCGCCGTCTGGACGACATTGCAGTGGTTGTCCAGATAGCAGCGGAGCGTCCGCATATAGTCACTGCCGGAGCTGTCGTCGTGCTCCTGCAGAAAGAGAAGTCTCTCATGGCACAGCATGTAGCCTGGGAGCTTTTTTGTTGCCTGATCGAGGATGTAGTCAAACGAGATATCGTTGAACGGATGCATCCGCTTGTCCGGGTATTTTCGCGTGCCGAACTGCAGGGCGATTTTTGCCTGGATATACTGGCGGCGCAGATTCATGTGGCCGTTCATGCAGCGCGAAAAGCCGGCATTTAAGGAGCTGTCCTCCACAAAGTGCACCATGCGTTCCATCAGATCGGTCATGGAAAAATCGGACAGCGTGAGGTTAAAGAACGCAACGATACCGCCGCCGTGCGGAAACGCGGAGCAGCCGGTCAGAATATTTTCCAGATAGGCGCAGACCGAGTTTGCCGTCAGGTTTTTCTGATCCATATCGGAGAGCTGCAGATAGAGGCAGCAGTAGGTGTGGCGGGAATGCCAGCCGAGCGCATCGAGAGCCTGGCTGACCGCAATATAGTCGGCCATCCGGTCGTCGAGGGCACGGAGCAGCACGGTGTGAAGCGACTGCGCCGGCGAGGTTTTCTGCATCACATTGTGCAGGAAGGCGTGATGGATCATTTCTGCAAGAAATTCAAGAAGAAAGCCTTCGGAATCAGAAAGATCCTTTTTTGTGTCGAGGAGCAGCAGGCGGTAGGCGCTCTGACCATGCTGCGTGATGTTGACGCAGAGGGAACCAAGTCCCGTTACGTGATCCGGAAAGCGGAACCATCCATCGAGATCGCGGACGGACGCGTATTCGCTGCTTTCTGTCAAGGAGAGCAGAAGCGGGCGCGTTGCATCGAGGGAGCCAAACACCTTCTCGGGAAAAAAGGAAGGTTCTTCGGACGCTGCGGCGATGATGGAAAAATCCATGCCGACCACCATCAGGGGGTGGGCAAAAACAGGCAGGGAGAGATTTAAAAGATGCTGGATCGATTTTCCGTCGAGCCGTGCCTGCATCAGCTCCTTCTGCCAGGAATCGTACGTCCAGAAAAGCTCCTGCAGGAACGAAAAAACAGCGGATACGCTGCTCTTAACGGCGATCGAAACCGGAGCCGGAAGTTCCTCCGGCAGTTCTTTGGTACAGAGAAGAAAAAGGGAGCTGCTTTCTTCCGGGAGGGAGGAAAGAGAGCCGATCTGTTCTTCTGTGCAGAGAAAGACACGGTGCGCAGTGGCTGCGGAGCCTGTCTGATAAAGAACAGGCAGCTCCAGTGTGCCGGAGAGCGGCAGGTTTTCCGGTGCAAGAACCGAAAAAGCGCTGCTTAGTTTATAAGCGAGAAATGCGGGGGAGAGCTTCATCGTATCATCCTCCCTGCGCGTGTCATATCGTAAAAATTCATAAAAACCTCCTCAGAAATGAGTGACGTTCTGCGGACGAAACCGCGGTACTTTTTATTTTAGCAGAACAAAAAGGTCTGTCAAGAAAGAAAAGACAGGGGTGCGGGAATTTTTACGGCGGCAACAAGTTAAGATTTTGTGAAGATAGTTGTGGTTTGCGGGGAAAACTGCTACAATATGGCTGATTTGGTTACTGTTCACTCAGCAGTGAAACACTTGTTGTTTCGCTGCGTAAGAACATGATTCAGGTGATTTGAAGTGGTTTTTTACAGAAGAAAAAGGAAGGTATGACTTTGATGTATCATATTATAGTAAATAAAAAATCGCGGTCGGGGCGCGGCGAGAAGCTGTGGCCGGTGATTGAGGGCGAGCTTGAGCGGCGCAGGACGGAATTTCGTGTATATCCGACAAAGTATCACGGAAGCGCACGGGAGACGGCAGCACGGCTGACCGCGAAAGGGGTATGGAATCCCGATGATGTCCTTCTGGCGATCGGCGGAGACGGTACGGCGAATGAGGCGGTCGATGGAATCACCAGCCTGTCGGATGTAAAGTTCGGTTATATTCCAACGGGAAGCGGCAACGATTTTGCGCGCGGTGCCGGAATTCCCTCCGATCCGCTGCAGGCGCTGGAAGCTGTGCTGAAAGGGGAGGAAAAGGAGATCAACATTGGAACGGCGCTTCTTGGCAGCCAAAAGCGGAGATTTCTCGTCAGCACCGGCATCGGTTTTGATGCAGGCATCTGCCACGAGGCGCTGGCATCAAAAATCAAGAATACGCTGAACCGGCTGCATCTGGGAAAACTTACGTATGTGATGATTGCACTGCGGCAGCTCTTTTATCTCGAACCGTTCACGCTGGATGCAGCTCTGGAAAACGGAGAACACCGTTCGTTTGAAAATGTTCTTTTTGCAGTGGCAATGAATTTTCCGTACGAAGGCGGCGGCTTCTGCTTCTGCCCGGAGGCGGACGGGACAGATGATCTGCTCGACGTGATGGTGGTTTCCAATCTTGCCAAATGGAAAGTCAGCTATCTTCTGCCGATGGCGCTGTTTGGACGCCACACAGGATTTCCTGAGGTACATATGGAGCGGTGCAGCAGCCTTTCCTTTCAGACAGACCGCGCGGAACCGGTCCACCTGGACGGAGAATCGGGCGGACACCGCACGGAGGAAAGGATCGGACTGGAAACGGAGCGTCTCCGCCTTTTGGGCGACTGGGTGAAAGAAGGGATGGAAAGATGATGTTCTGGATCATATTTTTTGCAGTGCTTGCCGTCCTGGCAGCAGGTTATTTCTTTTCCATTCTGCCGGCTACATCGAGACGGCAGGAATGTCTGAAATTTGCGGAATGGAATTATGCGCACCGCGGTCTGTGGAACGCGGCGGAGGGAGTTCCGGAGAATTCTCTTCCGGCTTTTGCCCGCGCGGCGGAGCAGGGATATGCCATCGAGCTGGATATTCAGATCACAAAGGATGGCCGGATTGTGGTGTTCCACGACGACACGATGAAGCGGATGTGTGGAAACGAGGGAAAAATCAGCGATTATACGTATGAGGAACTCCAGCAGTTCCATCTGGGCGACAGCACGGAAAAGATTCCGCTGCTTCGTGAGGTACTGCAGACGGTAGACGGCCGCGTGCCGCTTTTAATCGAAATCAAGATGCCGGGACTTTCCACGGCGGTCTGTGCGGGATTTCAGAAGGAGATGGAGGGGTACACCGGTATGTTCTGCATGGAATCCTTCAACAGCCTGGCCCTCCGCTGGTGCCGCCGCCACATGCCGCAGACGCTGCGCGGCCAGCTTTCCGGCCGTTTTTCAAAGGATGATAAGGTGCATCTGATCCTGCGGATAATGGCGCGTCATCTGATGCTGAATTTTATCGGGAAACCGGATTTTATCGCCTACGACCACCGCTATGCCGACTGCCCGGGCTTCCTGATCGACCGTATGCTGTTTCGGACACCGGCATTTGCATGGACGGTAAAAGATGAGCATGTATATAACCGGACACGGAAAAAATTCGATGCGGCGATCTTTGAACATTTCCATCCCAAGGACGGTTTTCAGAAACCGATGAATTGTTTCTTAAAAAATAATAAAGCTTATTGACTTCGGTTTTCGGTGTGCTATAATTTCAGCAGGTTGAAGAGAAAAACCTCGTCAGAAAAGTGGAGGGAAACTATGAAGATAATAAAAAAATATAAGCATTTTCTTCCGGTAGTGGTTTATGGTATTTTCTATCTGAAATGTTTTCAATATCTGGAAACGCACATTACGAAAGGATATCATCTGATTCATACTCCGTTTGATGATATGATTCCGTTCTGTGAGTTTTTTGTGATTCCTTATTTTATGTGGTTTGGATTTATTGCATGGTCTGTCCTTTATTTCGGACTCTGCAACAAGAACCGCAGAGAATATTATCAGCTGATTATCAACCTGGGAATCGGAATGACGGCGTTCCTCGTGATCTCCTATCTGTACCCGAATGGCCAGAACCTGCGCCCGACGGTATTCCCACGGGAGAACATTTTCACGGATCTGGTCAGAGGCCTTTACCTGACAGACACACCGACCAACGTATTCCCAAGTATTCACGTATATAATTCCGTAGCCGTAGCTGTTGCCGTAGAACACAGCGAGCAGCTCAAAAACCGCCCGGTATTCCGAAACGTCTGCCTGGGCCTGACGGTGCTGATTGTGTTTTCGACCATGTTTTTAAAACAGCACTCCGTATCGGATGTGTGCTGTGCGCTTGTTATGAATGCGGGAACCTGTATGCTGCTGTACCGGCCGGCAAAGGCGGGGAATGCACTGCGGACACGGGAGAAAAAAGCGAAATATAGAATGTAAAAACGGAAACGGACGGCCCGCGCACCAGAAAGTGCGCGGGCCTGACGGTTTAGGACGGGAGAGAATGGGTGATGAGTGGGATGGTAGTGCAGGAAAAATGAAATGCGTCCGTTTATTAAGAAACAAAACTTATAAAACATATAAGATATATTAATTTCATTTATAAAGATAAATATGCTATTCTGTAAGTAACGAAAGATTGTCCCGTTTTTGGGGGACTATGATTCAGACAAATGGAGGATAAAAATGAGTACAGTCAGACGCGTTTATGTGGAGAAAAAGCCGGAATTTGCGATTAAGGCGAAAGATCTGAAGCATGAAATCAAGCACTATCTGAACATCCAGACCGTAACCAACGTACGGGAGCTGATCCGGTACGATGTAGAAAATATCAGTGATGAGACATATGAGAAAGCATGTAAAGTAGTCTTTGCAGAGCCGCCGGTTGATATCTGCTATCAGGAAGATTTCCCGCGTGCAGAAGGTGCGAGAGTATTTTCCGTAGAATTCCTTCCGGGACAGTTTGATCAGAGAGCCGATTCTGCCGTACAGTGCGTGCAGTTCTTAAAAGAAGACGAGCAGCCGATCATCCGCTCCGCCGTTACGTATGTTATCGAAGGAGAGATGACTGATGAGCAGTTTGACGCAGTCAAAGCACACTGCATCAATCCGGTAGACTCCAGAGAGACAGGACTTGAAAAACCGGAAACCCTCGTGACAAAATTTGAAGAGCCGGCAGACGTCAAAATCTTCGACGGATTCATCGACATGCCGGAGGCAGAATTAAAAGCCCTGTACGATTCCCTCGGCCTTGCCATGACCTTCAAAGACTTCCTGCATATCCAGAACTACTTCCGCGGCGAAGAAAAACGCAATCCATCCATGACCGAGATCCGCGTACTCGATACCTACTGGTCCGATCACTGCCGCCATACCACCTTCTCCACCGAGCTTACCAACGTGACCTTCGGCGAAGGCGACTACTACGAGCCGATGAAAAAAAGCTACGACCGCTACTTAAGCGACCGTGAGGTACTCTACAAAGGCCGTGACGACAAATTCATCTGCCTTATGGACCTTGCCCTTCTGGCAATGAAAAAACTGAAATCCGAAGGAAAACTCGCAGATCAGGAAGAGTCTGATGAAATCAACGCATGCTCCATCGTCGTACCGGTAGATGTAGACGGAAAAGACGAAGAGTGGCTGATCAACTTCAAAAACGAGACCCACAACCACCCGACCGAGATCGAGCCGTTCGGTGGTGCAGCAACCTGCCTTGGCGGTGCAATCCGTGACCCGCTTTCCGGCAGAACCTACGTATATCAGGCAATGCGTGTGACCGGAGCCGCAGATCCGACCCGTCCGCAGAGCGAGACACTCGAAGGAAAACTTCCGCAGAAAAAACTCGTAAGAGAAGCAGCACACGGCTACAGTTCCTATGGAAACCAGATCGGTCTTGCAACCGGCTATGTCAAAGAAGTTTACCATCCGGACTACGTGGCAAAACGTATGGAGATCGGAGCTGTCCTTGGAGCAGCACCGCGCCGTGCCGTTGTCCGTGAAAATTCCGATCCGGGCGATATCATCATCCTGCTCGGCGGCCGTACCGGAAGAGACGGCTGCGGCGGTGCAACCGGTTCCTCCAAAGTACATACGACAGAATCCATCGAGACCTGCGGTGCAGAGGTACAGAAAGGAAACGCACCGACTGAGCGTAAACTGCAGAGACTGTTCCGCCGCGAGGAAGTCAGCCTTCTGATTAAAAAATGCAACGACTTCGGTGCAGGCGGAGTTTCCGTTGCCATCGGCGAGCTGGCACCGGGCCTTAAGATCAATCTGGACAAAGTACCGAAAAAATATGCCGGCCTCGACGGAACCGAGATCGCCATCTCCGAGTCCCAGGAGCGTATGGCCGTTGTCATCGACCCGAAAGACCGTGAGCAGTTCCTGAAATATGCCGCAGAAGAGAACCTGGAGGCAACCGAAGTTGCAGTCGTAACCGAGGACCCGCGTCTGGTACTCTCCTGGAGAGGAAAAGAGATCGTCAATATTTCCCGTGCATTCCTGGATACCAACGGAGCACATCAGGAGAATGATGTCTTCGTAGAGATTCCAAAAGCAGAGGACACCCCGTTAAAAAGAAGCGGTGACATTGCCGACGTGAAAGAAAAATGGCTGTCCACCCTGTCAGACCTCAACGCATGCTCCCAGAAAGGTCTTGTCGAGATGTTTGACTCCTCCATCGGAGCAGCCAGCGTGCTGATGCCGTACGGTGGAAAATATCAGCTGACTGAAACTCAGGCCATGGTTGCAAAAGTGCCGGTTCCGGATGGAAAAACCAACACCGTTACCATGATGAGCTACGGCTTTGATCCATACGTATCGAGCTGGAGCCCGTATCACGGAGCAGTCTATGCCGTAACCGAGTCCCTGTCCCGCATCGTGGCAGTCGGCGGCGATTACAGCAAAGTCCGCTTCACCTTCCAGGAATATTTCCGCAGAATGACTGAGGATCCGCACCGCTGGAGCCAGCCGTTCGCAGCACTTCTTGGTGCATACGACGCACAGATGGGCTACGGCCTGCCGTCTATCGGAGGAAAAGACAGTATGTCCGGTACCTTCAACCATATCGATGTACCGCCGACACTCGTATCCTTCGCGGTTGACGTTGCAAAATTAAAAGATGTAGTATCTCCGGAGCTGAAAAACACAGGAGACAAACTCGTGTGGATCCACCTTCCAGTCGACGCACATCTGCTTCCAGAGTACGAAGGCGTCATGGAAACCTACAGAAAACTGCATGAGGATATGCAGAACGGCCGTGTGAAAGCCGCTTATGTCGTAGACCGTCAGGGTATCGCAGCAGCTGTATCCAAGATGGCATTCGGTAATGCTCTCGGCGTAACCATCGAGCACAATGTAGACGAGAGAGATCTCTTTACTCCATATATTGCAGATCTGATCTGCGAAGTTCCGGCTGAAAAAGTCGGAGAGCTGGCAAGCACCTACACCGTCATCGGTGAAGTGACAGACAAACCGGTTCTTTCCTATAAAGACACCGAAATCACCATCCGCGAAGCCGTTTCCGCATGGAACAAACCGCTGGAAAAAGTATTCAAGACCGTATCCGGTGCAGAGCTTCCGGATGTAGATGCCCTGAATGTGGCAGCAGCAGACGAAAACGGAATTGTTGCAGACAGCTGCTATCAGGCAAAGAACATCCACGTATGCTCCCACAAGCTGGCACAGCCGACCGTATTCATTCCGGTCTTCCCGGGAACGAACTGTGAGTATGACAGCACCAGAGCTTTCGAGCGTGCCGGTGCAAAAGTTATCACTCAGGTATTCAGCAACCTTTCCGCAGAAGACATCCGCGGTTCTGTCGATGCCTTTGAAAAAGCCATCAACCAGGCGCAGATCATCATGTTCCCTGGCGGATTCTCCGCAGGTGATGAGCCGGATGGATCAGCAAAATTCTTTGCAACCGCATTCCAGAATGCGAAGATCAAAGAAGCTGTTACCAAACTGCTGAATGAGAGAGACGGACTTGCCCTTGGTATCTGCAACGGATTCCAGGCACTGATCAAACTGGGACTCGTTCCGTACGGTGAGATTCTCGGACAGACGGAGGATTCCCCGACTCTGACCTTCAACACCATCGGACGCCATATTTCCAAGATGGTTTACACGAAGGTTGTGACCAACAAATCCCCATGGCTGGCAGGCGCCGAGCTTGGCGGTGTTTACACCAACCCGGCATCCCACGGAGAGGGACGTTTCGTAGCATCGAAAGAGTGGATCGACAAGCTGATGGCAAACGGCCAGATTGCAACCCGCTACTGCGATGTCAACGGAAACCTGACCAACGACGAGTACTGGAATGTCAACGGTTCCTACTGCGGAATCGAGGGTATCACCAGCCCGGACGGCCGTGTCTTTGGTAAGATGGCACACGCAGAGCGCCGCGACAACGGCGTAGCAGTCAACATCTACGGAGAGCAGGATCTGAAGATCTTTGAGTCCGGTGTTGCTTACTTTAAATAAAATAAAACCAAAATAGAAGATTCCCGCAGAGAGGAAGAAAGCTCCTTTCTGCGGGAATTTTTTTGTCAGAAACAGTAATTTCTGATTTCGAAAGAAAAAATTTGATTATGCGCCGCGGTGCAGTTATAACGCAATATTTTGCTTTATTAACAAAAGTAATAAGGTCAAGTAGTAGAAATATTCTGAAAAAACGAAAGATTTCGATAGTCTCAACACATTACATATATGACGGGCCCGGAAGAGAAGGACAGCGAAATAACAGGAGGGAGAAAGAAGTGTATGAGACAAGAGGAGGAACGATTTTTTCAGATCATATTCGAGAAAAACAGTCATGTGCTGTTCCGTTATATCTGCGGTCAGTTGAACAATGACCGGGAGACGGCGAAGGATGTGCTGAACGATGTATGGGAGGTATTGGTGGTAAAATTTGAAACCGTTGCCGATCTCGAAGGAGAAGAGATGACGAAATGGCTGTTCTGTGTGGCAAAAAACAAGATCAAGAATCAGCGCAGAAAACATTATTATCAGAATGAAGTTTCCTATACACAGTATCAGAAAGAGAACAGAAATGAAGGGGAGGCGGGCGCGACAGCCGAGATTGAGGAACGAATGGTGATGCAGAACTGCATCCAGAACCTGAATCCGATGGATCAGCGCATTTTCTGGGGGAGAGCATATGGATTCAGCTACAAAGAGCTCAGCGGATTCTGCAAGAAAAGCGAGCAGGCGCTGCAGTGCCAGTACAGCCGCGCAATCAAGAAACTGCAGGGAATGATGAGTCAGGAAATCAGTCTGACGAGAGCGTAGAAAATGAAAATGGTATGCAGCGGAAACCTCAACTCTTACAATCTAAAAACAATAGAAATATCTAAAAAATTCTCTGCAGGAGAATATCCTGTGTCTAAAAATAAAGTGTTACCGTTTACATATCAAAAATCCGTTTTCCTCGTTGTCGTGGCGCGGAAATTGTGTTAAAATATTTTTAGAAAATTCACACGATGTGCGAGAAGGCAGAAAGGATGAAAACAACATGAAGGATGAGTACGTAGCCTATGTAGGCACTTATACCCATGGAAGCAGCATTGGTATTCATTTATATGATGTAAATGTAGAAGAAGGCACTCTGACAGAGCGAAAAGTCATACCGGTCAACAACTCTTCCCACATTGCCCGTTCCTTAAACGGCAAATACCTGTATTCGATTGCAGATGAAGGCGTTGCAGTGTTTGCAGTGGAGGATGACGGAGACCTGACCCCGATCAACAAAGTAGACATCGACGGCATGCGCGGCTGCTATCTGTCGGTGGACAAAACCGGAAGATACCTGTTCGTGGCAGGCTATCATGACGGAAAAGTAACCGTTGTACATACCCATAAGGACGGCCGCCTCGGAAGTCTGATGGACGGCGTGTTCCACAAGGGCCTTGGCAGTGTGGCAGAGCGTAACTTCCGCCCGCATGTCAGCTGTGTCGTTCCTACACCGGACAACAAATATGTCTGCGCAGTCGACAACGGCATTGACCAGATCAAAATGTACAAGCTGAACACACAGCGTGACCGCCTGAAACTGGTGGATATCCTGCGCTGTGAGCGTGAATCCGGTCCGAGAGAGATCGTTTTCAGTGAATCCGGAAAATACGCGTATGTTATTTACGAGCTGATGAACAAAGTCGATGTATTCAGCTACCGTGATACGGGAAACGGACCGGAATTTGAAAAACTGCAGTCGATCAGCACCACATCCGCGAACGTGGACCAGGCGCACGACGCTGCATCCGGCATGTGCCTTTCCCCGGATCACCACTACCTGTTTACTTCTACAGCCGGAGACAATACCGTAGCAATGTTCCATATCGACCCGGAGACCGGCTGCCTGGAGAAGAAGTTTGCACTTCCGATCAGCGGCGAATATCCAAAGGATATTGCAATGTTCCCGGACGGAAAACATATCGCAGTGGCAAACCATGAGTCCAACACGATCACAACATTTACCGTTGATTATGAGAAAAACGTGCTGGTTCAGAAAGGCCGCCCGATGAAAGTGGAGACGCCGAACTGTATTCTGATTACGAAAAAAGGCGTTCACTAAAAAAATAACGCAAAAATGCCTGCAGGAAGAACTGTATCCCGCAGGCATTTTTTGTGTTGAAGCCAGAAAGAAGCAGTCCGGCCTTTATTTCTCGTCCAGAGCCCAGACTTTCTTTACATTGTCCAGTTTGGCGCTCATGCCGACGAGCAGTGCGTCCGCCAGGACAAGAGCGGTCATGCATTCCACGACAACAACGGCGCGTGCAACGATGATCGGGTCGTGGCGGCCTTTGATTTCGATGGCAATGTTTTCACCATCTTTGTTGATGGTCTGCTGGGAAGCAGCAACGGACGGGGTCGGTTTGAAACCAGCCCGGACAACGATATCGCTTCCGTCGCTGATACCGCCTAAAATACCGCCGGCGTGGTTGGTCAGCTTGACAATGGAGCCGTCCGCATTTACATGGAAGGCATCGTTATTGGTAAGCCCGGTAGCTGTGCAGACCGAGAAACCGTCTCCGATTTCCACGCCTTTTACGGCGCCGATGGAGACGAGTGCTTTTGCAAGGTTGGCATCGAGCTTTTCAAACACCGGATCGCCGACACCGGCCGGCATATGGTGAACGACACATTCGACCACACCGCCGACGGAATTTTTTTCCGCCATGGCTTTTGTTAAAAGCCCGGAAGCCTTTTCGGCAGCCTCTGCATCCGGCATATTCAGGGCGTTATTCGCGATTTCAGCGGCATCAAAAGACTGGATTTCCACGTCACCGATGGAGCGGGTGTAGGCGGAAACGGTGATGCCAAGCTCAGAGAGCATTTTTAAGGCAATGGCACCTGCAGCCACGCGTGCGATCGTCTCGCGTCCTGAGGAGCGTCCGCCGCCGCGGTAGTCGCGGAAACCGTATTTTGCATCAAACGTATAGTCGGCGTGGCCCGGTCTGTAATAGGAAGCAATGTCGCTGTAATCTTTGGAATGCTGATCCTCATTCCATACCACCATGGAAATCGGGGTACCGGTCGTTTTTCCTTCGAAAGTGCCGGATAAAATCTGAACGGTATCGGATTCTTTCCGTTTTGTGGTAAAGCGGTTCTGTCCCGGCTTCCTGCGGTCGAGGTAAACCTGAATATCCTCCTCGGAAAGCGAAAGGCCGGCCGGCACTCCGTCCACAACAACGCCCACGCCTTTTCCATGAGACTCTCCCCAGGTGGTCAGTCTGAAGATGGTACCAAATGATGATCCTGCCATATATAAAGTCCTCCTGAATTTTTTCGTATATTTATAAAATAACTGGAAAAGATTTCTAATAAATTATACCGGAAAGTAAAACATTCGTAAAGCTCTTTTTCAGAGACGAAATTCACCGTTATACCGTTTGACAAACGAAAAGGCAGCACGTATAATGAGAATGTATTTTCGGGCAGTGAAAGCCGGTGAAATAAAACAAACAAAAAGGAAGAGTGTGCATGAATTTTTTAGACAAAATGGAGCGAAAATATGGGAGATATGCGTTAAGCCATCTGACGATGTACATTATCGTAACGTACATTGCGGGATATATCATTGCGCTTGCGGCTCCCATCATGAGACAGTATCTGACGCTGGAACCATACTATATTCTGCATGGCCAGATCTGGCGTCTGGTGAGCTGGATTCTGATTCCGCCGAGCAGTCTCGACATCTTTACGATTATTATGCTGTTTTTCTACTACTCAATCGGAACGAGTCTTGAAAGAGCCTGGGGAGATTTCAAATATAACGTTTATATCTTTTCGGGTATTCTGATGACGATCCTCGGTTCCTTCCTGCTGTATGGAATCGAGTACGCAGTGAATGGGTATCCGGCGCTGATGGGAACTGCATTCAGCACCTATTATATCAGCCTTTCTATTTTCCTTGGCTTTGCGATCAGTTTTCCGGATATGCAGGTGCT
Organism: Blautia sp. OM06-15AC; assembly: GCF_003481425.1. Classification (NCBI taxonomy): domain Bacteria; kingdom Bacillati; phylum Bacillota; class Clostridia; order Lachnospirales; family Lachnospiraceae; genus Blautia; species Blautia sp. OM06-15AC. Next base: position 16,429 of record NZ_QULD01000014.1, on the reverse strand, counting down.
TCTGTACTTTATTATCCCGATCAAGATCAAATGGCTGGCGTATCTTGACGTAGCGCTTCTTGCTTATAGCATGATTACCAGCATTCTGAGCGGAAACTGGGCAGGATGTGTTGTTATTTTGTGTTCCTTGGCAAACGTCCTGGTGTTTTTCCTGATGACAAGAAAAGGAAAACATAACTCTTTCCGGCAGAACAGACGCAGGAAAGAATTTAAAAAAGCCGTATCAAGAGGAGAAGCCGAATACCGCAATCCAAATGGAATCACAAAACACAAATGTGCGATTTGCGGGCGGACTGAAAAGGATGATCCGAATCTGGAGTTCCGTTTCTGCTCCAGATGCAACGGAAATTATGAATACTGCCAGGATCACCTGTTTACGCATGAACATGTAAAATAAAGAAGGAGAGAAAGTATGAGAAGAACGAAAATTGTCTGCACCATGGGACCAAATACCAACTCCCGTGACCTGATGAAAAAACTGATTGAAACCGGAATGGATGTTGCTCGTTTTAATTTTTCTCATGGAGACCACGATGAGCAGAAAATGCGTATGGATATGCTGAAAGAGCTTCGAAAAGAGCTGAAAACTCCTGTGGCAATCCTTCTGGATACCAAAGGACCGGAAATCCGTACCGGCGTTTTGAAAGATGGCAAAAAAGTAAATCTGGTAACCGGACAGACTTTTACCCTGACAACCGTTCAGGAGACCGGAGATGAAAATCACTGTTCGGTCAGCTACACCGGCCTTACCGACGATATCAAAGAGGGAGACACAATTCTGATCGATGATGGTCTGATCGGCCTGCGCGTAGAAAAAGTAAATGCACCGGAAATTGTCTGTACCGTAGTAAACGGCGGCGAGCTCGGAGAGAAGAAGGGTGTGAATGTACCAAACGTTTCGATCAATCTTCCGAACCTCACGGAGAAAGACAAAGGAGATCTTCTCTTTGGTATTGAACAGGATATTGATTTTGTAGCGGCTTCTTTTATCCGAAATGCAGAGGCAATTAACGAAATCCGTGAGTTCCTTGTGGCAAACGGAGGAGAGCGTATTGATATCATTGCCAAGATCGAAAATGCGGAGGGTGTGCAGAACATCGACAGCATCATCGATGCGGCAGATGGTGTGATGGTTGCAAGGGGAGACCTTGGTGTAGAGATTCCGGCGTGCCAGGTACCGCATGTACAGAAAATCATCATTGAAAAATGCAATCATAAATACAAACCGGTTATCACAGCAACCCAGATGCTGGATTCCATGATCCGGAACCCGCGCCCGACCCGTGCAGAGGTAGCCGATGTTGCGAATGCAATTTATGATGGAACGGATGCAATCATGCTCTCCGGCGAAACAGCAGCCGGAAAATATCCGATCGAGGCAGTTACCATGATGGGAGAGATTGCCGAGCAGACAGAGCGCTATCTGAAATTCGAAGATTACCGCGATGGAAAAGCGCTGGAAGGAAAGCTGAATGTTTCCGCAGCAGTCGGAAGTGCAGCCGTTTCTATGGTAGAACACATCAAAGCAGCCTGCATTGTGACCCCGACTATGTCTGGTCAGACCGCAAGACTGATCTCCAACCTTCGTCCGAGCGTACCGATTTACGGCGTTACCCCATATGAATGGGCAAGAAGAAAAATGCAGCTCTACTGGGGCGTTCGTCCGGTGACCGGATACGAGGAAGATTCTACGGAGAACATCATTTCCCATGCTATGTATATGGTGCGCCGTGAGGAGCTCGTAGAACGTGGCGATATGGTTATTTTTACGGCCGGAGACCCTGCTACTAACGAGGTGACGGGTGAAGGATATATGACAAACATGCTTCACATTATTCAGGCAAAATAAGCAGAAGAAGGAGACAAAAGAGAATGACGAAGAAGCCTTTTGTAACAAAAGAAAAACTGGAAGAAATCGCAGCAGCAGTACCAACTCCGTTTCACATTTACGATGAAAAAGGAATTCGTGAGAATGCGAAAGCAGTAAAGGAAGCTTTTTCCTGGAATCCGGGATTTCGTGAGTATTTTGCTGTAAAAGCGAACCCAAACCCGACACTGATCAAAATGCTGGGTGAATATGACTGCGGATGCGACTGCTCTTCTTACACGGAGCTGATGCTTTCCGATGCGATGGGATTTGAGAAAGATAAAATCATGTTTTCATCCAACGTAACACCGGCTGCAGAGTATCAACTGGCTGCAGAGCTTGGTGCGATCATTAACCTTGATGATATTACGCATATTGATTTTCTTGAGAAAACATTGGGTTACATTCCGAAGAAAATCTGCTGCCGTTATAACCCGGGCGGACTGTTTAAAATCAGCACCGACATCATGGATAATCCGGGAGATGCCAAATACGGTATGACAACCGAGCAGATTTTTGAGGCATTCCGCATTCTGAAGGCAAAAGGGGCAGAAGAGTTCGGCATCCATTCCTTCCTTGCAAGTAATACCGTAACCAACGATTACTACCCGGTTCTGGCAAAAACACTGTTTGAGCTGGCTGTAAAGCTGCAGAAAGAGACAGGCGTAAAAATCAAATTCATCAATCTTTCCGGCGGTGTCGGAATCCCGTACAAACCAGGTCAGGAAGGCAATGACATCCGCGTGATTGGTGAGGGTGTACATAAAGTGTACGATGAAGTCCTCGTTCCGGCCGGCATGGGCGATGTTGCAATTTACACGGAGATGGGCCGTTTCATGATGGGACCGTACGGCGGACTCGTTACCCGCGCCATCCATCAGAAACACATTTACAAAGAGTATATCGGCTGTGATGCATGCGCGGTCAATCTGATGCGGCCGGCAATGTACGGCGCTTACCACCACATCACGGTGATGGGAAAAGAAGATCAGCCGTGCGACCACAAATATGACGTAACAGGTTCCCTGTGCGAAAACAACGATAAATTCGCGATCGACCGCATGCTTCCGGAAGTGGAAGTCGGAGACCTCCTCTTCATCCACGACACCGGCGCACATGGATTTTCCATGGGATACAACTACAACGGAAAATTAAAATCTGCAGAGGTTCTGTTAAAAGAGGACGGCAGCTTTGAAGTCATCCGCCGCGCAGAAACCCCGAAGGATTACTTCGCTACACTGGATGGAACACCGGAATATGAAAAGATGTTTGGAAATAAATAAGAGATAACAACAGTAAAACCCCTTTCAAAAAGAACCATGCGGCAGATGGCCGGTTCTTCGAAAGGGGTTTTCTTTCTTTCAAAAGCTGTTTTTTTGAAGGGAAGACAATAAAAAAAGATCTGCATCAACGTTCGTTTTTGCAGATCTTTTTTAGCTATGCCGCTGGCCGGACTCGAACCGGCACGGTTATTCACCGCTTGATTTTGAGTCAAGTGCGTCTACCAATTCCGCCACAGCGGCAGTGTTCGTAATCAGAACAAGATATATTTTACCATAAAAACAAGAAGGACGCAAGAGAAAAAAATGGAATAATTATCATAAAAACTTTCTAAAAAAGATTGACGAAAGGAAAAAATAGAAGTATAGTGTAGATAGTTTAGTACCATACTAAATTTTACATCATAAGTTCAAATAACGATTTATCGAAAACGCCATCGTTAGATGGTCCACAGTGTGTGGAACGAAAACTGTTGTCTTCATGGACAGCAGTTTTTTTGTTGTCTAAAATTAGAAATGAAACATGGTTATGATTCAGTACCGTGGGAACAGCAAGAACCAGGAAGTAGAATTGTTGAAAATAGGAAAGAAAAGATGTAAAAAATCAAAATATATGGTAAAATTAGATAAAATGTAGAAAATGGAGGAAAGAACAGATGAAAGGGGAATATTATCTCGGACTTGATATGGGAAGCAGTTCGGTTGGATGGGCTGTGACAAATGAGAAGTACGAAATTTTGCGCGCACATGGAAAAACACTTTGGGGTGCACGGCTATTTGACAGTGCACAGACTGCAGAAGAGAGAAGAGGGTTTCGGACAGCAAAACGAAGATTGGATCGTCGTAATTGGAGAATAGAATTGCTGCAGAAAATTTTTGCGGAAGAAGTAGAAAAGATAGATGATGGATTTTTTCGCAGAATGAAAGAGAGTCGTTACTGGCCAGAGGATAAGCGTGACAGGCAGGGAAAGTGTCCGGAACTTCCCTATGCATTGTTTGCGGATGATGATTACACAGACAAAGAATATCATAAACAGTTTCCAACCATCTATCATCTGAGAAAATGGTTAATGGAAACTGACGAAACGCTTGATATTCGCCTGATATATCTTGCTCTGCATCATATGATGAAACACAGAGGCCATTTTCTATTAAACGGAAATATCGAACAGGTAAGAGAATTTCAGACAACATTTGAACAGTTCCTTGAAGCAGTGAGGGCAGAAGAACTTGGCTTTTCTTCCGAGATTGGAGTGGAAAGAAGCAAGGAAATAGAGGCAATTTTAAAAGACCGAACATTGACCAAATCTGCGAAAAAGACAAAAGCAGTAAAAGCAATGCGGGCAGAAACATCCTGTGAAAAAGAGTGGCTGGGATTGATTACCGGTGGAACAGCAAAACTGGGAAATCTGTTTGGGGAAAAACAGATGGATACACTGGAACGGCCAAAACTTTGCTTCGCAGATGCAGGTTATGAAGAATACGCTGGAGAGATCGAAGCAGAGCTGGGAGAAAAATATGTATTAATTGAACACGCAAAAGCAGTGTACGATTGGGCTGTTCTGGCTGATATTTTGCAGAACTATTCTTCTCTTTCAGAGGCAAAAGTGGCACTTTATGAAAAGCATAAAAAAGATCTGAAAGATCTGAAAAAGCTGGTCAGAGAGAATCTTTCAAGGGAAGAATATCAGAGACTGTTTGCAAAAAAGGATGAAAAAGCTAATTATTATGCGTATATCAAGGCACCAAAACAATGTAGTCAGGAAGACTTTTACGGTTATCTGAAAAAGAATATTCTGGGCAAGATATCAGATGTGACGAAAGCATCCTGCATGCAGAAGGAAATGGAAATGGGAACGTTTCTTCCGAAACAGACTGTAAAAGACAACAGTGTCATTCCATATCAGATTCATTTATATGAATTAAATGCAATCCTGAAAAATCTGGAAGATAAAGTTCCGCTACTGAAAGAGAATGGAGAGAAGATTCAAAAGATTTTCACATTCCGCATTCCGTACTACGTAGGACCCTTAAACGGAATTCGAAAAAAAGGGGAGAAGAGTAACTGGGCGGTACGAAAAGAAGGCAAAATATATCCATGGAACTTCGATGAGATGGTAGATTTGGAAGCAAGTGCAGAGCAGTTTATTCGAAGAATGACGAATAAATGTACTTATCTGCCAAGTGAAGATGTTTTACCAAAGTATTCTCTGCTGTACAGCAAATACGAAGTTTTAAATGAATTAAATAATCTGCGTTTGGATGGAGAAAAGATATCTGTAGAGCAGAAACAGAAAATATATGAAGAAGTATTCCAGAAAAGCAGAAAAGTTACACAGAAAAAACTGAAAAACTATTTAGTGAAAGAAGGAATTACCGGAAAAGAAGTTGAAATTACCGGAATTGATGGTGATTTCAAGAGTTCTCTTACGGCATACCATGACTTTAAAGAGAAATTAACAAATTTGTCACTGAACCAGGCGGAAAAAGAATGCATCATCCTGAACGTAACGCTGTTTGGAGATGATAAAGCGATACTGAAACAGAGATTAAAGAAACTGTTTCCGGAGTTGACAGAAAAACAAAGAGACAGCATAAGTAAACTGCCGTATCGTGGTTGGGGAAGACTCTCAAAAGTGTTTTTGGAAGAGACGGAAGCACCGGCACCGGAAACGGGAGAGGCATGGTCTATTATTCGGGCTTTGTGGGAGACGAATGACAATCTGATGCAACTGCTTAGCGAAAAATATTTGTTTGCATCGGCAATCGAAGAAAAGAATGGAAACGAACAGAAAAAACGGGATATTTCGTATGAATTAGTCGAGGAACTTTACGTATCACCGGCAGTGAAGCGGCAGATTTGGCAGAGCCTTTTGATTGTAAAGGAAATCTGTAAAGTGATGGGAAACCCACCGAAACGTGTTTTTATAGAAATGGCAAGAGAAAAAAACGATCAGGGAAGAACATCTTCAAGAAAAAAGAAACTGCTGGAACTCTATAAAAAATGTAAAGTGGAAGAAAAAGACTGGATAGATGAGATTGAAAAACGTTCCGATGCGGAAATGAGAAGAGACAAGCTGTATTTGTATTATACGCAAAAAGGAAAATGCATGTATTCCGGTGAAACAATTGAACTGGAGGAATTGTGGGATAATCAGAAGTATGACATTGATCATATTTTTCCACAGTCCAAAGTGATGGATGATAGCCTGGATAACCGGGTACTTGTAAAGAAAAAGTGTAATCAGATGAAAGAGGATAAATATCCGATCGATGAAACAGTTCGGAAAAAAATGCAGCCATTCTGGAAATCTTTAGTGGATGCCGGATTGATCAGTGAAGAAAAATATAAACGGCTGATAAGAGGAAATGGATTTGAACCGTCTGAATTGGCTGGATTTATTTCCAGGCAGCTGGTGGAAACTCGTCAGAGTACAAAAGCGGCAGCAAGTATTCTGCAGCAGGTGATCCCGGATACACAGATTGTTTATGTAAAAGCGCCAACCGTTTCAAAGTTCCGTAAGGATTTTAAATTTCTGAAGGTACGGGAGATGAATGATTATCATCATGCGAAGGATGCTTATTTGAATATTGTTGTTGGCAACGCATATTTTGTAAAATTCACATCAAATCCGATTCACTTCATTAAGGAAAATCCGGGAAGAAGTTATAACCTGAAGAAGATGTTTGAACAGGAAAAAATTGAACGAAACGGAGAAATTGCCTGGGAAAGCGGGAACGGAACCATTGCGACAGTCCGAAATTTTATGGAAAAAAACAACATTCTTGTGACGCGAAGATCGTATGAGGCAACAGGTGCATTGTTTGACCAGCAGATTGTCAAAAAAGGAAAAGGTCAGGTTCCGATCAAGAGCAGTGATGAACGGCTTTGTGATATACAGAAGTATGGAGGATATAACAAAGAGGCGGGAGCTTACTTTGTACTGGCAGAATCGGAGGGCAAAAAGGGAAAGAAAATACGAACAATCGAGTATGTGCCGATTCGTCTGAAAAAGGAAATTCAGAAGTCAGAAGAAAATATAATTCGGTATCTGGAAGAGGAAAGACAGTTAAAGAATCCGCGAGTGCTGGTGCCGGAAATCAAAATAGATACTCTGTTTTGTGTGGACGGATTTTATATGTGGGTTTCCGGAAGATCAGGAGATCAGCTATTGATGCAAGGTGCAAATCAGCTGGTACTTTCCCAGGAAGAAACAGAAATACTGAAAAAAATAGTACAGTACGTGGAACGTAAAAAACAGAATAAAGAACTGAAAATTTACGATTCCGACCATTTAGAAGAAAAGAAGGTGGTGATGCTGTATGAAACCTTTTTAAATAAATTAACAAATACGGTATATGCAAAAAAACTTGGAGCACAGGCAAAGACATTAACGGAAAAAAGAGAAAAATTTAAAGAATTATGCATAGAAGAAAAGTGTATCGTTTTGTATGAAATTTTACATTTTTTCCAGTGCCAGAGTGCTGCCGCTGATTTGAAATTAATTGGAGGATCTGGAAGAGCAGGAATTTTGTATCTCAACAAAAATATAACCGATTGCAGTCGAATCGAAATGATTCATCAATCGCCAACCGGTATTTACGAGCAGGCAGTAGACCTGAATGCATTATGAGCTGGCGGATTGTGGTTATTTCCAAACGGGCAAAGCTGGACTATCAGCTTGGTTATCTTGTGGTACGAAATGAAGAAGTAACAAAAATACATTTAAGTGAAATCTCAACCATTCTGATTGAGTCAACAGCAGCAACAGTCACAACAAGTCTGCTGGCAGAGCTGACCAAAAAGAAAATAAAAGTGATTTTTTGCGATGAAAAGAGAAATCCATCGTCGGAACTGGTTGGGTATTACGGAAGTCATGATACCAGCAATAAAATCAGAAAGCAGATTCAGTGGAGCCGGCACAGTAAAGAAGCGATCTGGACAGAGATTGTGACGGAAAAAATACGAAAACAGAAGGAACTGTTAAAAAATCTGGGAAAGGAAGAAGCGGGTCTGTTAGAATCATATTTACAGGAGATTGGCTGGAACGATGAGACAAACCGGGAAGGGCATGCGGCAAAGGTATATTTCAATGCGTTGTTCGGCATGACATTTACCAGAACTGCGGATTGTCCGGAAAATGCAGCGCTGAATTACGGATATAGCATTTTGTTGTCTGCGTTTGCGAGAGAAATTGTAGCGAGCGGTTATATTACACAGCTCGGACTCTTTCATGATAATATGTTTAATCAGTTTAATCTGGCGTCCGATTTGATGGAACCGTTCCGTGTTCTGATTGACCGGGAAGTAATCCAAATGCAGAGGAAAGAATTTACGCATGAGGAAAAAATACAGTTGGTCAATGTATTAAACAACGAAGTCATGATAGACGGGAAAACACAGTATGTGAATAATGCCATAAAAATTTACTGTAAAAGTGTATTTGATGCCTTAAATGAGAATGACAGTGCATTGATCCGGTTTTACGGCCTATGAGTTATCGTTTTATGAGAGTATTGGTACTGTTTGATCTTCCGGTGCTGACGGGCGATCAGAGAAGAGAATATGCGAGATTTCGAAAGTTTTTATTGAAAAGCGGATTCCTGATGCTCCAGGAATCCGTATACTGTAAGCTTGCGTTAAATACAACTGCAGTGAATGGAATCGTGGATCAGATTCATAAAAATAAGCCGGAAGAAGGCCTGGTACAGCTTTTAACGGTGACTGAGAAGCAGTATGCGAAAATGGATCTGATTGTTGGGAACGTAAAGAGCGAAGTGTTGAATACGGATGAAAGGCTGGTGATTTTATGAAACTGGTACATGTGGACTTGGAAAAACCTATTGCGATTCATCGGAACTGTCCCACGGAATGGATTATAGAATCACCGGAGCTGTTTTTAAAATATGTGGAGCAGCTGCAAAAACAAAATCAGGGAGAGGAGGGAAATTTCGTACTTTCTAAAGCTGACACAGAGCTGAATATGAAAAGAGATGTGGAATTGGTATTAACGCCCTTTTCTCTTGATTTTGCGGATCACAGAATACAAAAACGGTTATTTACAGAGCTGGTCAAAAGTGCGCAAAATGAAGAAATGTTTCTGGAAACACAGAGAATTATTGCGGAACTGAAGAAATACATCTATCAATTGGAAGCTGTCAGTGGGTACGAATTGGAACAAAATGAGGAAATCGATTTGAGCGCACTCCTAAAATTGATGGGAGTTCAGACAGAAACCGAAAAAGAGATGGGACTTCTGGAAAAATTAACGCAATATATCAAAGTTATGGCCGAACTTCTCCAAAAAGAACTGGTGATTTTAGTCAATATTCGATCCTATCTGAACGAAACACAAATAAACAAACTCTCCCAAATGGCATGCTACTATGAAATATCCTTGCTTTTCATAGAAAATATACAAAGGGACTTTTCGAATCAGAGAGAATATTATATAATTGACAAAGATGGATGTGATGTCTATTAATATCCATCGGATGTTTGAGTACCTGTTTTGTGCAGATGAAAGCAGTTCATTTTTAAATTTGAGGTTTGAGAATGATGTAAAAATGTATGGTACTCAAACTTCTTCTAATTTTGACACTTATAACATGTCGTTTGAGAATGATGTAAAAATGTATGGTACTCAAACTACTGCCAAGCATTGTATCTCTGGCGTCCTGTTTGAGAATGATGTAAAAATGTATGGTACTCAAACTCTTCTGAACGGCGGAGAATTGCCAACACAGTTTGAGAATGATGTAAAAATGTATGGTACTCAAACGTGTTGATCGTCGGTGAGTTGAACAGTGTGGTTTGAGAATGATGTAAAAATGTATGGTACTCAAACGTTGCGTTCAGTAAAACAAAGGCTACTGCTGTTTGAGAATGATGTAAAAATGTATGGTACTCAAACGACCAGAACTGCGATAGCCATCGCAGGAGCGTTTGAGAATGATGTAAAAATGTATGGTACTCAAACTCTCCAACGTCCTTCCCTGTCGTGTCCATGGTTTGAGAATGATGTAAAAATGTATGGTACTCAAACTTCGGATCTTTTTTCCGATCCGGCGGGTCAGTTTGAGAATGATGTAAAAATGTATGGTACTCAAACCCGCGTTCCCCATTCATCGATGATAGGCACGTTTGAGAATGATGTAAAAATGTGTGGTACTCAAACGCCGATCATTGTATTTTGCGGCTTCTTTTCGTTTGAGAATGATGTAAAAATGTATAGTACTCAAACAAATACTGAGCTACTTTTACAGAACCTTCGTTTGAGAATGATGTAAAATTTATTTTTGTGAACAACAAGAATAGATAATTCAAAATGAAATATTCAGAAGACAGTATGAAATCGACTTAATTGTCTTTTTCTTGCTGTCTTTTTCCTTGTCTCAAAGCGCCGCACCATGTATAATAAAACCACAAGAATTTCATTTCATAGTTTTTACAGGAGGAACCTGAATCATGATCCTTGCAATAGACATCGGCAACACGAACATCGTCCTTGGGTGTGTGGAAGGGAAAAAAACATACTTCATCGAAAGACTCTCCACGGACAAGGCAAAAACAGAGCTGGAATACGCAGTCAGCTTGAAAAATGTACTGGAACTGTATGAGATTCCGGTGGAGCAGATCGAAGGAGGTATCATCTCTTCCGTTGTTCCGCAGGTGACAGAGCTCTGCCGGAGTGCGGCAGAAAAAGTGATTAAAAAGCCGGTCAAAGTTGTCGGCCCCGGTGTGAAGACCGGACTTAATATCAAACTGGACGACCCCGCAACGGCAGGAAGCGATCTTGTTGTAGTAGCAGTAGCAGCGCTGAATGAATACACATGTCCGCAGATTGTTATCGATATGGGAACTGCCACGACGATGAGTGTACTTGATCAGAAAGGAAGCTTCATCGGAGGCGTGATTCTTCCGGGACTTCGTACTTCGCTGGATGCTCTCGTATCAAATGCCGCGCAGCTTAGCCAGACCAGTCTGACAGCACCGAAAAAAGTCATTGGCAAAAATACGCTGGACTGTATGAAAGGCGGTATGATTTATGGAAACGCTGCCAGCATCGACGGCATGATCGAACGGATGGAAGAAGAACTTGGCTGCAAATGCACGATTGTGGCTACCGGAGGTCTGGCGAAAGCTGTGATTCCGCACTGCAGACATGACATCATCATCGATGAGAATCTGCTCCTGAAAGGTCTTCAGATCATCTACGAGAAAAACAGGTAGGGAAACCGTTTGTTGACAAAGTCTGCGAATTGTTATAACATATGTATAACAAAACGATACGAGAAAGCAGGGTGTAACTATGTATTATGAGACAATACAGATCGATTTCAACAGCGATGAAGCGATCTATATCCAGCTGAGAAATCAGATTATTCTGGGTATTGCCACTTCCAGAATTCAGGAAGGAGATACTCTACCTTCGGTAAGACAGCTCGCAGACAATATCGGAATCAACATGCATACCGTAAATAAGGCCTACAGCGTACTCCGGCAGGAGGGGCTTCTTTCGATTGACCGAAGAAAAGGAGCCGTTATCTCTATCGATGCGGATAAACTGTATGCCATGCAGGAACTGCGCGAAGATCTGCAGGTGATTCTTGCAAAAGCCGTCTGCAAAAATATATCAAAAGAAGAAGTACATCAGCTTGTAGATGAAATTTACAGCAATTACGCAGACGAAACATGAAGGAGACAATAGTATTATGAGAGAAGGATATACCAGTCAGGCAAAAAAAGCACTGGCATATGCGGTTAGGACAGCTGAAAAATGTGGACATAATTACGTAGGAACCGAACACCTTCTGATCGGACTTCTGAACGTGGAGGATGGCACAGCAGGCATGGTGCTTTCTGAGTTTCACGTAGATGCCGGACAGCTTACCGAACTGATTGACCGTCTGATTGCACCAGGCGGAAACACCGTGACCGAATCCCGACCGGGCTATACTCCGCGGGTACGCAGAGTGCTTGAAAATGCAGAAGCGGAGGCAGCGCGTTTTAAGAGCAGAGCTGTGGGAACCGAGCATCTGCTGATTGCAATCTTAAAAGAAAGTGACTGTGTTGCTACCCGTTTGCTTTTTACCATGGGGATCAACATTCAGAAACTATATGGAGCAATCCTTACTGCCATGGGCGAGGCACCGCTGCAGGGCGGTGCAAGCGGAAATACAAACACCGGCCGCGGACCGCAGACAAGAGGTGGAGCGCAGACCAGCGAAACGCCGGCACTGGATCAGTACAGCCGGGATCTGACGGAGCTTGCGCGTGAAGGAAAACTCGATCCGGTTGTCGGCCGTGGGCAGGAAATTGAGCGTGTCATTCAGATCTTAAGTCGCCGGACAAAAAACAACCCGTGTCTGATCGGAGAGCCGGGTGTCGGAAAAACGGCGATTGCGGAAGGTCTGGCGCAGCGGATTGCCCTTGGCATCGTGCCGGAAACGATCCGCGATAAGCGAGTTGTTGTCCTTGACCTTTCCGGAATGGTAGCCGGAAGCAAATACCGCGGTGAATTTGAGGAGCGTATCAAACGCGTTGTCAAAGAAGTCACGGAAAATGAAAATATTCTGCTGTTCATCGATGAACTTCACACCATCATCGGGGCCGGCGGTGCAGAGGGAGCACTCGATGCATCCAATATCTTAAAACCGTCCCTTTCCCGCGGAGAAATTCAGCTCATCGGTGCAACAACATTGGAAGAATACCGTAAATACATCGAAAAAGATGCCGCATTGGAGCGCCGTTTCCAGCCGGTCAAAGTAGAAGAACCGACGGAAAGCGAAGCACTTGATATCTTAAAAGGCCTGCGCCCATACTACGAACGCCACCACGGCGTGGAAATCACCGATGAAGCACTGGAAGCAGCCGTAAAAATGAGCGTCCGCTACATCAACGACCGTTTCCTGCCGGATAAAGCCATCGATCTGATCGATGAGGCATCCGCAGGCGTACAGCTCGCCGGCTACCAGGTGCCGGACAACATGGCAAAAGAGGAGCAGACACTGTTCGAAGTACAGAAAGAAAAAGAATCCGCGATCAGTGCCGGCGATTTTGAGCAGGCAAAAGAACTGCAGGCGCGCCAGCAGGAGCTCGAAAAAGATCTGGAGCAGATCCGAAAACGCTTTGAACGCCGTTGCAAAAACAAAAAACTGCAGGTAACAGAAGAAGAAATCGCAAAAACCGTATCCACCTGGACGAAAATTCCGGTACAGCGTCTCGCGGAAGGAGAATCGAAACGTCTGGCAAGACTGGAGCAGACACTCCATAAACGCGTTGTCGGCCAGGAAGAAGCCGTGACAGCTGTGGCAAAAGCCGTAAAACGAGGCAGAGTCGGATTAAAAGACCCGAACCGTCCGACAGGATCCTTCCTGTTTCTTGGACCGACCGGTGTCGGAAAAACAGAACTTTCCAAAGCACTCGCCGAGGCAGTTTTCGGTACAGAGCAGGCCCTGATCCGCGTTGATATGTCGGAATACATGGAGAAACACAGCGTTTCCAAGCTGATCGGTTCCCCTCCGGGATACGTTGGCTACGAGGAAGGCGGCCAGCTCTCTGAAAAAGTGCGCCGCAACCCGTACAGTGTGATCCTGTTCGATGAGATCGAGAAAGCTCACCCGGATGTGTTCAACATTCTGCTGCAGGTACTTGATGATGGCCATATCACCGACGCGCAGGGCAGAAAAGTTGATTTCAAACAGACCTGCATTATCATGACATCCAATGCCGGAGCACAGAACATTGTAGCGCCGAAACGCCTTGGATTCCTTTCGACAGAAGATGAGCGGAAAGACTACGAATACATGAAGGGCCAGGTGATGGAAGAAGTCAAACGGATGTTTAAGCCGGAATTCCTGAACCGAATCGACGAGATTATTGTATTCCATCAGCTTACCAAGGCGGATATGAAGAAGATTCTGCAGATTCTGCTCAAAGATCTGGAGCGCCGCTGCAAGGAGCAGATGGACATTGAATTGAAAGTCCGTGACACCGTGAAAGAATATCTCGTGGAAAACAGCTTCGACAGCAAGTACGGTGCCCGCCCGTTAAAACGCGCGATCCAGAGCAAAATTGAGGATCCGCTCGCAGAAGCCATCCTGAACGGAGAAGTGAAAAAAGGCGATACCGTTGCGGCTGGAATGAATAAGAAAGAGATTACATTTAAGGTTCTTGAGAAAAAATAATATAAAATTCCATAAATTATATGGTAAAATCTTTTTGATTATGGTATGATTTTCACAAACAAACGAAACACCACAAAAGACAAGACCAGGAGGGCATTTACAAATGTCAGTAGTAAAAGAATTAATCCGCACAGAGGCAGACGGAGGCATCAGCTTCGGAGATTATGAGCTTGCGGCAAAGGCAAAAAAATCTGATTTTGAGCACAGAGGAGATCTGTATAAAGTAAAAACCTTTAAGGAAATCACAAAGCTGGAGAAAAACGGACTGTTCGTATACGAATCCGTTCCGGGAACCGCAGTTACCGATCTGAACGTATTCGACGGCGGCATGACCTTCAAAGTAGAAGGACCGGAGGATGCACAGATCACCGTTGAAATGGAAGCAGAGACCGAATACAAGGTGCTGCTCGACGGTGTAAACGTTGGCCACATGACCACAAACCTCGGCGGAAAACTTTCCTTCAGCGTAGAGCTGGAAAAAGCAGAGAATGTAGCAGTAGAAATCGTAAAAGCATGATGAAATAAGAAAAGAAGGCTGTCGCAGAACGTGTGCGGCAGCTTTTTTTGACAATTATAAGGGAGACACAACTATGGCAAAAGCAAAAAAAACAGCCTTTTTCTGCCAGAACTGCGGCTATGAGTCAGCAAAATGGATGGGCCAGTGTCCGGCGTGCAGAGAATGGAATACGTTTGTGGAGGAACCGACGGCGGCCAAAACACCGGCGGGAAACCAGGGGATCGGAAGCCACAGCGCAGCGGGCAGAAAGCCGGTGCATCTGACGGAAATTTCAACAGGAAAAGAAGAGCGTATCCCGACGGGAATCGGAGAACTCGACCGGGTGCTCGGCGGAGGAATCGTGCCGGGTTCCCTGACACTGGTCGGCGGCGATCCGGGAATTGGAAAATCCACACTCCTTCTGCAGGTGTGCCGCATGCTGTCCACAGCAGGACATCAGGTTTTATACATTTCCGGCGAGGAGTCCCTGCGCCAGATCAAACTGCGCGCCGTGCGGATCGGAGAATTTAATGAAAATCTGTCCCTGCTCTGTGAGACGAATCTTGACATCATCCGCGCCGTCATGGAAAAAGAGAAGCCGGAGATTGCCGTCATCGACTCGATCCAGACCATGTACAACGAGGAGGTCAGCTCCGCGCCGGGCAGTGTATCCCAGGTCCGGGAATCGACGAATGTGCTGATGCAGATTGCAAAGGGAATGGGAATTTCGATCTTTATCGTCGGTCATGTGACAAAAGACGGTAATGTGGCCGGCCCACGTGTGCTGGAACACATGGTAGATACCGTGCTGTACTTCGAGGGCGACCGTCATGCGTCCTACCGGATTCTACGCGGCGTCAAAAACCGTTTTGGTTCTACAAATGAGATCGGCGTCTTCGAAATGCAGACAGAGGGACTCGTGGAAGTGAAAAATCCATCGGAGTACATGCTGAACGGACGGCCGGAGGGAGCTTCCGGTTCGGTTGTCGCATGCTCCATGGAGGGAACGCGCCCGATCCTGATCGAGATTCAGGCACTGGTCTGCCACAGTAATTTCGGAATCCCGCGCCGCACCGCAGCAGGATGCGATTTCAACCGTGTGAACCTGCTGATGGCAGTGCTGGAAAAACGCGCAAGAGTCAATCTTTCGACAAGCGATGCCTACGTCAACATCGCAGGCGGAATCAAGATGAATGAGCCGGCGATCGATCTTGGCATCGCACTTGCCGTCGTATCGAGCTACAAAGATCAGGTGATCGATGAGAAAACGGTCGTATTTGGCGAGGTCGGCTTAAGCGGTGAGGTCCGCGCCGTCAGCATGGCGGAACAGCGTGTACTGGAAGCAAAAAAACTGGGCTTCGAGCGGGTGATTTTACCTGCTGTCTGCATGAAGCCCGTGGAGAAAATCGGTGGAATCGCACTGATTCCGGTGGAAAATATTCAGGATGCGATTCTGCGCGTGGGGAAAAATTAGAAGGAAGTTGTGGAAAAAGGACCGGCGTGTGATGCGTACGGTCTTTTTTAAAAAATTCAGATAAAATATAAAATATGCAGAATTAACTATATTTTTCTAAAAATAAGAAAATTCGAAAAAAG